>PMNG01000081.1 GCA_003162615.1 Methanothrix sp. | reverse complement strand
AGCATGATGCCGGACATGCATCTGCGGTTCAACATCTACACCGATCCGAGGAAACCTGTCCAGGTCAAGCCAGGACTCTACAAGGTCGGTACCCCGGGACCGGAGTCGCCCATCATCGTGACCACGAACTTCGCCCTGACTTACTACACAGTCGAGTCGGACGTCGCCTCAAACAACATAAACGCCTACATACTGTCCGTCAACACCGATGGTATCGGCGTGCAGGCATCCGTTGCCGGTGGTCAGCTCAATCCGACAAAGATCAAGGAATCCATGGACGAGACCGGTTTCGATTGGAAGGGCCAGAAGTACCCCGCCCTGATGCTGCCCGGAATGGCCGCCAAGTTCAGCGGTGAGCTGGAGGACCTCTTCGCGGGCAAGGCCAAGATCATGGTCGGCCCAGAGGACTCGGGACGCATCGTCGGCTGGATGAAGGATTACTGGCCGCCCAAGTAAGAGAAATGGTTGTGCCCGGTTAGGGCACAAAACCTTATTTTATACACTTTTGTATTATTTAGAATAGGAGGATGGACTATGTTCTCGAATAAGCCTAGAGCGGCATTTGTCCTGACGGTACTGTTCGCCTTTTTGGTCCTCGGTGCACAGGCTGCGGAACCGCCAGCAAAGTCGGTGATACAATTAGGAAGCTTCAAATTAGCCAGCTCTCAGGCAGTATTGGCGAACAACTCGTCAATTAGTAACTCATCGATAAACAACATATCGATAAATAACTCGACGATGAGCAAAATGCCAATTAATAACTTATCCGGGAATGGCAAACAGATGAATACGTCAGCACCTGCTATGCCTGTGATTGATCTGTCCGGTTACGCTAGGGACCTAAAAAACAAGAACTTGACCGGGTACAAAAACATCATGTACCCAATGGGAGAATCGAGAGGTCCCCCAGGGGGCGTAGCTGGTGGAGGTGGCGGCTGCGGATGTGGAGGAGGCTAGATACACCAAAGCCCAATTATTTTTCTAACTTACTACAAACAAACCGGAGCTGGCCGAATAGACTTTATGGATGAAGTGACGTACTACTCCATCTCAGCTTCTTCAACATGCTCCTTAGGCGCCAGCAGCAGCTCATTGAACTGAAGAATCTCAACCACCTGGGTCACATAACGCCTCTGCTGGTATCTCTGGATGTCCTGGTTCATCCGCAGCTCAGCGTCGACCTGGACCCTGATCAGGGCAAGGCGGAGTTCTTTCAGATCATCATCGTTCAAGCATAGGCCGCAGATGTCCTTAAGAAACCACGGTAACCTCATGGGGTTGCGCAGGATCTTGGCCAGCAGGAGTATGTGCGGCTTGGGCTCCAAGACCTCATCCTCTCCTATAAGCAGCTTCAAGTCTGCAGACGAGTATCTCTCGCCTTTAATTGTTATATCCATCTCGTTCAACTAAAGATCACCTTGCATTATCGATTCGCAGAGCTTCAGGTCCTCGACCACGTTCACGTTGACAGCCAGCTCGATCCTCTCCACGATCAGATGGTAGTCTTCCTGCTCCACCCTAATATTTGCTCCGTCCAAGATATTTATGCCCGATGGAACAATGAGCTGGCCACGGTAATTGAACAGCGAATCCGGCCTCCGTCCTAGGCGACCGTGCAAGTTGAGCGGCGTGTGGGTGGACAGAGCCGGTTCGGGGCGCTCTTCATATATCTCCATGATCTCGTCTATCAAATCCGGAGTTATCAGGGGAAGATCGGCCATGATTATCAGAATAGGCTGGATTACACCTGCCTTTTCCACGGCTTCCACCATGTCCGCAACAAATCCTTTTCCGGAAGTGTCAACAACTTCCAACTCCCTTTCCCTTGCCCACCCCCCTGTCATGGGCACGTTCTCCGTGACGGCAACGAATATCCTGTCAGCCGAGCTGTCCAGCAGGGCGGACACAACATAGTCTATCAGCGGCCTACCGAACAGCTTCACCAGGGGCTTCTCGCCCATCCTCAAGCGGGAGCCTTTCCCGCCAGCCATCACCAGCGCATCCAAGGAAGTACACCCCCAAAAGTAAGCGCGGCTGCCAGAGCAACGGTCCGACAAATCTCATTGGTAGCACCTATCCCGTCTCCCGTTGCTCCGCCAAAGTTCCTTTTTGCGACGACAACCAGATAGACGGCAGCCAGTTGCGAAGCCGCCAGCATGGCTAGTCCCAGGGGACCGAGGACAAAGTAAATTGCAGCTACAGAGATGACCAGGCCGATCAAGAACTCTCTGTTGCCGGTCTTATCGATCATTATCTGTCCGAACCCCTTATGCAAAGACTTGGAAAATGCCGCGAAGGCGATCATGGACTGCTTGGCTGAAACCTCAGCAACCAGCAGAGACAAAGGCAGGAGTATCTGCTGCATAGAATTGATGATGGCATAGTTGGCTATCAGAATCATGATTATGAAGGCCACGCCGCCAGTCCCCAGGTTTACGTCCTTCATTGCCGTAACTTTCTTCTCCGAGGACCCGTGGGCCACGACACCATCCCCGAAGTCTGCCAGGCCGTCCAGGTGATTGATCCCGCATAGCTTGTAGATCACGACCAATACCAGGACCGAAGTCAGGGCGGCCGGAAATATCCTGAAAAGGAGGTAGGCTGATCCTCCGATAATTACTCCTAAGACAAGCCCCACCAGGGAAAAGATGTAGGCGCGGCTCATCAATGCCTCCAAACCCTCCATGCTTATGCCGACTGGTATGGTGGACAGGAAGCCAAAACCCGACTTCAGAGCAAACCAAAAGTCCTTCAGTCCAACACCGCCCTTGTGTACATGTTGGAGGACACTCCCCCGATTAGGCCGCCGATCACATCGTCCATGAATGGCCCCAAGCGGCCAAGTATCCCGGGCTTGGCCTTGTCGTACCTTACGTAATCGAATACTCCTTTGTAGCCACCTATGTACTTGGCTATGCTCATGCCCAGAACCTCGTCAGCTATCAAACAGGTGAGATCGTTGTCGTAGTCGGATTGTCTGAGGTTGGGCAGGTTCTCCTTTACGCCCTCCGATTCCAGAAGGACGCCCGCGTAGATCAAAAGCGCGAGGTTGGGGTCGGAAAGCGCGAGGTCCAGCTCCCTACGGAAGACGGCTTCGGCCTTCTCCCGTGTCTCTACGCCTGGGTGAGGAAAGTAAAGTTCAAAGGCAGCAGATACTATTTCATCTATAGTTATTTCCATGCTCTTAAGGACTTCCCGGATGTCTCTCTCGGCCATGATAAGCTTGACATTCCTTAAGGATAAAAGAATATCTAGCGAAGTTATTTAAGGTTTCCAGCCGATTAGTCTTTTGGGGATTTAGTATGAAGACCATGGTCAAGATCTTTGTCGATTACGAGCATTTGGTGCGGGTTATCAATACCTTGACGGAGCTCGGGATCACCGGCTTCTACCTCGTCGAGTACCAGGGGATGGCCCCTAAGACCTGGAAGAACTTTCGCCTGAGTGAAGATCCTAAGATGACCCTGGAGACAATAAGGAATCACTCTGAACCCGGTATCATGGTGAATACCGTTGTCAGCTCTGACAAATGCGACCGGATCATAAAGCAGCTCGAGGAAGCTTTAAAAGGAATAAGGTACACGATTATGGGGCACAAGGTTACGTCGATAAAGGTTAAAGGGGACTAATGGAAATGCAAGAGCTCAAAGAACAGGTAGAAGCCGCCCTAGAACGGATTCGAAACGCACTGCGGGTTGAGGGAGGAGACGTCGAGCTGGTGGATATAAAAGATGGAGTAGTTAAAGTGAAGCTACAGGGCAGTTGTGCCGGATGTCCCTTCTCTCAGATGACCCTCAAGAACTTCATCGAGAAAGAGCTTAGAAAGGACGTTTCAGGTGTAACTAGCGTAGAGGCTGTTTAGAAAAAATAGATTTTGTCTTCTGCATGATTAGGCATACAAAATTTGAAATATTATCGCACCATCGCACCATATAACTAAGAGGTAAATTCATGTTTCCCACCAAAAAGGTTCAGACTTTGATAGGCAGCAAGATCCAGGTCGAGATGAAAGGGTCTCCCAGGTATGTCCTAGAGGGCATACTCAATAGCGTAGACGAGTACCTAAACCTTCATCTCCTGGAGACAGTCGAGCTGATCGGCGGAGAGAAGACACGGTCTTTGGGGTCTGTCATCCTAAGAGGAAACAACATCATCCTCATAAGTCCTATAGAATAGGGGTAAGGATGTCTGCTGATGTGGATGCTCTGGAATTCATCAAGTCCTGCGAGAGTGGCGTTCTGCAGAGTGATCTCTGGAAGGCGCTGAAGATCGATTCTAGAAAGTGTTCTCGCATCGTGGCAAAGCTGATGAAGGAGAACCTCATCACCAGGCAGCTGGAGTCGATCGACGGCATCAGGACTTATAGACTGTGCTATGCAGACAAATCAAATAGTAAACGATTCAAATCTCTCATGCCTGTACTGATATTTGAGCCCTGTGCAGGATGCATCGAAGAGTGTGAGCCAGAGCACTGTGCCAAGCTCAGCGAATGGATATTCTCAATAGTTATAGGCAAAGAAGGAACCATAACTGCAGAGGATCAACCAGAAGATTACGGGCGATAGAGCCAACCTTCGACATCAATTAAAGGATCAGCGGCCAAAACCGCTGAGCTGTTTTTCAAGTGCTTATTTGCTCTGAGCCGAATCCTCTCTTCACGAGGATCTCTTTGATCCGCTGAATGTGATTGCCTTGCAGCTCTATTAGACTGTCTTTTACGGTCCCGCCACAGGCCAGCTTGGATTTAAGGTAAGTGCAGAGTTCCTGAAGGTCGATCTCGTGAGGATCTATGCCCTGGATCACGGTTACCTCTTTTCCATACCTGCGCTTTTGAACCTTGACAGCTATACGCTGCTGTTCCTTGGCAACCTCCTCGCAGATGCAGAGCTCCCCAGGAAGTCCACAGACAGTGCACATTTCAGAACTCATTGTGTAGCAGTTACCTCCACAGAATATAAGATCATCTCATATGGTATGCTATTAAAATCTAATGGTGAGTTTTCGGTTAAGATCGGCCGCGAACCTTTATCTCTCTTAACCTCCTCCCAATAACTTCCACCAGGAATATCGTCAAGGCCGCAAGCAGGAGCAAATCCCTCTTTGACACTCTGTCCTGGACAGTCCTCTGGTTCTTCATCCTGGCCTCTTCTATTAGGCTGAGGCCTGCTTCCTTCTCGGTAAAGACTCTCCCCCCATTGGCCATTATCTCTTTGGGCAAGTCTGGATTGAAACCCAAGTCTCTGTACTCCAGTGGATAGTTAACTGCAATCCCGTAATCTCCAAGGTACATAATCCCTGTTTTATCAGGAGTCAATGTAACAGCATACTGATTTTCTCCAGTGCGCTGTATGCTTGCTTGATCTATCACAGGCTGGCTATCGCTTTGAACGGTCACCTCCAACGGCGTCCCAAGCCAACCATCCCCAGAGTCTATTCGGTTCGTCTCAGGCCTGGGGTCGCCTACAGCCCAGTTGACCGTTGCGGATATCAGCTTTGAGCTGGGGGCACTGTAGAGAGAACCGGCCCATCCAGATCCATCGTCGGTGGAAAGGGCCGCCACTCTGCCCAGGCCGTATCGCCAGGCTGTTAGCACAGGTTTGCCGTCGGTAATGGCCACCAGCTTCTGGGCCCCTGGTTTGGGCGTCACGTCATTGAATCCGGTTATGGAAGCATTAATGTCAAGATCTGATGTGATGTAATGGTTCTTGTTCACAACTGAAACTGAGTATTCGGATGTTTGTTGGGGCTTCTGGGTCAGATTCTCCGGTTGGTTCTGAACATTGGTGGTTATCGAGGTGGGATAGGTGAAGGGAAGGAACTCCGCCCCTGACTTGGACGCAAGATCCCCGAAAATTCCGTTCCCGTTAGGGAAGGCCTGGACCTGGATGAGACGAGTTGTAACGTTGATCTCGCGGATCAACTCGGAGGAGTGTAAGAAGACATCAGGGTAGCCCCTAAGGTCTCCATCGGAGATGACTATGATCTCCCCCTTTCCTTCGGAAGCGTTGAGCATGTCTCTAGCAAGCTCTAGACCGTTGTCCAGGTTGGTGTCCTCGCTTCCTGAAGGAGACAGGCTGGATATCTTGTCTTCTATGACAGGTTGACCCTGGGGCAACGGCAGAGGGCTATTGACAACGTAGGCCTTGGTTCCGAACACAACCACGCCGACTTTGTAATCCCGAAAGTCGGGAGATTTGAGCAGCTCTATTGCCAGGGCTTTTGCATAATCCAGAAGCGTAGTCCCGTCCTTGGTCCTAGTGGCAAGCATGCTCAGAGAAATGTCAAGGACCAGCACCACAACCTTACCACCTTTGAAGGTGCTCGGCAGCGATTTGACAGGCAGCAGATCCTCAAAGGATGAGTTGAGGTAACCTCCCAGCTCGTAAGAGTCGGTACCGCCAACCACAACCAGCCCGCCGCCATCGCGAACGAACATTTTGAGGTTAGCGAGCTCTGGAGCGTTTCTCTGATCGTCAAGAACTACCGCCTTGTATCCCCTGAGGTCCGAAGGGAGACTTTCCGATTGGGACAGATTGTAGAGCCCCGAGAGAATAGTGGTCAGGGGAGAAGCACCACCTGAGACCAGAAGCACGTTGGCCTTGGGAACTACATAAACGGCTTTTTGGTACACGTTGTTCACCGGCTGAGCGTCCGGGGAGATCTCGGCTCTAAGGATGTGAGTTCCGGTGGTGAAGAAGGTGTGAGAGATCCTGATGGACGAAGAGCTGTTGGTGGAGACTCTATCGTTATAGATCGACTGGCCGTCGGATGACACCGAAAGAGTCCCAACATAATTTCCCGAGGCCCTGATGATGACCGAGAAGGGATAATCGCCTCCCGCTACGGCAGTATTAGTTCCCGATATCTCAACGCTGGCATCGATGACCACCGGAGCCATCTGGATGGCGAACACCGTGGTGTTGGAGGCCCTGGCCAGGGCCAAGGAATCATCCAGGGAACGTCCTTTATTGCTATACCCGTCTGAGACCAGGACCAGGGTCGATCCGGGAGCGGCGTACTGAAGGATCTTGTCTCCTAGGGGAGTGGACTCTCCCGAGAAGGTCCTGATCTGGGAGTTGGGCAGCACGCCACCTAGCCTGGTGGCTACATCTGGGTCAAAGACGGACATGGAAGCAGTCTTGTCCGCCAGGATGGTGATGCTCGGCTCAGAGGATTGAACCACATGGGTAGCTACGATGTACGGGTTAGCTGCTGCCGCTAGGATCAGACAGAACACGGCCAGCCTGCTGGCGGCCATGAGCCTGTTCTTGGCCCGCTTAAAGGTGTAGATAAGCCCTGCAACCAGGAGGATGGGAATTCCCCACATAAGCTGGGGATTTGAGAAGTAAACCCCATCCATCATGTCTCCCGCCTCCATCTGAGGATAGCCATCTCAAGGATCACAGCCAGAGCGGCAAGGGCAATGATCCAGATGGAGAGATCCTTCTCCACTAGAGTCTCTCTTCCGCCTTGGTTACCGAACTGGCCTGCAGGGTAGCTGGCGCCATCGCTGAGGTCAGACTCCCTGGGGTTGTACATGCTGGCGGACAGCGTCTTTCCTTGGTAGCTGTACATGCCGACTTCATCCAGCAGTAGGTCTGTAGTGGTAACAGTTCCCGAGGGAGTCTGTACACTCACCGTTGCTCCCAGAGGTATCGTCTCCCCGGTCTTCCGGTTTGACGCGGATAAATCCGGGACGCCATTCAACCAGTTGATCATTTCATTCCAGAAGATGGGATACTCAGGCCGGAAGTAGAAATCAGAGTCCTTCTCAAGGCCGTTGTAAATCACAGTTCCTTTTCCCAGCCTCCAGTAGGCCAGGACGGGCGCTCCGTTGGCCTCCACCATAGTCACTGACTGTCTTCTGGCAGTTGCATCCAGATAGCTGGATATGCCTATCTCATCGAAGTGAATGTCGGAGGCAAACTCAGTGGACCTCACCCACAGGTTCACAGGTCCTTTGGCCTCGCCCGTTATTCTCACCGGAAGGTAGTCAGGGCTATCGTTTTTGCTCTGGGCGATGTAGACCAACTTGCCACCTCCATCTATGTAGCGGTTGAGCTGGCCATCAGAGGAGGCGTTCTTTGAGACCACAACGACATCGAAGTTCACGTAGTCTCCCGACTGCCCTACCTGGACGTTAGGAAGAGATTGCAGTGCTGTCAAGGCGGGCCCAGGTTCTCCGAGGTAGAGGATCTTCCTCTGGCCCTGTTCGGGGATGTAGACATATGCAGCGTTGTCGGAGCTGATGGCGTCTTTCAGGTCCAGAGTGATCTTGTTCACGCCGGGGAAGGCCTTGAAGGAGAAGTAGTAGTCCTGACCCAGACCCAGAAAGGCTGAGCTGGATGATGTGCCCCCTGGACCGGTGACTGAGATGGGCACTGGCCTGGCCTGGCCGAAGTTGTGCACCAGGGCTGTGTGATTGGCGTATCCCTGCCCGGAGTCTATGGTCCATCCGCCAACGATGGCCACATTGTCCGCGTAGCTTTTGGAGTTGGCAAAGACTATGCTGACGGCTCCACTGGACTCAAGGAGCTTGCGGGTGTCTCCGGGGTCATCGCCCTCCCAGCTTATGAAGTCCGAGACTACGAGCATGTTTCCGCCCTCAGACCCCAGGAGGCCGTTGGCCATGATCATTGAGCTGGAGAGGTCAGCAGAGACTGCGCGAGGTGTTAGCTTGGAAAGGACATCTCGCGCTTCCGCTGGGGACCCAGACTGGAGGGCCACTACTGGCACGTTTTCTGCAAGGACTATGCTGATCCTCTGGTAGCTGTCCAGATAAGGATCAGCTAGGGCCCTGGCTCCTGCGAAGTTGCTCTCCATGGAGGCGGATAGGTCTACAACCAGGACCAAATGGCTAGTAGGAGTGCCTACTTCCGTTGTGTAAGGACCAGCGGCTGCTATGGAGAGAGAGCACAGGACCAAGAGCTGGATCCAGAACAGCGGGTCGGTGATCAGGCGGCTGAGAACAGCAGAGCGCTCGGCCTTCTCCTCAGTAAGGAATATTGTGGATGAGAAGAGGACCTCGCGAGGCTTTGGCCTGATTAGGTAGATCACTATCAGAGGAATTATGCTTAGCAGTCCCAGAAGGGCCAAGGGGTTACTGAAAGGCATTACTTATAATTGGGCAGGGAGGTATGAAAAGGTTTGCGTGAAGCGGGCCAATATCTTAATAACGATTGGTCCTTAGAGTAACCTAGTCCTTCTATTAGGGGTGTCAGGTTAATGGTCGGTGCCATGGAAATATACAAGTTACTGCCAACGGATGCCTGCAAGGAGTGTGGATATTCCTCATGTATGGCCCTCGCTGTAGCTCTTCTCAACCGGGAGAAAAAACTTGAGGATTGCCCAGCTCTTCTCAATCCTAAATATGCAGACAAATTCAAGAAACTGAAGGAGCTGCTCGCACCTCTGGAGAAAGCCTCTGAGACCGGCCTGATCATCCATCCCGAGAAGTGCTTTGGCTGCGGAAACTGCGTTGTGGCCTGCCCCGTCAACGTGGCCGCAGAGCCTACTAGGTGCGGCATCGGCCTGGGACCACAGGGCGACAGGGTGATTTTGGCAGTTGAGGACGGGGTAGTCAAGTGCATGAACGTCAAAGAATGCCGCAGGTTCGGGCCCAATAAGGTCATGTGCAATGCCTGCACCGTAACATGCCCGAGCAAGGCTATAGAGTTTGTATAGGTGATTTCATGGCAGTGTGTACCGGCTGTTCGCTTCTGTGTGAGGACATCGAGCTGACATTGAAGACCGGGGCTATCTCCCAGGTCAAGAACCTATGCCGAAAGGGGCACGGCCACTTCCAGGCCCTGTTCACCGAGAGGATTGTGCCAAAGATAGATGGCCAGGAAGTCTCAGTGGACCAGGCCATTACGAAGGCTGTCGATATCCTGCGTAACGCAAAACACCCGCTGCTATATGGATGGTCGAACTCGGCCCTGGAGGCCCAGCGTGTTGGGATAGACCTAGGCAAGAAGCTTGGTGCCACCATCGATGATACCTCGTCCTTCTGCCAGGGGATACTCATGGAGCTTGTTCTGACGGGAAAGCTCCCGACCTGCACACTTGACGACGTCAGGAACTTCGCAGACACCTCGGTCTTTTGGGGAGCCGATCCATCCAACAGCCATCCGCGACTCCTCTCCCGGTTCGCCTACTATCCCAGAGGATCGAAGCGCCAGAAGAGCTATGAAGAGGAGAGAAACTGCCTCGTTGTGGACGTAAGAAAGTCGGCGACGGCGAAGCTATGCAGCAACTACTTCCGGGTTCCTCCTGGGGGCGACGCAGATTTCATAGCCTCGGTAATTGACGTTCTTGATGGAAAGATCCCCAAGTATGGGGACAAGAAGCGCATGATCGATCTGGGAACAATTCTTCGCAAGACCGAGTACGGCGTAATCTTTCCTGGTGTGGGCTTGGTCTACGCTCTCCAGGACAAGATCGAACTTTTGAAGACTCTGGTCGCCAAACTGAATGAGATAACCACGTTTAAGGTTGTTCCTATGGTCGAGCACTACAACATGCGAGGCTTCAACCAGCTCCTGCTTGACGATTCCGGTTCCATAAACCGGGTCTCTTTCCATAGCGGCCAGGTCACCCATGGACCTGAGAACAGCATCATGGCCGCGGCAAAGATCTGTGATGCCGCCCTGGTGATAGGCTCTGATCCCCTCTCGTCCCTACCTTTTGGTACCGCCAAGAGCCTGGCCGGAGTTTCTCTGATCGCCATAGACCCGCGCCGTTCTCTGACAACTGATGCTGCCCAAGTTGTGATTCCTTCGGCCATGTATGGATTAGAGGCTGGCGGAAGCGCCATACGAATGGACGGGGTCAGGATAGAGTTCGAGCCCATCGTGAAGTCCGATCTGCTATCTGACGAACAGATCCTGGCCAGGATAAAGGAGGAGATCTGAAATGCAAGTCGTTGTGACCGTGGTCACCTTCAGGGACATCTTCCAGAATGAGGCGGAGAAAAAGAGCAGGTATTCGGAGGACTACAGGAAGCTGAGCGCTCAGATTACCCTGGACAAGCAGGACATGGCCGGTCTTGGAGTGAAGGACGGCCAGAACGTCCTGGTTAAGAACGATGTCGGAAGCGTAGTTGTGGCAGTCAAGGCCTCCGAAGACGATTCCCATCCCGGGCTTGCCTTCATGGTCAACAGTCCCTGGTCGAACCAGCTCGTCAGGGATGACGTATGCGAGACAAACATCCCTGGGTTCAAGGGGATCTCTGCCCAGGTATCGCCCTCTGGGGAGAGTGTTACCCAGATATCCGAGCTATTCCAGAGGATGAAGGCCCAGGGTGCTTAGATGAATCTCATATCGATTTCAGATCTCGGAAAGGACGACATCATTCGGCTCCTTGACAGGGCGGATGCCTTCAAGGCCGGGCGCTACAATACCAGAACATTGCCCCTGGAAGGAAAAAGCCTGGCCATGATCTTCGAGAAGCCATCCACGCGCACGCGCGTCTCCTTGGAGGTGGCCTTCGAAGAGCTTGGTGGTCATGCCCTAAACCTATCTGCGAAAGAGCTGCAATTGGGCCGAGGAGAGACTGTCGACGACACGGCCCGAGTGTTATCGCGCTATGTGCACGGAATAACCGCTAGGGTCTATTCTCACAACACCGTCGTTCAGCTTGCAAAGCATGCCAGCGTGCCTGTGGTAAACGCCCTGTCCGACTGGGAGCACCCGCTCCAGATTCTGGCAGACCTGATGACAATGCGTCAGCGCTTCGGCCTGCTGGATGGGCTGAAGATAGCCTGGATCGGGGATGGCAACAACGTCTGTAACTCCATGATCCTTGCTGCGGCCATCACGGGCATGTCAATCGTCGTAGCCTCGCCGAAGGGTTTCGAGCCCAGGGCCAAGATATTGGAGGAGGCAAAGAGGCTTGGGGGCAATCCGAGATTGGTCACGGATCCAGCGGTGGCCGCCAAAGGCGCCGACGTGCTGGTGACCGACACCTGGGTGTCCATGGGCGATGAGGCGATGGAGGCAGAACGGCTGAGGGTCTTTGGAAAGTATCAGGTGAACGGCGAGCTTTTGAAGCTGGCGTCAAAAGATGCAATCGCCATGCACTGCCTGCCTGCCCACCGCGGCCAGGAGATCACCGATGAGGTAATGGACGGGCCGCAGTCAGCCGTCTTCGACGAGGCGGAGAATAGGCTGCATGTGTCCAAGGCGGTCCTGGAGTGGCTTATAGGCCAGAAATAGATTGCACTGATTAGAAATTGAGCTGATTAGAAGATTCTAGGCCTGAGAAAAGCAAAAGCTGAGGCACAGTAGGTTAAATGGTCATTCTATTTGCATCATCTTGGATAATGCTTTTTCCAACCTATTCCGCGTCTTTGAGTCCGGGTTTTGTAGCAGATCCAAATCCTTTTCAATTCTCTTGATGCTCTCCCCCGAGGCAGGGCAATCTTCGTAAACCTCTACGCCAAGGAGTCCTATTTGACCCGGGCTTAGAAAAGGGCTGCACCTGCATACCATCGGTCTGGCCTGGTATATCTTGCATCCCTTCTGGGCCTCGTCGTAGAATCTGCATGGTGCGCTTTTTTTAAACGCCCGAAGGTCTGGCTCAGTGGGGTGAGGGATTGTGTATTCTTCGACTGCTTCTTCTATAGAGATATTAAAATGGCTCGACAATCTTCGAATATCCTTGGGATAAATGTCGATTGGATCGGCTACCTGGCAGCATATTCCACAACGCACGCATTGAAAGTCAAGCTGGGCCTGAATGCGCACATAATCGTAGGGATCAAGCGGCATATTATCAATGTGATTAAGTATTGATAGGCCTGTTGGGTTATAAGCAATCTGCCCAGAGGCAGAAGGGCTTAAACCACCCAAGACACCTCCGTCCATCCATCACAGGATCGCAAAGTTCTAGTACAGCCCTGTCCTCTAAATGAGGGCTAGCCCGAAATTATAGCACGGCTCATAGAAAATGCGCGGGGGTTGCCAAGTGGTTAAAGGCGCAGGGCTTAGGACCCTGTCACGAAGGTGTTCGCGGGTTCGACTCCCGTCCCCCGCATTGTTTTACTTGGATGATGTCGGTTTTAGGGTTTGTACTTGTTAGTCTCCAAGGTAAAACTTGGGTTTCATGAATAAAAACATTT
>PMNG01000182.1 GCA_003162615.1 Methanothrix sp. | reverse complement strand
CCTGGGCATTAATCGCAGGAAGCTTTTGCATCCTGACCTACTTCCAGCTCTCTGAAACCAATGAACGTATTGAGATCATCGATTTTTGTCTCTTCCAGGCACATTTCGATGACCTCCTTTATGTTCTCCATGGCTTCGTCAATGGTCTCGCCCCAGGAGTGACATCCCTTGAAAAGCGGACAGCTAACTATGTATCTACCGTCTTCATCGATTTCAACGAGGATTGGCAAATGAAGCTTTTCCATGAGTGAATCGCCTAATGACGTTACGAGCTTTAAACTTAAAGCAGAGCAGTGGCATGGTTAAGGACTTCCAATCAGACTTCTGCATGTGGGCATTCACACGTAGCGCTCGGGCGGGCCCAGTTCGCAGGGATGCAAGGGAGAGAGTTCTCGAAGCAGCTCGACTGCTCTGTCGCAATGTCAAGGAGGCACTGCCGCCAGACAAGACCATCAGGACCTACCTTGCGATCTTATTGGCATCTTATTTATTTTCGAGGCGCGGTTTTATCACAACCCATGTCGTGAACGCACCAGGTTTTTTTTTGGCAAACTACGTAGCCTATTTTCACATTTGGTATCCCAGTAAAAAATATATGGGTCTATCATAGTACATGCCTACCTTAGGGTAACTTCTTAGTTCTATTTATAACATTCTAATTATCCTGTTTGAATCTATTTCCTTGGCAGAAGATGAGAGGAAGATCTATCAAGCTGGAAATAAAGGCATAGAGCTAACATCAAACAGTGACAGAGTTAGGACTTACTTATCGTTCCCTCCTCTTATGCGCCAGGTCCGCCATTCTGGACATGGAAGCCACGCCACCAATCCTCAGGATCAAGGTCGCATACTTAGCTATAGAGTTAATGCCAGCTATTCATGGCCTTTCATGGCAAATAGCTTGGAACGAAGCCTCCGGGGCCAAGCTTCGCCTCCGGAGCACCTACTACTCCGTAAGCCTGTAGCAGAAATCCTATCAAACATGCGCCTTTCATCTGATGCCCCAGAAAGAATGTGCATTGCCTTCAGCTTTTGCGCGAGTCTCATCCACGGTGCTAACATATTGAGTCATTCAGAACTCCCATATCGTTCTAAAGTCGGAATGCCCAATGGTTATTTATCATGGGGGTAAAGATGTGTAATAACTTTATGAGCTCCGATTATCGATCGTACCTGAGCGAGAACCGGCTAATGTCGCTGGTCGTGATAGTTGCTCTCGCACTTGTATCCTACCTGGTGTTCCCACTGTTGGATGGCATGATCCTCGGTGTGGTCTTTGCATATGTCGGTCTGCCGGTAAGAAACCTTTTCGGAAAAAGGCGACTGCTCGGATCTGCAGTGGCTACGATATGCATAGCCATTCCCATATCCATGATCGTTGGCATCGGAGCCATCGAGGTCGTAAACCAGTTCATCTGGCTGGCTGAACACCAGGGAGAAATCCTCAAGGCAGCATCATTTCTCATCGTGGATCTCCACATTCCGCAGGTCGTTATGGAAGAGCTTAACTTGAGCATCAAGAACGTCGTTTCAATAGCTACCTCCATAGCCGGCAGCATACCGATCTTCGGACTGGGTAAAGCATTCTCTCTGGGCGTGCTCAACTTCATACTATCGCTTGTCGCCTGTTACTTCCTGCTTGCAGATGGCCATAAGATTGGGGGTTTCCTCATGTCGATCTTACCTCCGGAGAAGGCAGAGATGAACGAGAAGTATCTGACGAGAATAGACAGAATGCTCAGCGGTATAATCCTAGGCAGCGTCTACACCGCCATCACCGGAGGGCTTGTGTCGATAATCATATTCGTCATGTTCGGTGTTCCGCGCCCATACGCTCTGGCCAGCATGGTTTTTCTTGCCGGACTCATCCCATTCATGACCTGGCTGGTCTTCATCCCTGCGTCGATCTACAGGTACTTCACCCTTGGGCCCTTCGATGCACTGGTCTTCTTCGCGGTTGGCTCGGTCCTGGTCCACATAGCAGAGCTGGTAATAAGGCCTTACTTCGTATACACAAAATCCTCGCTGCATCCGCTTCTTGTCATGATATCCTTCATGGGAGGCGGCCTGGTGGCAGGAATAGCCGGATTCTTCCTGGCTCCTGCGCTGGTGGGTATGCTTGTGGCCATCTACCAGGTTAACCAGGAGGAGCACTCAAAGCAACCAACCGAAGAAGACAATGATGTTGCCTGAGCTATTGCATTATTATTGCAACAGGACGCTCATCTCACTTCTCTAGCAGGCCACAAAGCCTCCCATATCTAGCTTGAAGATAAATGATTGAGTGGATTTGGGATAACAACAGTGCGTGAGCCAGATTTGATAACCGAGAATATTTTCTGGAATCGAAAGCAGAATCACTCCATTGGTTTTCAATCTAATGATCCTCGTTTAGCAGTCACATCACCAACTTATATATAATATCTTGAACCCATTAGATAATCAGGAGATTCGATATAGATGGGAATAACGCAACCGTGTGCCAAGTATCAGCGGTTCCGGTTCCGTATGGGGAGGATGCCCGAGCTTGCAAGCGCGGAATTCGAATATCGAGTTTCAGTCTCCAGGATGAATAGTTAATGATCACTGAGATAGCAATAATCCTCCTGCTGATAATCATTAACGGAATCTTCGTTCTGTCCGAGATTGCTCTGATCTCCTCACGAAAGGCCCGCCTGCAGCAGCGGGCCAACGAAGGAGACGAAGGAGCCCGGAAGGCTCTGGAGCTTGCAAGCTCTCCAAACCGTTTCCTCTCAACTTGTCAGATCGGCGTAACTTTCATCAGCATCCTTGCGGGCGCTTTCGGTGGATCCACTGTAGCAGGTGAAGTGGAAGCCAGGCTGAAGGAAATTCCCCTGCTGACGCCCTACAGCCACATCGCAGGCATCATCCTAGTGGTGATGGGCATCTCTTACTTTTCCTTAGTAGTTGGGGAGTTAGTTCCAAAAAGACTGGGTATGAGCAGGCCTGAAAAGGTTGCCTCAATCATAGCATCCCCCATGAACACAATATCCTTGCTCCTCTCGCCTGTGGTTCGTATTCTCAGCATTTCTACAGATCTTGTTTTGAAGGTCGCAGGCATAAAACCTGTAGAAGAGCCTCCTGTTACCGAAGAAGAGATCAAGATCCTCATCGACGAAGGAACAAGGGCGGGAGTGTTCGAGGAGGTCGAACAGGACATAGTGGAGAGGGTCTTCCGTCTGAGCGACAGGAGAGCAGCTTCACTCATGATACCCCGAGCCGATGTCATCTGGCTGGACATCGACGACTCTCCTGATGAGATCAGACTCAAAGTTGAGGCGAGTGATTACCCACTTTTCCCTGTCGGGAGAGGCAGCCTCGACGATGTATTGGGCGTCGTTCGGTCAAGAGACATGCTATCCTGCAGCCTAAAAGATCAGCAGATAGATCTGAAGTCGTCCCTGATGCCCCCTCAGTTCATACCTGAGAGCATGGCTGCCCTTAAGATCCTGGAGCTGTTCAGGCAATCCGGGGCGCAGGTGGCTCTGGTCGTAGATGAGTACGGCGGGATTCAGGGCCTAGTGACTCTAAAAGACATTCTAGAGGCCATCGTCGGAGACATGCCTTACGTAGGAAAGCCAACTGAACCCCAGGTAGTGAAGCGCGATGACGGTTCTTGGCTTGTAGACGGCATGCTCTCCACAGACGAGTTCAAAGAGATCTTCCAAGTGAAGCGCTTACCAGGAGAAGATAGCGGCTACTACCAGACCATTGGAGGGTTTGTGATGATGCATTTGGGGCGAATTCCCTCTACAGGAGACCGGTTTGTATGGGACGATCTTAGCTTCGAGGTTGTGGACATGGACGAGAACAGGATCGATAAGATGATAATCAAGCCAGGTGTAGGCAGTAACGGATGACTGTTCTTAAAGTCTCGCCTATAGAATTTGTCGAGAACCTAATCTTTGGACAGCCGAAATCTCAGAGCAGATTAGAAATCTCAGAGTATACTAAAATCTAGAGTAAGCACAGCACCTAGGACCTCAATCTAAGAGACTCAATTTCATCATCAATATGGCCAATGATCTAAGTTAACACCTGTGCATTCAGCTAATTCAACCATAAAATACTAAATTGATTAATTCGGATATCGACTTTGAAGATACTTTGATCATGAAGCTGTAACGATCGTTATCGGCCGTTATGTTACAACCTTGGATAAACTTAAGTATCATCATTCCAACTGAATAACGCAGAGAAACTGCATTACACTCAATCTAATGGGGCATGATAGTTTGGCACCTTTCATCGAGATCCGGGATCTGACAGTTCGTTTTGGTGAGGTTGAAGCCCTGCGCAAAATCAACCTTGTAATAGAGGAGGGAGAATCGGTCGGCTTTCTGGGCAGAAGCGGCTCAGGAAAAAGCGTTTTAATGCATGTGCTCCGAGGGGTGGAGACATTCCCGGACATCACTGGCAGCGTTATATACCATGTCGCCAGGTGCAAATCCTGTCGGCACGTGGAACCGCCCAGCCACGTCGGGCAGAAATGCAGGTGTGGTGGAATTTTAGAGCACATAGATGCCGACTTCGTCGCTTTAGACACCAACGATCCTCTGAGGAGGGACATTGTTAGAAGAGTCGCAATCATGCTCCAGAGGACCTTTGCTCTCTACGGCGATGAGAGGGTTATAGTCAACGTCATGAGAGCTGTGGAAGACTCAGGAGAGGCTATAACCATTTATCGAGCGGCGGACCTACTTGATGAGGTAAATCTATCCCATCGGATGATGCACGTCGCCAGGGAGCTCTCCGGCGGAGAAAAGCAGCGCGTTGTGCTGGCACGGCAATTGGCGAAGTCGCCCATGCTGCTTTTAGCAGACGAGCCCACTGGAACCCTCGACCCATCTACCGCAGAGGTTGTTCACGAGTCCATAAAAAGGGCTGTCAAGGACTTCAAGATGACCCTGATCATCACGAGCCATTGGGAGGACGTTATGATCGACCTCACCGACAGAGCAGTACTCCTGGACCAGGGCGAGATCAAGTGCCTTGGAGATCCCAAGGACGTGGCCGCCCAGTTCCTCTCAATGGCAGGCGAACTCGGTAAACGGGAAGCAGTAGAGGTAGGCGAGCCGATCATCAGAGTAAACGACCTTTCCAAGAGATACATCAGCATAGACCGAGGGGTTGTCAAAGCCGTTGACGGTGTCAGCTTTGATGTGAAAGAAGGAGAGATCTTCGGACTGGTTGGAATCAGCGGCGGCGGAAAGACCACTCTGTCCAAGATAATAAGCGGCATCATCACCTCCACATCCGGAAACGCCTTAGTAAGAGTTGGAGACGAGTGGGTGGATATGAACATCCTGGGATCTAACGGTCGAGGAAGGGCCACCAAATACATAGGAATCCTTCACCAGGAGTACACTCTCTACCCGTCAAGAACCGTAATCGACAACCTCACTGAGTCCATCGGCCTCGCTCTTCCTTTCGAGCTGGCAGAGAGAAAGGCGATTCATACTCTGACAACGGTCGGATTCACTGACGAACAAGCTGAGGCAGTGTTAAACAAGATGCCCGATGAGCTTTCCGAGGGAGAGCGCCACAGAATAGCCATGGCTCAGGTCCTAATTAAGGAGCCGAGCATTGTGATCCTGGACGAGCCTACCGGCACCATGGACCCCATAACCAAGATCGAAGTCACGAAATCCATCCTAAACGCCAGAGCCGAGCTGGGCGAGACCTTCGTCATCGTAAGCCACGACATGGACTTCGTAAAGAACGTATGCGATAGGGCCCTGCTCATGCGCAACGGAAAGGCTATCTTTACGGGACTTCCTGAAGAGGTTATGGCCAAGATCACAGAAGAGGAAGAGAAGGAGCTGCTGGGGAGTTGAATTGAAGGTCCTTGTTGACGGAACTAGCCTCGACCTAAAAGATGGTGCTACTCTCGGAGATGCCCTGAGCCAAGCCAGTACAAAGCCGGCCGTTGGGGCCATAGTTGGAATCGTCAAGGGTCGGGGAGAGAAGTCCCTGCAGACAAACTCCTACTGGCTCAGCACCACAAAGGGCAAGATCAGGATCGAACTTTTGGACACCGATCTTCAGAAGATCTGGCATAATAGTGTGGACAAGATCAAAGAATCAGAAGTACGATGGGCATCTTCCGACGCTGTAGCCTTCGGACCTTTTACCAGCCCCATAGCCTGGGATAGAGTTGCCCACGAGTACAACCGCTGGGAGATTGCGCTTGGAGCTGCGGGCTTTGATCCCGGTAAGACGCAGTTGATATTCGTGCGAAAGCGCCACACATCTGTCTATGGGTCACCAGCCAACGGCGGGGTTTTTGCCAGGGTTGTCGGAGGCAAGAACACTCTGGACAGGCTGGAAAAAGATGACAGGATCATTGGAGTCGAGCCTATAGTTGAGTGGGAGGACCTGACTGAGAAGATGGCTACCACAGATCTGGCCCTGCCCCTGGCCGAGGGAATGGAGATATACACCAGGTTCGAGGTGGAGCTTGTCGAGGATGCGCCCTTGGGAGCTGAGTTCTTCATGGCTCTGACCAGGGATGGTGTCTTCAAGGTAGACTCAATATCCAGCTCTTACATCTCCTCGGACATGCTCTTAACTGAGCCCATAAAGTTTGAGCACAGGGAACCCAGGCTGGAGGGCGCGGTCACTGTTCGTACTAGCGGCCGCGGCCTGGGACGGGTCTTCATCTACAAAGCAGATCGGACCTCCAACATGGGACACTCCGTAGTAGGAAAGGTTACTTCCGGCATGGATATGATAAAGCTGGCCGGGCCCGGTCACCTCTTGACTGTGAAGGTCAAACCGGACAGAATAATGCTGATGGGGTCGGGTCTTGATCAGGCTTTAGCGGCGATGAAGGATCGGGAAATTGAAACCCAAGTCGAAGGCTACACCGGTGATGATGCAGTTGTGGTAAATCAGGATCCTGCAGCGACTATGAGTATTCTCAAGGACAATAAGGTAAGGCTAACGTCCATACCGGCCAACCGCCTGGTTTCCATCGAGCTGTACGACCAATTGGCGCCAAAGACATTGGATTACTTCAGGCACGTCACAGGTCTGAAGGAGCGGCCCGTTGGACCAATGCCTGTCTATTTCGTCTACGAGAACACAGTCCTGTTCAAGCCAGCCATAGAGGCCACAAGCTACAAGGAGATTCTTCCAGAGAACAAGCCAACGGGCCCGGTTCCCGCAGGGTCCATTGGAATATCCAATCAGGTGGCCAAGAAGATCGGCTTTGTCGGAGTTAGGCTGGTAGAAGACAAGAGATACGGGCCGTCAGGGGAGAAGTTCGAGGCAACGAACATCATCGGTCGTGTCCTGGATCCGGAGAAGCTCAAGGACGTGAAAGAAGACGAGGTAGTATATGTCCGGGAGGTGCGAAAGTGAAGATCACCAAGTACGTCATAACGTCGCCGGAATCCGATATCCTTCCTTCGGACATAGCCATGAAGATCTATGGTTCTAAGTACGATGTCAACGTCAAAGAGACCTGCTTTGGGGTCATCATCAGCGGTGAAGAAGAGGTGATTAAACCGCTTGTCGAGGAGATCAGAGCCTTGGACCCCTCGGGTATCTTCATCAAGGAACGCGGGTTTCCTCCGGGGGATCCCAGGCGCTGTCGTGGCCGGCGAGGTGGTGGTGCAAGGCCAGGCTACTACATGATCGAGTCTGAAGCGAAGTTGTTGCCTCTGATTTCCAAGGCCTTGGCGTACCAGGCAGAAGGAGAGCCTGAGGTTTCCGAGGCCGAAACAAAACCAGCAAAGAAGAAACCCCTGGACACGAAGAAGCTTGAAGAGATCATCGAAGATGAGTTTTCCTGAGGTATTTCATGGCTAAAGTCATTGTTTATCCTCCAACCAGCTTGATCCTTTCTGACCTGGTGGAGAGGATGGGCCACCAGGCTCTGGTTGTTCCTAGCGAAGTGAGGTCAAGGGTAACAACACCTGGAATCGATTCACCGCCGCTCAACATGACGCCCGAGGAGCCCAAAAAAGGTTTGCGCTATGCGGCCGTGGATGTCCCTTCCGGAGTCCGAGGAAGAATGTCGCTCATAGGGCCACTAATCGAGCAGGCAGATGCCGGAATAATTTTGAACGAACCCGGGTGTCTAACGGGCTGCTCGGGATGCGCCAGGACAAATGAACTGGTCAGGCTGTTGATAAAGACAAAAGGCATACCTGTCCTGGAAGTTAATTATCCAAAGGATGAGGTCGAGGCCAGGGCCTTTGTTCGCCAGATCAAATCTTTCCTGGAGGGATTGAAATGATCAGGATAGCAGAGCTGGCCTGCGGGGCCGAGTATAGCGGCATCCAGAAAGAGATAGACAGAGCAGCAGAGACTGTCGGAGCCAAGATCATCTATCCGGAGGTTTCTCTGGAGGACATTCTGGACGTAGAGAAGAGGTTTGGCGTATCAGTTGCCTCGGGAGACCTCAATCTCGCCATGGCGAGAGCGACTCGCATAGTCGAGAANNTACATCCACGAGAATTCCAAGCTTCCTGTTCTGAGCTATTCTTTTACAGAAAGAACCACCGCCGAGACCCTGCTGACCAGGATGGAGGCGCTAGTAACCACTGTCAAGTACAGGGGCCTTCTGGCCAGGGAGAGACAGAAAGGACTGACAGCGGGCGTGGACTCCGGCTCGACCACCACCAAAGCCGTGATCATGAGGGACAACCAGGTAATAGGCACCGGCTGGGTTCCCACAACCGAGGTGCTCAATAGCGCAGAAAGTGCGTACGATGCAGCCCTTAAAGAGGCCGATGTAAAGAAGGAAGATGTCCAGGCACTAGGGGTTACGGGCTATGGCCGATTCCTGGTAGGAAAGCACTTCGATGCCAAGCTGATTCAAGAAGAGATCACCGTCAACTCTAAGGGAGCCGTCTTTCTAGCCGATTCTCAGAAAGGCCCGGCCACGGTCATCGATATCGGAGGCATGGACAACAAGGCCATATCCGTTCAGGACGGGATACCAGGCGGCTTCACCATGGGCGGAATATGTGCTGGAGCCTCAGGGAGGTTCCTGGAGTTGACAGCCCGCAGGCTTGGCGTGGAAATCACCGAGCTGGGCAAGCTGGCCCTGAAAGGCAACTACCAGAATGTGGCTATGAACAGCTACTGCATAGTTTTCGGCACCCAATCCCTCGTCAACAGCCTCTCAATGGGCTGCAAGCCCGAGGACGTTGCTATGGCAGCATGCCATTCCGTGGCTGAGCAGGTCTACGAGCAGCAGCTCCAGGAGGTTGAGGTTAAGGAGCCGGTTATCATGGTTGGAGGGACCTCGCTCATCGAAGGGCTGCCGAAGGCTATGGAGGAGCTGCTGCACGTCAAGGTGATTGTGCCCAAGTACGCCCAGTACATCGGAGCCGTAGGCGCTGCCCTGCTTGTTTCGGGGCTGCTGGAGGCCTAGTGATGGACCCGATGGAGGTCTTCAAGGTCGAGATCGCCGGTGAGGAGTTCGGGGCAAAGAAGTACCGCGAGATAATAATGGACATCCTCCAGGATCTGGGCCTCATCAGGTCTATCGGAAGGCTTTATGTTTACGTTGACGTCAAAAAGCCGGTCTTCGCAGTGTATGGCCTACTTAGAACGGGCATACCGCCCCTGCTTGTCAGGGATGTGGCTGATGTGGCCCAGGCTCAAGGCGGGTTCCAGATCAAGGTCAACGACGAGGAACATATGTCGGACCTGCTCAAGGTTCTTTGGGCTAAGTACGGTCGTGAGCGCGTGGAGCAGCCTTCGAGAGACGTCGTTGTCGTAGCAACAGACACATCACCATCGGATCTGCCAGTTGCCGACCTGGAGGCAGAGTTCCGTCAGGACCTGACGGACGCCCTCTTGAGGATAGCCCCTGAGGGATTTCGGAACCGAAGAAACGAGATGACTGATAAGAGCTTCTTCTTCATAGCAGCCGAGGATACTCTGAAATCGGAGCTGATCTCCGAGGTAAAAGAGAAGATCAGGAGCATGGAGAATGCTTGAACCTGTTATGTTTACGGGTGGCGTGTACAAGCACGACCTGGTAATGGAGCTGGTGGAGGACCTTGGGGGCTACGTACTCCAGAAGAACGTCACCCAGAGCGAGGTGATCCTTCTTCTCCTAGTTCCCAAAGAGGACATGGAGGCCTTAAAAGCCATCATCTCCGACCTACGGGGAGAGCTTGTGCGTGCGCCTTTGGCAGGAACGGAGGTAGCTGTTGTCACTCCAACCCTTGCAATTCACCACCTTCCCCACACTGCCTGTGATATCGCCGAGTACCTGCGAAGGAACGGGGCTAAATCGAACATGATCGGCCTGGCCAGAGGCGTTGGAAGGGAGACCGCCCAGATAAACGAGTACGAATCCATGCTCATAGACGAGCACGACGCAGTCGTTTTCATCTTTGGGAACTTCGTCGAGTGTATCCGAAAGAAAGAGTTCCTGTACAGGAACATAAACATCCCCGTTGTTGTAACCGGTGGGCCAGAGATTCCCAAAGAGGAGTTGCCCTATGCCTTCGAGTACGTTCCGAGCGTGGGCAGAATCACCCATAGGGCCAAGAAAGCCACCGAGCTAGGCACCCTGGACAAGATAATCGAATCTGTCGGCCGGGCTCTGGACAGGACCAGGACGGATATATCCAAGGACCCATTGACAACATCGCCGCCTAGAGTCATGGACGCTGTCAGAGAACAGGTTCCAGAGGTGGAGTACTCGTTCTCACCTCTGCCTATCGCCCTCAACCTGAACGGAGTCAGGATCAAGCTGCCCTACGATAAGCACAAGGACGCAGTCCGGGCAGTCAAGTTCGATGAGGGCGTGACTCTTGGGGAGGTAGCCACAATAAGGCCTTCTAAGATGAAGGACTATATACTGGTGAGGATATTGCCTATGTCCGAGACCGGTTTCGTCTTCTAGGTCGGCCTTGAGAAGATTTCCGATTTCCATTCCTGGTGATAATGCATGAGCTTTGAAGATGAGCTGGACAGAATTCTGGAGAAGGGCGTAGAAAAGTCGGCTGAGGACATGATCACTGCTGTAGAGAACGCGTACGGGGAAGTCCCGTACGTCTTTCACTTCATGAAGGATCACCCGGATCTCCTGATAACCAAGATCCTCCATAACAACGCCATACTCAGAAGCTCGACCCTGGACGCCAAGACCATCGAGCTGATCTCCGTCGCAGTCAGCGCTGCTATGAGGTGCACTCACTGCCTGAAGCTGCACATCCATGTTGCATCGAAACTGGGGATTTCTGATGATGAGATTGCTGCCGCTATCTTCCTTGCCGGGAATCTGGTGAACGCCAGCGTGCTTGCCACTGCCACTCGCCATCTGGATGAAGAAGCGGGCTTCTGTAGGGAGTGCGAGATGGGGACTTGCGAGATCCACGTGGATAAACCAAAGCAGGATTAGAAAGATCAATTTTAAAAATTTGAAGGCATGTAGCCATAAGGCGAAACCTGTAGAAAAGAATACGATCAATCGGATAAGAGAATTCAATAATTGGTAGATATGGAAAGAGACATCGACGGCGTTCGGAAGCTTGAGGTTTCTGTATCGGATTTAACAGAAAACAGGAGCGTTAAGTGGTGGGAGACCTCAGAGGGACACCGATTTGCCGGAGAGGTTTTGCAGTTAAGAATAAGACGAGAGATCATGAAGTTCATCGGTTCGAAGGCCAGGACCAGACAGGAGATAGAGACAGCCTTCGGACTGAAGGAAAACCTTGCAGAGCTTCATCTGGCCTTGCTAGAGAAGGCCGATATGATTGAAAAGATCGACAGTTTTTACAGATCAACTACCATCGGCTCGGCCTACATCAAAAACTTCGAGGCCTCTATTTCAGTTTGATCAACGCTATCCGACTATTGGGGCAAACCCTACCTTAAGAATCATCCAAGGCAGGTGGTGGCAATGGGTGCTTATCCACGCCTGAGCCACCTGGAATATAATACTTCGATCCCATATCGCTGTAGTAGTTACCCACAAATCCATTGTCCCATTGGTTTTTCATGCCCATGTCGAACGCATTGTAACCGTTATCAATGAGACTGTTGTTGAAGATCCTGTTCCACCCCGATGAGAGGGTCACGTATATTCCGAATCCGTTGTTGATAGCTCTGTTCCCGCTGATGGTGTTGTTGCTGCTGTGAAAGGTTAGATGTATCCCGTTTTCGTTGTTAGAGACCGAATTGCCCTGAACAATGTTGTTGTTGCTGTTGCATGATAGATAGATGCCGTTTCCATTCTCTATTGCCCTGTTGTCTATTATGGTATTATTCCTGGAGTCCTCCAGGTAGATACCGCCATATTTGTTATTCGCAAGATAGTTTTCTGCTATCAGATTGTAGTTGCTGAGCTCGCTTAGAGAAATGCCGTACCAGCGATTCAAGCTGATACTATTGTTTGTTATCGTATTTTTGCTGCTGGACAGTACACAGATGGAACAGTCGCCGTTATCTGTGACCCGATTGTTCGAAATCGTGTTATTGTCGGAGTAGGCGAGGTAGATTCCGCAGTCACTTCTCTCCCCTACTTTGTTGCCGCTGATGTTGTTATCTTTTATGAGGTTCATGCTAGAACGGACAAAGCTTATCCCGTTGGTATTGTTGTTGATCGCATTGCCCGTGATCGAATTGTTCATTGAGTTCTCCGCACGTATGCCGTCATTGCAGCCACTGATGTTGTTGCCCTTGATCGAGTTGTTCTTGGAGAAGATCGCGATTCCCGATCTTCTGGAATTTCTTAGCTCTAATCCAGTGACATTGACTCCTTCGGCCTGAATAGTTATGGCGCTTCCGGCAGCTCTCGCATCTAACATTGGCATCTCTATTCCGACCAAGGTGACCCGCTTGGAGATGTTCAGATTTTCGTCGTAGACTCCCTTCTCTACTCTGATGACATCGCCAGGGCGGGCAGAATCTATGGCCACCTGGATCCTTTGCCCTGGCTCGACTGTAACAACGGTTGCCTGGCAGGAGATCGTCATTGCAAGAAATATGAGAACTATGAGCAACCCTAGCATACGCCCTATGTATTTCATGAATATCCCCTTCCTTGGTAGGTACAACCATTCAAAATTAAAACTTTGCTGTTGAGACTAAAATTTGAGTTGGACAACAAGTTGGACAGCAACATGAAGCATAGGATGAAGCATTATGATATGGAAGCATTAGCATAGAGCAAGAGCGTTGTGCATGTGAACAGGTGACTCAGGGTCAATCGATCAGAAGCTCCGGTCTTGTTTCATTTAGCTCAATGAAAAGCTGGCCATCTCTTACGGTAATGTCATAGACGTTCAAAGGATTATTAGCAGGACCTCTCACAACCGAGCCATCAGAGACCCTAAACTGGGAGTAATGCCAGGGACAGGTCAGAATGTCCCCGTCAAGATCGCCCTCGGCTAGGGGCGCTCCTGCATGGGTGCATCGAGCCTCTAGGCAGTAGAACCGTTCTCCAGTATTGACTACCAAAAACTCACTCTCCTTGAGGTCGAACTGTTTCATGGACCCGACCGGGACGTCATCCTTTTTGCAGATCCTTTGTATTGTCACGTCAACCCTCCTTTCAGCTCACCGTCTCAGGCCATTGATGAAAGTTCCCGGTACTTTTCCAGGTACTCGCAGACGGCGATGACGAACTCGGCGTGGCTCCAGACCAGAGGCGAAACAGAAACAGGCTCGCCCGTGAAGGGGTGAACCTGCTCCGCCATCACCCCCGAGGGTAGGGCATGCTTCGAAGCCCAGGAAATGAGTTCTAATCCCTTAACAAGTTCGTCTGACGATTTAGCCTGCGCTATGTGCCACCTCGCCAGCCAAAGGGTGCAGATGAACCAGGGGTTGCCTGTCACCTCTCTGGAGACCCTCTGGTACTCGTCGTTCTCGTACCTGGCCAAACCTCCCACCCTCGTCCTGATCCACAGCTTATCTCTAATCGAGTTCATGGTCTCAACCACTGATCTATCAGAGGCATCGAAGCCTCCGTACAGGAAGACGGCTGATGCGGAGCTGTCAACTGTCAGGTCCCGTGAGCCGTCCGGGTAAACTGCCTTAATGAACCTCTGACTCTCGGGATCGTAAAGGCGTTTGAGCATGGCCTCCCTCAGACCTGCCGCCGCTATGTTCAGGGCCTCGAAACGTTCTCTGTTGTATATGACCTTCCAAAATTTGGCTGCTGCGTTAAGTGCTGCATACACAGTAGAAGCAGTCCAGGTGAACACCCCCGACCTCTCCTCCCAGAGATCGAAGCAAGGCTTGGGAAGCCCGGTATCCGGATCGAGATAGTCCAAGAGGAACTCCGTGGTTTTTAGGACCAATTTTGGGACGCTCTCTATGAACTCGATGTCCCTGTACTTCTGGAAGTGTCTCCAAAGAGCATAGAGAACGAGAGCGGTCTCGTCCTCCTCAATGGGAAGCATCCCCTTTGATCCTGCCAGAGGAAGCCAGCTGCTGCCGACAGAACCGTCCGGCGAATATTTGTGATGGAAAAAACCTTCATCCGCTATTGCGAGGTTGCAGAAACGGAAGAAGCGCATGCTTGTATCTCTGAATCCCGCCATGTCAAAGGCCATCGCGGCTATTGCTCCATCCCTGGTCCAGATGTAGGAGTAAGTGTCTCTGTTAAACTGCATGATATCCGAATCGCATGAGGCTATTATCCCTCCTCGGCTGTCAGCGTGGCTGCGCATGATGAGGAGCGAGTTCTTGTAAGCCCTGATAATCTCCTTTGGCAGGATGCTTAGGTTGATCTCCTTCTTGTTAACCCAGGCGGACCAGTAGTTCTCCGACTCAAGGAGAAGCTGCTCCACTCCGATCATCTTAACCATGGAGTCCAATTCCACTACCTGTTTCAGGTTTCTGCCGCAGGCTATCCAGTAATAAAGAGTACCTATGGATTCAGCAAGCAAGTCCATCTCGAAGGAGACGGCCGAGTCTACTGACCCTTGGGCAATGGGATTGCCGCTGAGAACACCGTCTTCGGCATCCTTCCAGGTGCCTTCTCTGCCCAGAAAAACTACATGTACTAGTTCAATTTAAATACTAGAAAGTGCAAATCATAGCGTATGCCTCGTCCTGAGCAAATTCAGTTCTCGATATATCCGCCATCCCAAGAGCTAATCGAAGAATGGAGGGCGGAATCATTGAAAGGCGGAACTTCCTTAAATAATTATATTATTGAGATGGTTGAGAAGAGCAGACGCTCAGAAAACTCTGATTCGCGACCGGACTTATCCAAAGAACTCTCTGATCTTAAAGAGGAAAACACCAGACTTCGCAATGAGTTGAGATTGAAGGAATTAATCTTACAGAAATACGAGAGTGAGCTTTATGTCCTGCGCCATGAGGCTTTTTCAGATCAAGATAAGCAAGGACAAAGGGAGTACGATGAAAGGCTTGTAGTCGCCCTCAGACGTGGAAGATCAATGGGTGAGAAAGAGATTTATTCTGAGTTAGGAATTGATCCTCGCGATGCCGAGGCAGCTAAATTGGTTTCGAATCAACTCAAAGGACTAATGAGATATGGTTTGATTGAAGAGACATCTAGAGGCTGGCGGTGGATCAAATGAATCCAGGTCTGTTAGAAGGATTCTGCCAAGATTGCCAGATGAGGAATATCAAGAGTGTTGAAACATATGAAATTTATATTAAACAATATCTAAAGCTACTTGCTTCACGATCAAAAGATGCAAATAGCGCAGATAAAGGCGATCTGATGGACTTTCTCTCAAGTCTGCGACACCGGGGATTGAAACAGGCTTCGATCGAGAAGGCTTTCACAGCTCTGTCTAGCTTTTATACGTATATGGTTGATGAGGAACTGATACCAAATAACCCTATAACCTCGTTCAAGAGGAGGTACCTAAGGAAGTATAAAGCCGAAAATACCTCTGAGGATAGACAGATCATCAGTGTGGAAAAGGCATCTCTTCTTGTAAACTCGACCCTGAATAGTCGCGATAAGGCAGTCCTAGTTATTCTACTAAAGACCGGAATGCGTCGAAGCGAACTATGCAGTCTCGACGTGGGTAACATTGACTTTAAGAATATGGCCCTGAAGTTGAAATCCACAGCAAAACGATCCAACAGGGTACTATTTTTCGATAGTGAAGCTGAATATGTCCTCCGGGCATGGTTGGAGTTCAGAAAAAACAAGGACAGAAAGGGAACGCCCGCCTTGTTTTTGGGCTATAACGGGGGCAGGATAAGCTCGAAGGAAATAGGTCATATCGTGAAAAAGCACGCTTCTAGGGTAGGGCTACATAATCCTGGATCAAAACGCCTTGAGGATCGCTTCACTCCACACTGCTGCCGTCACTGGTTCACTACTCACCTAATAAGAGCTGGTATGCCTCGCGACTTCGTGAAAGAACTCAGAGGCGANNCACATCGACAAGAAAGAGCTGAAAGAGAGCTATCTAGCTCATATACCGCAGTTGGGAATTTGACCCATTTCATTTGATGTTTGGTGATCAGATTTGGATAAGTCATCACTTCGAATGCTCAAAGCGAATCGAATTTTCTGTTCATTTTCCTCTAATTATCTTCTCTAGAATCTGTCCTAATTTTCTAAGAAGTATAATATAAGGTGAAATTCACCGCGCTTACCGAGAGATTCATTGTACTCTCGCCAATCTAGGCTCCTCTTCCTTTGACTGCCTGACATTACTAACACCTCTTACATTCAATAAAGTGATATTGGCATTTAAATATATAATTAATCAACGCATGATTCCCACTCCCTAATTTTTTTGTCTATCTCGAAAATGTATTCATAAATCAAGTCGCTGAGGTCTGGCTCCGTATTGCCTGAGTCCCTCTGCAAATGCGTTTTTTCAGCCTCAGTTTGAACAAAAGAAAGGAAATCACAATAGTTAACCTTTTCTGAATCGATCAATCTTTTGAGAATTTCATCTGCCCGTTCATGTCGTGCTTGCCGTACTTGTTCAGCCAGTTGGTCCTGTTCTTTGTCAATTATTCCTGCCTGTTTCANNTACATAATAGAGTCTGGGTGCAGCCCCTACGCTCACTTTCTTTAGGAGGATCACTAGCTTATCATCATTCATTCTTTTAAGCACAGAGCCAATTTTGTTCGCATTCGTTAAAACGCTGGGACAGTATCGGTCCTTTAACTCATTAAAATATTTTGCAATACCGGTAGGATAATCCGTGCCAAATGTAAGGTAAATCAAGAGGATGACTGNNTAATTCTCAATGATATCATACCAGTAGTCCATGCCAGAGACATACCCATATTGATTATAGATCCTTCGATCGATATTCACGAAAAGATGCTCTCATAATATATACGGGAAAAGCAAAATCCCGTATAATTTTTATAATAGGCGTAAGATATATATAGCATTATGACATAAGTGGGGTATATGCGTCACATGGATTTGGTTCCAAAAAGTTGTCTCTCAGACCAGAGCAAATTAGGTGGAAACAGACCGTATTTGCCTAGATTACTAGTGGCATCGGAAGAGGAGAGCATTGGCATGGCGTTCTCCGAGAGGAGCCCCTCTATTGGGCCACAGTATA
>PMNG01000113.1 GCA_003162615.1 Methanothrix sp. | reverse complement strand
CCCAGGGCATTTCCTTCTCCACGCCTGTCCCCGATCTCACGAGCAATGACCAAACGCTGTTCGTAGAACTCGATGGCCTTTTTGGCATCGCCAAGATCGGCGTAGGCTAGGCCCAGGTTGCCCAGGGCATTTCCTTCTCCACGCCTGTCCCCGATCTCACGAGCAATGACCAAACGCTGTTCGTAGAACTCGATGGCCTTTTTGGCATCGCCTAGAGCGGCGTAGGCTACGCCCAGGTTGCCCAGATGTACGCCTTCCGCTGCCCTATCCTTCAAGCGTCTAGCGGCCTCCACGCCACTCTCCAGCCATGAAATCTTCTGTCTGGGATGGAGGCGCAAATCGAGCACATAGACTCCCGCATCAGGGTAGCTCCTGCAAAGCTCGGCAGCAGAAGAATTTGCCTCAAGGTTCATCTCCGCCCAGGCATGTCCGGCCATGATATTGGCCTCTTCTAGGTCGAAGAGCTGCATGGCGGCCAGAACGTCTTTCCCGCCTTTCATGTAAAGCTCATCGAAAGCGGATAGCGCATTTTTATAATGCTCTGCATGGCGCTGCTGTGCAACAGCCCCAGAAGCGGCTTCAAGCCGAGAGCCTGCAAAGTCGCGGGCCAAGTCGTGCAGGCTGTAGCGCTCACCATTGGGGTTGAAGTCCAACAGGCTCCACTTTACAAGATCGCTCAAAGCCTCTGCCCCATCATCTATATCCATTTCCCACACCGCAGCCGCTCCGGACCGATCGAAATCGGCAGGGAAAACGGATAGTGCGGACCATTGCTTCTGCAGATCGGGCGGAAGAAGCTCGTAGCTCAGGCCGAAGGTTGCATTAACCAAATCAAGCCGCGTATTGGCATCCTTCAGCTTCTGGGCATATTCGACCACATCAACGTCAATCCTTTCGGCTAAGAGACTAGCAGCATTTCGCAGAGCAATGGGAAGATATCCACACAGATTCGCCAAATTATCGGCTTGGTCGCCAATCCGATTTGCAATGGAGAGCAGGAGGTCGCGGAGTCCGACGGAGGCAGTAGCTCCATATTCCTTGGCTTCAGTCCCGGCAGCGTGAACTTCTGCCTGGAGGTAATCAACATTGCACAGCCAGTTGGAGGAAGTAACATCTCAACCTGCTCCCGATTGGCATCGTTGTCTAGCAGGAGAAGAGTTTGCTTTCCATCGAGAACAGAGCGATAAAGCCCTGCTAGACTATTCAAATTTTCAGGCATTTGGGCGGTGGGAAGATATGCCCTGATAACATTCGCCATGGCCTCGGCTGATGCCAGCGGATTCTTGCTAGTGCCCTTCATCTCGATGAAGATCTGGCCATCAGGAAATCGGTCCTTAACCATCTCGGCAATAACCAGAGCAAGGGCTGTCTTGCCAATGCCTCCCATGCCTTGCAAACCTGTGATGGTTGCACCTCTATTGAAATTGGCCAGGATATCTTCTAGTTCGATCTTACGACCTGCGAAGTCCGAAGGAGGCGGAGGAATTTGGCGAGGTGTAGGGAGCTTGGCAGATCCAGTAGGATTAATGTTAATAGTACCCTCGATATTCCCTGAAAACACCGGACCGTTAACGCTACCCTCGATTTTGGTTTTCGGGCTGTTTATGTTTTGTTCGGCGGTCAAATCGTTTTCTGGAGCCAGAACAACCTGAGTTGTTTTATTATCTTGGTGAGGATCGTTTTCTGCCTTATTCCTGATAAATTCATAGAGCCCAAGCAACGAGGCTAAAGAACCAATGGCTACCACCCAGGAGCTTTGTCCGATTTGGGGGTATAAGTCTAGAATCCTTGCCGAAGCTACCAAGAAAATGAGCAAGAGAATCAGGCCGGATATCTTCCTCAGCTTCGTTGTAGCTCACCACTTTCGTATCATATCTCAAGTCTAAAAATGTTTGTATTCCTTCTCAGGATTTGATTTACAGTAGAATCCTATGACATATCAGACATCGAAAAGATGCCGAACTATAGTCTCTAACAGACAGAGAAAAAAAGATGCGAGGAAATACTAAATCTTATCAAGAGCCTTGGCAATGTTGCCGAAGATGGCCTTGATATCGCCCGTGCCGTTTATGTTGGCGACGATGCCCCTCTTGTTGTAGAAATCGATCAGGGGCTGGGTCTGAGCGTGGTAAGCCTGAAGTCTCTCCTTGACTGTCGCCTCGGTATCATCCGCCCTCTGGTACAGGTCAGCGCCACATGCATCGCACTTGCCGGCGACTTTTGGCGGGTTGAACTGGACGTGGTAGGTTGTTCCGCACTTGCACATTCTGCGGCCTGTCACTCGCTTGATCAGCTCAGCGTCGGGAACATCGACATTCAGTACAACGTCGATCTTCTGGCCCAGACCCGGAAGGATCTTGTCCAGAGCCTCCGCCTGGGGGATGGTCCTCGGGTAGCCGTCCAGCATCCAGCCTGCCTTGACATCGGGCTTTGCCAGCCTGTCCTTTATGATGTCGATCAGGAGCGAGTCGGGAACGAGCTTCCCAGCGTCCATGAACTTCTTAGCCTCTACGCCCAGGGGCGTGCCGTTCCTAACGTTCTCCCTCAGAATGTCTCCAGTCGAGATATGCTTTACCTTGTACTTCTCGGCAATCATCTTAGCCTGTGTGCCCTTCCCAGATCCCGGCGGACCGAGCAGAATAATGTCCATACCATACCTCCTTTGTCTTCGGTATCAAGCAGCTAAAACCTAGAACCACTTGTCCCAAACACGGGTTCTGGTAATCTCGCTACTTTAAAAAACCTTTCTAATCTGGACTCTACACATCTGAACTACAACATCTTGACTGTTCAGGACAGAGCCTGTAAACTGTAAAGACTACAACAAGGCTGCCAGGCTCATCATCATCCCGGAGAAGATCGGGATGGTCAGGTTGTCGTCCAGGCCTCTGTTGCAGACGACCAGGGCCATGGAGTCGGCCAGGGTTGCGCCCAGTGCTCCGAAGAGATAGATCTCCCAAGGCAACCTGGTTAAGCTCGAAGAGAGGTAGCCTATGGCCATACAGGCCAGGAACATACAGGCCACTATTGGCAGCGGCTTGAACCGCCACCTGACATTTTGTTCCCGGACGTTGGAGTTCATCAGCACCGAGCCCACCAACCCGCTGACAGCGTCGCCTAACGAGAGCATGAGCATTGATGTCAGAGCAATCATCGGTTGGAAGAGGGCCACAGTCACGAGGCTGCCGAAGATGTAGTAGATGTAACCGGCCACCTTCTCTTGCTCGTGGTCCCTGGTTGCGGGAAGGCTTATGCTTCCCCGCAGCCTTCCAGCCTCCAGGATCAGGGCGACTCCCAGGGCCAGGGCGATCATTCCTGCGGTGTAGATCTTTCCGAAGACCAGAATGCCTACAGGTACAGACAGTCCCGTAATGTGGATCGTCTTCCTCTTGATCTCCCGCACCAGGTTGGTGCGCCACTGTGGCTCAGTGTCTATCAATCTTCGTCTCACCTTTCAAAAAGAAAATTCATTCCAGCTTGCGCCGGCGATTCATTGCTCCTTGGCAGCGAGCGCAACAACCGGGACTCCTGCGTCTAGGAACTTCCTGTCTCCAGCGAGGAGTTCTTCGAGGACACCGATAAGCCGTTGGGCGTCGAGCTTGACTTGCTTCATGGAGTCTCTGTCCCTGATGGTGACAGTCCCCTGTTCCAGGGTCTCGTAGTCTATGGTAACGCAGTAGGGCGTGCCCACCTCATCGTTCCGCCGGTACCTCCTGCCTATAGAGCCGGAGGTGTCGTAGTCCACTCTGATCCCTCTGGACCTTAAGCCGTCAAGGACCGCCTTGGATGGTTTTACAAGAACGTCTCTGTCCATGAGGGGTAGAATGGCCACATCAACTGGAGCCACCTTTGAATTAAACTTCAGGACCGATCTCGGCTCTCCGTCCACGACATCCTCATAGAAGGAGTGGTCCATGACGGTGTAAACTATGCGGTCTATGCCGAAGGAGGGCTCGATGACGTGGGGAACGATCTCCTCCCCACGGATCTCCTCCACCACAGTCTCGTAGGAGACCAGGGACGGATCTATCTCCACAGGCTCGCCACCAACCTGGACTATGATCTTATCTCCTTTAAGGTCCTCGACGCTCATGGCTTTGAGGGCTTCAGCCACGGTCTTGGCTTGGCCCTTGAATCTCGGGCCCAAGGCCTTCATATCCGGTTTTACAACGAGCTTCTTCCGCTTGACGGGCTGATCGTAGTGCACGAAGACTGTGAGGCTGACCTTGCTCTGGGCCGCGTGGGCTTTGAGGTCGTAGTCGGTCCGATCCGCCACGCCCACGATCTCTATCCAGCCAAGGTGATCCAGGAGCACCTCTGCATCCCAGCAGTCGGCAGCATAATGTGCCATCTCGTCCGACTTGTGCTGGCGGAACCGCAGGCGTTCCGGAGATACGCCCACTGCTAGGAGGAACTGATAAGTTCTGGCGACGTAATATGCAAGCGTCTGGTGGGCTACGATTCCTCGCCCCACTGCCTCTCCAAAGGTCATCTCCTCAGGCTCGCCCTTCTCCTGCGCTGCCTGGGAGTAGAACTTCATGCTGATGTCCTTGACCTGGTCGAACTTAGGATGGGTTTTGTCCCTGGGGTCGATGAAGATCTCCGCCTCGGCCTGGGTGAACTCCCTGAGCCTGATCACACCCTGACGGGGTGAGATCTCATTTCTGTAGGATTTGCCTATCTGGACGGCCGCAAAAGGCAACGAATCGCGGAAGTATCGGAGAAGCCGGGGGAAGTTTATGAACATGCCCTGAGCAGTTTCCGGACGCAGGTAGCCTTGGGTCTTGTTGCCCGGCCCGATCATGGTCTTGAACATGAGGTTGAACTCGTAGACCTCGGAGAGTTCTCCTCCGCACTCCGGACAGGCCACTTCGTTCTCTTGGATGACCTTGTAGATCTCCTCATTGGAAAGAGCGTCAGGAACCTCGATTATGTGCTTTATGAGGTGGTCGGCCCTGTAGACCTCCTTGCACTCCTTGCATCCGGTCAGGGGATCGGAGAAGCCACTGAGGTGGCCTGAGGCCTGGAAGATTCCCTCTACGCCGATGGTGGGAGCTTCTATCTCGGCGAAGCCTTCCTGAATTACGAAGAACTGCCGCCAGGTGTCCTCGATTCTCCTCTTCAGCGTGGCACCCAATGGGCCGTAATCGTAGAATCCCGCAGCCCCGCCGTAGAGCTCGAAGGCCGGCCACATGAAGCCGCGCCTACGGCCAAGCTCGGTTATCTTCTCGTAGTTGTCCATGCAAACCTCGCAGTTTAAAATACGGGGGATAATTTAACCTTTGTCATATTCGCATTGAATTGCCCGAACTTTAATAAAAGAGCTTTAGGCTACTGGAAATCATTTAAGGAGGGGAAAAGCAAAAGTCAGGGATGTAGGAGGGAGAAAAGATCTCGACCTTTGCCAAAGTATAATACGACATTGAACGGATATAAAGTTTTTGGTATAAGACGATCGACGTGGTTAACCGGTTTGTTTGTCGAGAATGTTAAGGCTGAAATAGCCATCTAATACCGGATTGCCGAATGAGCCATCTTTGGGCTAGCTTCGTATATGATTAAATGAATACCAAAGACGGCAATAGAGAGCATATAAGGAATAGATTACTATGTTGCGTTTTATCATTTCTTTTGTATTTGCCACAAATCTATTTATGTTTATTTGGTACAATGTCCTTCACTCTCCTTTTTGTCTGTGATTGACCTCCACTCACCCTACCCAAACTACTAGTTCTCTGTATGACTTAAGTATCTATTTTTCACATTGAGGCTTTGTGAATGCCTTTTTAGGTTCTTTCAGCTCATATGAATCCCATATAACTCTTGGAGGAGTTAAAATACAGGAGATTAAGAAAATGGTTTTGGATGGAGGATGCTTATCATCGGAGAACTGTGAATAACGTCACAAAAAGATATGCAACTTGAATCAATGAAAAAAATAAAGAGAAAAGAGCAAAAACCAAGATCCCAAATATTGGGACTGCTTTAGTCTATCTTGATCTCCTTGCCCTTTCGTTTATCCATCTTCTCAAGCTCGACGGTCAGCACGCCATTTTTGTAGGACGCCTTGGTGCTGTCCGGATCGACGGTCGACTCTAGGGGGATCATCTTGTAGAACTTCTTGTCGTCCTTTGTGGAGATCTCAATGCTGTCTTCGGCTGCATCCAGCTTTATGTTGTCCTTCTCCACTCCGGGCAGCTCCGCGAAGATCCTGTACTTGTCCTTGTCATCCATAACATCGACCAATGGTTCTCTACCCGCACTTGGCTCAATCCCGCGATGGGATGGTTTGATGTTTCCGAACTCCTGGAATACGGGTTCTTTTCCAGGCTCGGCCGTGTAGCTGAACCCGTACACAAATGGGCCATACCTTCGGGCAACTCCGTCAGGTGTCTTCTCCTCTTTTACGAGATCTCCGAACGCATCCGGCATTGATTCATCAAACTTTTTTATCAAGTCGTCAAAAGGCATCCTGAACCAATCCTCGCTGGTCTTGTCCTTTCTCTCAAAGGGAAATCCCTTTGTAAAGCTCTCAAATATGTCGAATATCGATGGATATTTCTTATCTTCCCACATTGAATATCACCTCAAGATCGCTTATGATTACTTCTATATACTAACTCAAAGGTAGTGATAGGATATAAATTTTGCCCTGCTGTGATTCTAGGTTGTCCCAAATTTAAGAAAGGAAAAGTGGCAGAAAACTGAGTGCTACAAACAATTAAGCCTTAAAAACACATAGCAAGTGGAACAGAGTCGAGACGAACGCCGAAAGCCACAACGCCCTTTGATAGGAGCCATCTCGTGACGGCCTCGTCTCGCCCTTCTTTGGTTCTACGCGAAAACCCAACCGCTGCAACACTGGAATTTAGCACAGTGCCCCATTTGCGGAAACGCTTCACCATAAGATGAAAAGCCTGCTTGGCGCTTGGGCCTCTACATACACCTGCACCGCACTTTGCTATGTCATAGATCTTGCTGAACGACGGCTTGCTACGCCAATGACGGCGTGCACCTCTCTTGCCGCCTCCACCCTTCTCTTTTGAAGGCGGGCGACCGAAGACTACGCAAGATTGCGTGGCGCTCTTCCAGCCCCTTTCTTATCCGTCACCGTCAAATGAAGATGGCGGTCGACGCCCTTAGTCGCGTTTAGAACTTTGGCCTTCCGAGCTTAATCGACGCTCCAGCGAGACTAATTACATAAGTCGCGGCAAACTACTACTATAATCGTTATGATTATATCTAGTTTTCGACTCGACATGCCGATTTTGGCATTTCCCACATCTAAAATCCATGGGATCTGTAAATCCGTGACTCCACAGCAATCTTCAATAGTCATGAACTCTATATTAATCGTGAATGGAGATCTTCTTCGTCTACCATTTTTCCCGTTTCCATCCAGGAGGTTTTTGATGGCCGAAGGAATTATCCAGTTTGAGGTAGAGATCACCGACATGGCCCGAATCAGATCTCGAGTGAGCTGGCCGGACTCGTCAGGACCATGGATAGAAGGAGGGCTGGAGGATTTGATGGTGCATTTCGCTTATGCGTGCTGGAGTGCCTATCGGCTTGGGCACGCCGTCTCCATGGCCTTGGCAAGTGGCGATGACCAATTGGGTCAGGCCGTGTCAAGCATGCTCTCCAAGACCATTGAGGCCATGGGAGCCGTTCAGATGGCAGAGATAAGGATGAACCGCCAGGCGATGGACGACCTGCGAAAGGGCGGAACAACTCCCTGAATAATGATTCTGTATCTTTTTATTATTCCTTGTTAAACAAATAGCGCAGAGAATAGATGGATTAATAGCCCGGCCAGGATTCGAACCTAGGTGAGGAGGTCCAGAGCCTCCCGTGATTGACCGCTACACTACCGGGCTTCGACCATAATCCATATCGAAGGAGGTTATTAATCTATCGATCCTTTGGTTACTATCTGAACTGCATGTCCCAAATCCTTCAGAATGGGTTACAGTTTCAAGGATCTCAACATGCGCCCCTTCGGAATGCGCTTCATCGTTATCATTATTCAAGTGGACAATGATTGAAGGAAGCATCAACCGAACTCGATCTCGGAATCCGTATCCATCGCAGCTCACCCTAGAAACATTTTGGTTGGCGACTTCGCGTCTTTTTATGCGACGGAGCCGTAACAGCAATCCAACGTGATATGTCTATAGATATATAAATTACTAATAATAGTTTTCGATGCAGGCATCGACCACTGCGTGGACGACTCCCGGCGAATACTTCTTCACCCTGGCATAGTTCAGGATTTCTACTCTCTTCCCTAGCTTCTCGGCCGCTTCGACCACGTCCTTTATGGCATCGTCCGGATACTTCCTGGAAGGGATTGTCTGGTGATAATGTAGCACCCCTCCGGGGCGCAGGGCTTGAATTCCAGTTCTGAGATATCGATCTGTTGCGCCCACATAACCCATCACGACCCTGTCGGCAACGCCTTGTGGAGTCGCCTTTTGGCAGTCGCCGAGGACAGGCTCCACGATGGATTCGGCGTGATTGAGGCGCACATTTTCTTTCAGGTATCCGTAAGCCACTGGATTTATCTCGATGGCCAGAACTCTTTTGGGCTTGGCATGGACTGCCATAGGGAGAGCAAAATAGCCGATCCCGGCAAACATGTCCACGACAATCTCGTCGCGACCAAGATGACTCATGCGCATGCGTTCGCTAAGGTTGCCCTGAGAGAACATCACCCTGAGGGCATCCAGTTTGAAAAAAACGCCGTTCTCCCGGTGGACAGTTTCTGAGGACTCTCCAGCGATGATCTCCCGGACGGGCTCCCTGAGTGGCCCTTCGATCCCGAAGTCGCACAGCACTGATTTACAGCGAGGATAGATAGATAGAAGGGCATCTCCAATCTGGTGTTTGAATCTCTCCAGTTGAGGCTGGATCTTGACAATTATGATGTCTCCCAGGATGAACCATCCACGCGGCAAGAGCTCGAGCTGGTTTGGGTTCATCTGGATTTTCATGAGATCCGTCAGTCCGGGGGAGCTCTTAAAAAACTCTGGGTGCTCCTGGGCGACCGTTTGATAGGCTAACGGGGGCTTTTTAACGGGTATCTCGACCAGGCTCTGCCTTGTCAGGACTTTTCTCCGTGAATCGAGAAGGCCACTTGCAGAGATCTCCTCAATGGCAACCTTGGCCTCGCCTCGACTGACCAGAGCGGCCAGGAAGCCCTGTTGATGTTCGTCATCTCTTTGAAGTGTAGCTTTGCTCAAAGCTGACCCCTTCTCGGGTGCAATTGAACCTGAGGATTATTTTGTCGTCCTTGCGCTTGACATCGTAATCCTTTCCGTGAACAACAAGTCCGGAGTCGTACCCTTTTGGAACTGCCAAGCTGAGAATGACCGGAATTGCCGTCCAGTTTTTGGACAGGTACAACCGCACGCTAGCGTCGCTACTGGAGTTCAGCCTAATGGATGTATTGCCAGCATGAGATATGGTTATCACTCCGCCCCTGGAGCTTATGCTTCTATCGATGTCTGGAGGCAGCACCATTTCTATTTCATCACTAAACCCATCACGGTTCGTAATATCCAAGCCAAGGAAATTGCCCTGGCTGGTGTTGGAGAGGAACGAGTAGTAGTACACCAACTTAGCAGGACCAGGAGGGACAAGACCGAAGAAGTACGATCCTGCCGCTATAACGACGATCAGGGCGATCAGTCCCAAAGCAGCGATCTTGGTCTTGCTTCTATTGCCCTCATCATTTCCCGAAGGTGTCGGCATCTTTGTCTCGGTCGATGATGCTGCAGCTTCAGGGAGGGGTTGGTCGGGCCTAGTAAAATTTTCCTTAGCTGCTCCAGACGTGCTCTGTGCGGGCTCTTCCGCGACATCTACAAACGGCTCTGGCGCATGCTCTGGGTAAGCCGGAACGCCCTGCTGTGTATCGGCGAGTATCTCATTCTCCGCTAGAGATTCCTCATCAGAGGATGCTTCATAAGCAACTTCAATATCTGACGGCTCAGCGGTCTCGATTGTCTTCTCTTCGATAGAAGCTATGGTTTTCTGCTTTTGGTCGGCTTCCTCGGGTTCCAGCAAAGTGGCCTCTACCTGAACTGGTACCTTTCTTCTGGTGGGAAGTACGACCGTACCTTCATCAAAGTTGAACACGAGTTCGGTGTAGGTGCCTGATGAATCCACGAACATCTTCGCTCTGGGCACCAAGTAGGATACACCCGAGATCTTGACCTCTTCAAAGAACTCGGTGTTCTTAGTGAGACGATCCTTGAATGCGTACACTGCGCCGCTCTCCATCTTGGCGTCTATCTCACTCAAGCTAGGGAACCGATCCTCCTGGGCTGCTAGCTCTTTGGTGGCCCTGACATAGGCCTCGAAGAAAACCCTGCTCATCCGGTTGAGCCTATTCGTGTATCGGCGGTCGAAGAGAAAGGAGAAGCTTTCCCCTTTAAGTGCCAACCTCTCTTCGGTCAATTGTCGCCAGGCAGAGTAGGAAACATCCATCGCTCGGACAATCTCTCTGGTCCACATAAGTATTTTATGTATGGACCTCGGCATTAAGTCCGTCTTTAGACCTCATATCAATCTCGTATGAGAGGTACCTTTAAATCCGGACCGATGCAGAATGAGGAGCTGATGAAGCAATTGGGAAAATCGGTGCCCATTCTTCTGCTCTTTGGGATCTGGATCATTAGTGGTCTTGTTGCGGCGTCCGAGTTAACGGCCGACCAACAGGTACAACCATCAACTGCAGCGGTTGGGGAAACTGCAATGGTGACCCTCATGCTTTCCTACAGCGGAAACAACGGCACCCAGGTAACAGTTACGCCTGGCTTTACTCCCGGGGTCTTGGCAGATTCTGGGTCTCAGGCAGAGCTCCTGTCTCCAGGAAGCCAACAGATGATCAGCTACCCCATCAGAGCTGAAAGAAGTGGATCTTATTGGATAACCTCTCTAGTCTCCTACACAGATAACGGAGCCATGAGACAACTGAGCAAAGAATCGCCTTTTACTGCTACGGGTGGGCCCAGCCAACCTGAACAGCCCGGAAGTGGGGCGGGCCCATCTATGCCAACGCCCGCTATGCCTGCGCCTGAACACGTTAACCCGGCACCTATTGACAATGGTCCTATTGACAATGGTCCTAATGACAACGGCCCTATTGACAACGGACCTGTGCCTCCAGAACCCTCTCCTGCGCCATCGGGGCCTGCAGTGCCGCCCGCCAATGAACCTGGACCCAGCGGCAATGCGTCTCTTTAGACCATATTCAATAATAATATTTTTTTGAGATTTTATTTTAGGAAATGTTGAATTTACTGGTCGTTATTACTATTTGCCTCGGCTTATATTACAGTTTTATTTTCAGGTCATCTCTGGTGAAGATTGTTTCTAATCGATATCCTGCTTCCTCGATGGCCTCTCTTCCGCCCTCCTGCCGATCTAGCACGGCCATAGCTTGAACCGGCCGGAATCCTGCAGCGACAATACGCTCGATGGATTTCAGCAGCGATGCGCCTGAGGTCACAACGTCATCTACAACGGCAACCTTTGTACCAGTATCCAGGACAGGCCCTTCGATGAAGCTCATAGTCCCGTGCTTCTTGGGCTCCTTCCTGATTATCATTGCAGGAAGATTCCTACCCTCGATGTGGCTCAGCACTGCAATGGAGGCCACTATGGGGTCAGCGCCAAGAGTCAGCCCACCCACGGCCGATACGTCGTCATCGATCATCCCAAGCATCAGCTTCGCAGTGAGGTATGCACCCTCTGAGCTCAAAGTCACCCGTTTGCAGTCGATGTAATAGTCGCTGATGCGGCCCGAGGAGAGGGTGACCCTTCTCACCTCCAGGGCTCTGGTCTGTAGCAAGTTCAGCAATCGCTCTCTGTCGCTCAATCTGTCAACTCTCCTTAGATATAGTGTCCATCTCTTGGAGATTTACGTTTTCCGCCCTTGAGATTGATTTTCCGGAGCTTTTATTGCGCCCAGGATTCCTAGGTCTGTGCCATCCAAGAGGTATATTCTGGCTCTGTCCATGTCGGCCATGGTCAGAACGGGTCCGCGCTCATCCTCGCCCAGTTCGTTGAGCGGAAGGCCGCCGAAGAGGTCGTTATAAGCTGGCACGATCAATATCTCGGGAAGAGGCAGCAACTGCCTGTACTGGTCCTCCACGGCCCCGGCTTTGAGCGGTGCCCTGGCCCAGACAGGCCTGTTGACGGTGTGACCCAGAGGATCGCGAAGCTTTATGGCAGGATGGATGTGCCCTGCCACCAGAATATCGGAACTAAACAGTTTCGGGGCTGGCCAGGTGTGGCCATGGAAGTATCCGACTCCATCCAGGACGTAGCCCGATGAAGGCATGACCCTGGTCCCCGGAGGAGCTAGATCAGCCAGTCCTCCGTCGTGGTTGCCGGGAACCAAATCTACTTGGACCTCCTGTGATAACGATTCTAAAAAAGACGGCACATCTTTCTGTTCTTGCCAGCTTGTCCGGGGGACATTGTGCTTTGTGTCGCCCAAAAGCACGAGGCGGTCCGGATCGACCTCTTTCAAATAGCCTTTCAGCCGCTCCAGAAGTCTATTCGTCTGGCTCGGGATGCTAACTCCACAAAGCCACAGCTCATGCTCAAGCCCTAGATGAATATCTGCCGCCACCAGGACCTTGAGTTTTCTCTCCACCACCAGCAGCGGTGCGCCAAAAACAGGATTAACCTGGATTTTGACCTGATCGATCAAGAATCTAGGATCTCCTTCAGCTTTGACACAAGGAGATCAAGGCTGCTAACAATGTCCATGCACGAACCTTCAACCATGGCGTTGACCTTGGATGAACCGGCTTCGCCGGCTTTTCGAAAGTCCGTCCTGATACCCACGACCTTTCCTCCCCTTGCGTAATGGTAACCGACTTCCCAGGCCGTACCATCGTCCACTTGAGGCCCGTCTAGAATTGCCACCATGATCTTGCATTCATCCAGGGCTTTGACATTTGACCGGAAGATCTTCCTAGGCGAGCCTGCCATGATCTCGTGAGGCCAGATGACCTCTATCCTTTCACCAAGCTCCTCGAGAATGCAAGTCTTTATCCTACTGCCGTACTCGATCTCAGCCCAACTGAAGAGCGGTCCGGAGAGGTAAACCTTCTTTTTCATTTGGGGATCGAAGCCTGCATCAGTCTGCTCTTTACGAAATCCCGGTCAAGGCTAGCCAGGAACCATCCCACCTTGGGCCCCTGCCGGTCGCCTAAGAAGGCGATGTAGATGGCCTGGAAGAACTTCTTCGAGTCTATCCCAAGATCCTTAGCCACGCCGTAAACAAGGTCGTGGATCTCGGCTGCTGTCTTGCTCTCGATCCTTTCGGCCAAGATTCCCAGACCTTTTCGCTCTTCCGGACTCAAGTTATTGACTGCTGTTGGAAGCTTCTCTTGAACCTGGAACTTGACGAAGCTGGGAGCATACTTATCCAACCACTTCTCCACGTTAGTCGCCCTTCCCAGAATCTCCTCCATGCGGGATGTGTCGTACCCGGACCTCTGGAGGACCTTGATCAAAAGATCGCGATCTCCTCGAGAGATCTGAACGGCTGTGACCATGTGCCTGAAAGGAATATCAAAGGGCCCGCTTCCGCTTATAGCCGAGAGCTCCAACGCCCTAGAATCGCCCTTTCTCTGATCGTACTCGTCGACAAGGTTCAGGAGGGGCAGCGCCGGGTCGAACTCGATGTGCTTCTCAGGCTTGTTTCTGATGATCAGATAGCGGAGCACCTCGGGTGGCACGACGTCCAGCATCTCCTTTATGGTCACCACGATTCCAGTGGAGCTGTGCATAGCACCCACGCCCTTCAGGTGAATCCACTCGTACACTATTGGGAAAGGAGCTGGATAGCCGTAGATCTCCTCGCTGATCCTCTTGCCAGTGTCGTAGGAGCCGCCTGCAGTGGCGTGGTCTTTGCCGAAGGGCTCTACTGTGACTTTGAATATCGGCCAGCGGGCGGGCCAGTCCACCCGCCAGACAAGTTTCCCACCGCCGCACATAGAGACTGTACCTTTGCTTCCGCACTGGCACTCGTAGTCCACAGTCTCATTCTCGGGGTTGAAGCCTACCACTTTAGTCGTGTTGGTCCTGCCACAGCACTCGCAGATGGCCTGGAAGGGGCTCCAGTCCAGAGGGACGTCCCGACCGGAGACCTCCTTCAGGATTCGAGCGATGTCGTCCCTTCGGGATAGCGCGGTCTTGATAGCCTCCACGAACTTACCTTCCTTGTACATGACATCGGCTCTGTAGACCTCCGGCTTGATTCCCAGCGTTTCCAGGGACTCGAGGAAGGGCACCAAATAGTGGTCGGCGTAGCTCCCGCAGCAACCCGTGGGACATGGTATCTCTGAGAGTGGCTTGCCTATGTGCTCCTTGAAGCTCTCCGGCAAGAATGGGTATAGCCTGCGAAGGCGATCGAAATTATCAGCTATGTAGATGAGGCGAGCCTCGACTCCTCTGTCCAGTAGGGCGCGGTAGACAGCGTCGGCGGTCATGACTTCGCGCATGTTTCCTATGTGAACGGGACCAGAGGGCGTGATGCCAGTGGCGATGGTGTGAGGGCCGCTATTCTCCAGTTTTTGGGCAATGACGTCAGCCCAATGAACAGTGATGCCCGGATCCGTCATGCCTAGTTCCCGTGCTGAAACGGAATATTAAGCTTCCGATGACGGAGAGGCTTTTTAAGTAAAAGGCTAATGTCAGATAGGGAATGTCAACTATCGACCGGCCTAACCTGGATGAGTACTTCATGGAGATCGCCAGCGTAGTCGCCAAGCGGTCCACCTGCCTCCGAAACCAGGTGGGAGCGCTCTTCGTCAAGAACAAGAGGTTGCTGACGACGGGATACAATGGAGCGCCCGCTGGCATTCAGCACTGCGACGAGGTAGGCTGTGCCCGCGAGGGCGTTGCAAGTGGGACTCGCCACGAACTTTGCAGAGCCGTCCATGCCGAACAGAACGCCATAATACAAGCTGCACTGCACGGTGTGAGCATCGAAGGTGCCACCCTCTACTGCACTCACCAGCCCTGCATCCTGTGCGCCAAGATGCTGATCAATGCTAAGATCTCCCGGGTTGTATACAGCCAGAGCTATCCAGACGATACGGCTCTTCGGTTTCTGGCCCAGGCAGGGGTTGAGGTCACCAGGCAGACAGAAAGGGTTTAGTAAAGTCCTGTCCTTCTTAGAGAACATGTTTGGGACCAAGACACACCTTACAGCCCATGACGATCACCTGTTCATAGACGACGTTGACTCAGTCGATCTTGCCAAAGAATTCGGCACTCCACTGTACGTCACCAGCGAGGCCAGGGTGCGGCAGAACATTCGAGCCTACCACAGCGCTTTTCCTGATGCCGATAAATACTTCGCAGTCAAGGCCAATGGCAACCTGACTGTCCTATGCATCCTTGCACAGGAGGGGACAGGAGCCGACGTCTTCTCCACCGGGGAGCTAAATCTGGCAGGGCTCGCCGGTATACCCAAAGACAAGGTCCTCTTCAACGGTAACTCCAAGAGCGAGCAGGACCACAGGACCGCCCTGGAGGCAGGGGTCAGGATCTCAGTGGACTCCCGGGAGGAGCTGGAGTCGCTCTCTAGTGTTGCTTCAGAGCTGGGCACTTGGGCAGAGGTTATGTTCAGGATAAATCCGGACGTTTCTGTAAAGACCCATCCGAAGATAGCAACCGGCCTGAAGACCTCCAAGTTCGGCATACCTGCAGAGCAGGTGGCAGATACCTACCAGACTGCTATGGACATGCCGAGCATTGAGCCCGTAGGCCTTCACTGCCACATCGGCTCCCAGATTCTGGACATCTCTCCCTTCGCCGAGGCTGTCGCAAGGATGATGGACGTTGCGCAAGAAGTGTTATCCTCCGGTGGAGAGGTCAAGCGTATAGACATCGGCGGAGGTCTGGGAATACAGTACGCGCCCGACACTCCAGCGCCAAAACCCGCAGACTTGGCACAGGGCATCCTCCCGATCTTCAGGGATCGCTGCCAAGATATGGGAATCCGCCCCAAGCTGATCCTAGAGCCAGGACGGTCCATTGTAGCTGATACTACTATCATGCTGACCAGCGTTAACGTGGTCAAGAGGGCCCATGTCAACTTCGCGGCCGTGGACGCTGGATTCAACGTCCTGGCCAGGCCTATGCTGTATGACTCCTATCACCATGTTGTGGCGGCAAACAAAGCTGAGCAGCCAGCGAAGGAGAAGTACACCGTTGTCGGCCCCATCTGCGAGACCGGTGACATCCTGGCCAAAGATAGGCTTCTGCCCAAGTTGGAACGCGGCGACATCATGGCCTTCTTCGACACCGGAGCCTATGGGTTTTCCATGGCATCCCAGTACAACGGCCAGCCCAGGCCAGCCGAGGTGCTGGTAAGCGGCGACAAAGCTGAATTGACACGCAGGGCAGAGGACCACAGCGCATTGCTCCAGGGCCAGAGTATACCGGCCAGGTTGATGTTGTGAGCTACAGACTCCGATTCGCGTTCCTGTCAGGTAAATCAATTCCTCCAAATTTGCTGCAGTTCCTATAAGAGGTTAAATAATGAGCGATCCAGGCGATTTGGAAGAATCAATAGAGAACGTCTTGAACATACTCTTGCCCCTGAAGGCAGACGAGTTCTCCGAGAAGCTAAACAAAGTCTCTGTTTACATCAGCACCATAGGAAAGAGCTTTAATTCATATAATTCGACCCTGGAATCAATCAGGCAGCAGCCAGGCGGCGAACAAAACAAGTACGTTAAAGAAGCCGCGTCCAAGACCGCTCTGCTCAAGGCATCTCTTTTAAGCTCCATCAAATTCGCCAGGATGAACCTGGACATGACCATGGTTCAGGCGTTGAATAAGCTAATTCGACGGCCCAAGAGCGCGAATAAAATAGACNNAGACGAGCAGAAAAAGATAAGATCACTTCAGGATTGGTTTGATCAGCTTCCTGATCCGGCTGCTGCCATGCTGGAGCACTTCAAAGCATCATCAAGTCCTCTGGACAAGTACTTGGTGGCGGGGCTGTGGGGACACGAATATCTTCGGAAGCGGCACATCAATCCTGAGGCATTCGACAGCCAGCTGTGCGAGCTGATGTCCTGCTCGGATTTGGCGGCAGTCGGGATGATTACGAACTACGGCAAGCTTATCAAGGCGATAGATGCGGTAGAAGAGAGGGTCGCGGAGATGATTGGAGCGATGGAAGGCGATGCGCTTACTAAATAGGTTAATGAAAAGAAATACATATTAAGAACCCATTTAAAGAAGATACATACATCAGCACAGAAAGTTACACATACTATATTGAATTACTTTCGTACAACACTTGGAACCGGCCTAAACTGTCTGCTGCCTATATGGAAATTCCACATACTATAGGCGTGAATCGGCCAGCTTACCTGCTATCGTTCTACTGTGGTGCAGCATAGTGATTCTGATAATATAGGATCTATACAGCAAAGGCACGGGTACGTGCCTCAAAGGTATCTTATAAAAATCTCCAGCGGCTTAAAGAGCTTCGAAAAATGAAAAGACTGAGTACAGGTTATACGTACTACATTTTGAACTAAGATCAAACAACAGTGACAAGCGATTATTTTGCTCCAGACACGAGGAGTTTACCAGGGACAGCATGATCCCCGCACGCGAACATCACTAGCCGTAGATTTTCGTTCTAGGTTCTTACTAGTAAACAATGCACCTACTAAATCGGAAATCTTGTCGGGGCAGAGAATAAGATGTCTTCCCTGGCCTTCCAGGTGACTTGAGACGACGGATTATCTTATCCGTTCAAGCGGTCTTTGGTCTTAATAATAAACTCCGCGGTGTTCTTAATCATTGGTGCTACTGTCTTGCCCAGTGGTTTATCATGTGCTTTAAATTTTTCCCTAATAATTTTATATACTTTACTTTTATTATCGAAATTGAGTCGGTCTATGCTTGGTAATTGTTTTTTTAGACCAAACATAAATAACAAGGAATCATCCCAGCAAAGGGCGAAGGTTTCTACATTAGCTTTTTTGCACGGAATTAGATATTTATAAAGGCTATTCGTTGAGACGAAATTATATGGAATTATCGGATTTATAGCATCACTTTTTATCAGCGGCATTTTCTGGCTTTGTCGTTGAAGACGCATAAGATATTCCTTCTCGGCCGATTTGCATAGGGCGGCACCAGACCAGTTTTGGTCACTCTCAAAATTGTGAGCTTCAATGATGGGTTTACCTAAACCTAGCCAGCTATCCCACTAGAT
>PMNG01000216.1:173-4176 GCA_003162615.1 Methanothrix sp. | reverse complement strand
AGAAAGATGTGCTGCTGTTTGGCTCCTTAGCCTCCCGAGAGGAGAACGGCGACCTCATAGATATCGCCATCATAAAGAAGAGCAAAGAAGAGCATGTTGAACAAGACAGCTACAAACTGGGCAAGTTCAAACCCTTCGATCCCGTTTCCAAAAGGACTGAAGCCGAAATTGAGGGGCCTCAAGGCAGCTTCAAGACCGCCAAAGGTGCACCTCAGGCCATACTCTCATTAGCAGCAAATAGCATCGCAGGCTCTTCAGTTGACCAAGACGTAGAAACTTTCGCTTCGAAGGGCTACCGAGCTCTGGGCGTTGCCAGCACGGACTCCAAAGGAGCCTGGCGCTATGTGGGTCTTATTGCCCTTCAAGATCCGCCCAGAGAAGATTCCGCTGAGACCATCAAGACTGCTCAGTCACTGGGTGTCCGCGTAAAAATGGTCACCGGTGACCACGTAGCCATAGCCAAAGAGATAGCTCGGATGGTAGGTCTAGGAACCAATATTGAGCCTGCTTCAGACTTCATAGACAAACCGGACGAAGAGGCCACGGATATCATCGAAAAGGCAGACGGTTTTGCCCAGGTATTTCCTGAGCACAAATTCAAGATAGTAGAGCTGCTTCAGGCCAGAGGACATATCGTCGGCATGACTGGTGACGGGGTAAACGATGCCCCTGCCTTGAAGAAAGCCGACGCCGGAATTGCAGTCGCGGGAGCAACAGATGCAGCCAAGTCTGCGGCCGCAATAGTCCTAACCAGACCGGGGCTGTCCGTCATCATCGACGCCATCAAAGAGAGCCGCAAGATATTCCAGCGCATGAACAGCTACGCCACCTACCGCATAGCTGAGACCATCAGAGTACTGTTCTTCATCACTCTATCAATAGTCGTCTTCAACTTTTATCCGGTGACGGCCATAATGATAGTTTTGCTGGCTTTGCTCAACGATTTTGCCATCATGTCCATAGCCTACGACCGGGCAGAGTACTCGCTAAAGCCCGATAGCTGGAAGATGTCCTCGATCATGGGAATGGCCCTATTTCTGGGCTTGATAGGAACAGTTGAGTCCTTTGGCCTGCTTTTCTTCGGACTAGATTATCTGCATCTGAGCAAAGAGGTGCTTCAGTCCCTCATGTACCTCAAGCTCTCCGTGGCCGGCCACCTTATAATCTTCATAGCCAGGACTAAAGGTCACTTCTGGTCTTACCGACCTGGCAACATGCTGATTGGAGCGGTGCTAGGGACCCAGGCCGTGGCCACTATCATTGCCGTTTACGGCTTGCTTATTCCGCCCATCGGCTGGAACCTGGCCGCCATGGTCTGGATCTATGTGATAATAGTATTCCTGATAATAGACCAGCTCAAGGTAAGATACTACAAATTCTTCGACGAAGGGTTCCAGTTCATGGAAAGTAGGTTAAAGAGATTAAGACCTAGCAAAAAGACATGAACTCCACCTTTGTTTTTCGTTTTTCGAATACTCGCATGCTTCTGCAGGTTTCAGATCTGACAATGCGGCTCTTGGATAGGCTGTCAATTCGTTGGAGGGATGTATCATGCAACTTCGTGAAGATTAAATCCACTCACTGATTGTATCTTTGACTATCCGACTATTATCAATAAAAAAGCGCCTGGGTATCTCCTGAGGAGGGAATAGTTGTTGACAAGGAAACATGTTATTGACATTTAATTTGGAGTCGTTATAGTCGTTATAATCGTGGCCTAAATGGCATAAAACAAAAGAACCTTAAATTGAGCAGTCCACAAGATGAATGCATGATTTACACCATAACCCTCAACCCGGCTCTCGACAGGACCATCTGGATTGATAGAATAAGAGATGATGTGTCCAACCGTATCCTGGATGAAAAGAGTTTCGCGGGCGGCAAGAGTATAGACGTCTCGAAGGTGTTGAAGAACTTCGGTGTCGACAATATCGCCCTGGGGTTTGTTGGCGGGTTCGCGGGAAGTGAGCTGGAGGGTAGGTTGCTAAACGAAGGAATACATACAGACTTTATTCGTGTCTCCGGAGAGACCCGTACCAACATCATACTCCATGAAAAAGAGACTGGCAGACAACTGGCATTTAACGCCCTTGGCCAAGAGATCCATCCGAGCGAACTGATGCAGCTTGTGGAGCAGATAGAGAGTCTGCCCTGTCCGGAGGTTGTGACTATAGGAGGCAGCCTTCCTCCTGGCATCAGCCCCGAGATATACCGCAAGATCATTACCATGGTCAGCAAATGTCGCGCGCGGATAGTGTTAGATGTAGATGGCCAGTCCCTGAGCGTAGGGATCAAGGCACATCCAAACATTATCAAGCCCAACATTCACGAGCTGAGCGAGCTAGTTGGGCGAGAGCTCAAGGAGATGGATGAGATCGTCGAAGCAGCCAGGGAGATCAACCAGAGTGGTGTGGAGCTGGTTCTGGTTTCCATGGGTGCACGTGGAATTTTATTGGTGGCGAACGGAGAGGAATACATGGCAGTTCCTCCGAATGTTAAGGTAGAGAACACCATAGGCGCCGGTGACTCGGCGGTGGCTGGCTTCGTTTATGGCCTAATTACCGGCAAAGACCTGAAGGAGTCACTAACATATGCAGCAGCAGCCGGTACCGCCACTACTACACGGTCAGGTACGGCGCTCTGTCAGAAAGATGATTTTCTGAAGATTGTGCCCCAGGTTAAGCTGAATGTCTTACACGGTGGTGATTGAATTGACCAAAGAAGCGATCCCGGTGCTCCTGGACGTCCCCGCGAAAATGCGTTCGATGTATAGAGAGAACTACGCCAAAATCACCAGAGACAGCGGGAGGTTAATGCTCTTCGCCGGCGACCAGAAGGTTGAGCACCTGAACGATGACTTCCACGGCTCAGGAATAGATCCCCAGGATAACGATCCTGAGCACCTGTTTAGAATAGCCAGTCGGGCTCGGATAGGGGTCTTTGCAACTCAGATGGGACTGATTGCGAGGTACGGCGCAGACTATCCGGATGTACCCTATCTGGTGAAACTGAACTCCAAGACAAACCTGGTAAAGACCTCTCAGGCCGATCCTTTCAGCACTCAGTGGCTGACCGTCCAGCAAGTTCACGACTTCCAAAGCGAGAGCGGGCTGAATATCCTGGGCCTTGGGTACACGGTCTACCTGGGAAGCGATCATGAGCCGGAGATGCTGCGCCAGGCTGCTCAGTTGGTCTATGAAGCCCATCAGATGGGCTACGTTACCGTTCTTTGGATGTATCCTCGGGGCAGAGCCGTTAAAGACGAAAAAGATCCTCACCTGATCGCCGGAGCCACCGGCGTGGCCGCTGCCCTTGGAAGCGACTTCGCCAAGGTCAATTATCCGGAGAAACGAGGATTCGAGTCCAGCCAGATGTTCAAGGAGGCAGTGCAGTCTGCAGGCAGGACCAAAGTTGTGTGCGCCGGAGGGGCAAGTAGGGACGTAAAATCCTTCTTACAACGGCTCTACGACCAGATTCACGTCAGCGGAGCTTCAGGAAGCGCCACAGGTCGAAATATCCACCAGAAGCCTCTCGATGAAGCAGTGAGGTTCTGCGACGCCATCTATGCCATTACTGTAGAGAACGCCAGCGTAGATGAGGCCTTGAAGATTTATTCAATTAGACAATTCCGAGGATAAAGTATGCCCGAGCTGGTACTGCTCAGACACGGCCAGAGCCTCTGGAACCAGGAGGGAAGGTTCACCGGCTGGACTGATATCGACCTGTCTGAGAAAGGTAAAGAAGAGGCCAGGAATGCAGGCCGGTTGCTCAAGGCCAAAGGATACTCTTTTGATGTAGCCTACACTTCTGTTCTTAAACGGGCTGTCAGGACTCTGTGGATAGTCCAGGACGAGATGGACCTGATGTGGATTCCAGTATTCCCATCCTGGCGGCTTAACGAACGAAATTATGGTGCTCTCCAGGGGTGCAGCAAAAAAGAGATGGAAGGCAGATACGGAGCCCAGATGGTCCACAGGTGGCGCCGAGGATACTACGAAAAGCC
>PMNG01000216.1:0-122 GCA_003162615.1 Methanothrix sp. | reverse complement strand
GTAGAGATACCAACGGGAATTCCCCTGGTCTACCAACTTGATGGGAATCTGCAGCCGCTAGCACACTTCTACCTCAATGGGCAGGGTTGATTAATCCGAGCTTGATGTGTTAAATTTCTGGT
>PMNG01000150.1:4874-9608 GCA_003162615.1 Methanothrix sp. | reverse complement strand
AGATCCTCGAGGAGATCTTCCACACCAGGCTCTCGGACGTGGATGAGATGATCCAGATGAGGCTAGAAGAGAAGAACTGGAGCGAAGAGAGCTGGCAAGAAGAGGAGGAGCTATGGCCAAGAGAGGTCTGTCTGGGGGTGAATAGCTATGGGCAGGAGCTTTGAAAGCGTCAGGATGGGGGCCAAGGAAGTATCAGCAAGGTGGCTGAAGGCGAGCAGAGCCTTGAAGAAGAAGACCGGATCTATCTATGGCCAGAGGCCAGCATAGATGGAGTTTTTTTACTGATTACAGCTATAACTCAATCATAGGAGAAATACTGGGCCTCGAAGGAAGTCTATGAACTGGGATTGGGATGAGATCAGGAAGGATTGGCCTAAAAAGTTCAAGGCTGAACGCTTCATATTCCAGGAGATCCGTCCCGGAGATAAGATATTCATAGGAACCGGTTGCGGTGAGCCTCAGTATCTCGTTCAGGCATTTATGAACCACGTCAATAAAAATCCTAAGGCCTTCCTGGATACTGAGCTGATAAACATAGTAAACCTTGGCGTTGCTCCCTACACAGACGAAAAGTTCAGAGATAACTTCAGATTGAACTCTTTTTTCATCGGGAACAGCACCCGAAGAGCTGTGAACAGAGGCGCAGCAGATTACACGCCCATATTTCTATCTGCAGTTCCCAATTTAATCCGCACAGACAGAATGCATATTGATGTGGCTTTGATCCAAACGACGCCACCAGATAAAAATGGTGATATGAACCTGGGTGTAAGCGTGGATATTGTCAAAGCGGCCATTAAAAAGGCTACTCTAGTTGTGGCTCAGGCCAACTCCAATGTTCCATATGTCCAGGGAGACGGAAAGATAAACATCGAAGATGTAGACTTCATTGTACCCTACGACGAGCCGCTGCTGGAATACCTGGAGAAGGTTCCTGGTGATACAGCAGAGAGAATCGGGAGCTATGTCTCAAGCATCATTGAAGACGGTTCAACCATTCAGGTGGGATACGGAAGTATTCCCAATGCAATCGTCTCCAGCTTTGGCGGCAAAAAGCACCTTGGAATCCATACAGAGCTCCTGAACGATGGGATAGCTTGGCTGATGAAAAGGGGTGTTGTGGACAACACCGAGAAGTCCATCAACCTCGGAAAAACCATTGCCACCTTCTGCATGGGAAAGAAAGAGACCTACGACTTCATCGACGGCAACGCATCCGTTGAGTTCAGGGCGATCGATTACACCAACAATCCGTTGGTAATTGCCCAAAACAAGCGCATGACTGCGATCAATAGCGCGCTGGAGGTTGATCTGACAGGTCAGGCCACGGCTGAATCCATAGGCAAAGTGTTCTATAGTGGCATAGGAGGACAGTCTGACTTCATGCGTGGGGCAGTACTTGCTCCAGACGGCAAGACCATCCTCGCATTACCATCCACGGCCGACGATGGAAGTGTGTCCAGGATAGTGCCGTTCCTGAAAGAGGGAGCCGGTGTTACCCTGACCAGAGGCGATATTCATTATGTGGTGACGGAGTTCGGTATAGCTTACCTCCATGGCAAGAGCATCCGAGAGCGGGCCATGGATCTGATTGCTATAGCCAACCCAAGATTCAGGCCTTGGCTTGTAGAAGAGGCCAGGAGGCTCTCCCTGATATTCAAGGATCAAGCGTTCATCCCAGGGATGAAGGGAGAGTACCCTGAGGAGCTGGAGGCTCGCAGGACCACCAGGACCGGACTCAGGATAATGCTACGGCCGGTGAAGATCAGCGATGAGCCTATGCACAAGGATTTCTTCTACTCGCTATCTGATGAAAGCATGTATCAGAGGTTTATTTCCGTCCGAAGGGACATCCCTCACGAGATTCTGCAGAATTTCGTGGTCATAGATTATACCCAGAGGATGACCATATTGGCCGTTTTAGGCGAGTCCGGCAAAGAAACCATCGCTGGCGTCGGACAATATAGTTTAAACAGGGACATGAATACGGCGGATATTGCCTTGGCTGTAAGGGATCAATACCAGAACCAGGGCTTAGGCATAGAGCTGATAAGATATCTTACTTACTTAGCCAAGAGAAAAGGCCTCTTGGGATTCACAGCAGAAGTCCTTGTGGGAAATCAGCCGGTCTTCAAACTCTTCGATAAGATGGGATTTGACGTTCAAAAAAGAAATGAATTTGGGGTCTATGAAATGAAGCTTTGGTTCAAAGATCTCGATCAAAAATTGATTTCTAGGCCTTTATGAATAGTTTGCAAAAAATTATCTCCCTTTGCCTGTAACCCTAGTTCAATACACTCATTCTTGAGGAACTCATTGGAGCTTGGGCCAGGACCTGGCATCCATCTTCTCAAACCTGCTTGTCGTCTTTTTATGAATCTTTACCATTCTTATTGCAAGTATTGCGGACTAGTTCTTGGTCACGTATTTTCCAAAAAGATGTTCAAAGACCAAAGACAATCCGAGCAAATCAAATACAGGCGGTTCAGCTGCCATATAGAAATCTTGGACGTAACTCTAGTTGCACAGCAGATACCTCAACTTGAGTGCTAACAACAAGCTACGTGTTCTCCCTCGTTATACATGCACCTAATAGTAGATGATAGAAGACCTGGAAAGCTGGTTCAGGGTCGAAGAGTGCAGCTTCAACAGCATCTTCGGCACTTTCGAGGGCCACAGAATCTATGCCAGCAGAAAAGTGGCCGAGAAGATCGAGATACAGACCCGCTATGCTGCCTAGCTTTGAAAAGCAAAGCCTGAAACGAATCGAGATGAGAGAAGAATATGATAATGACGTGAGGCTTTAGGCGAGTCAAGCACTGACCCACAGTGCCCTCCTCAAAGGAACCACCACCGTAGTAGCGGCCTTGAACCCGCCCTTCACCGTCACACAGGCAACGACGAGGCAGCACTGGAATTTGACACAGCGCCCTTCTTACGGGGGCACATCATCAGAGATGAAGAGCCTGCTCCCGCCTCGCCTGCACACGTCCTATTCTTGCCGCCCTCACACAAGAGCTGAACGAGGATCTATTGAATCTCGTTTTCGCCGAAGACTTCGCAATTTGTGCGAGGCGCTCCATTAGAGAGTCATATGGACCTCGGAGCCTAATCGGCTACAGCCTTATCTTTCGGCAAATATCTATTTAGTCGTTGGAGATATACAGTTTTCGGCTGAGCTGGGATTAATGAACTTTGGTTCTAATTGGTTATTGACGTGCGCTTGATAAACGGTGCGTGAGCATTGCTCGACAACCAATTATTCGCCCTACATACAGCTTGCCCTCATATCCCCAGAGTCACAATTATCTTATCATGAAAATTGAACTCCACCCGACCGTATCCATGCACATTTAGACCTTCAAAGTCTTGTCCGCCCTGCTTGCAACGTAGACATCAGGCAGGATCAAAGGTATCTGGCAGAAAAGGACCTGTTCCCCTGTGGAGATAGGGACGAGTCCAGGTTCTCTCCCGACTTCCAAGTTCCCCTAAGCGTCTTAGGAATGGAGGTAGCCGGAGATTCAAACTTTCCCAGGGTGATTTCCTGTGTCCAGGTCCTCAATGAGCGCAAGCAAAGGTTCGAGGGGCCGGAGAAGGTTGTCCTCGCAGACCTCCTGGAGTTCATCAAGGTCCATGACCCCGATGTTATCTTATTTCCTTATGCAGACACCTGGGTCCCCCTCATAGTGAAGAAAGCCAGACGCCTCGGTCTTGAGCCCACATTCACAGGAGTGGATGGTTCAAGTCCATGAGCTCCAAGTCCTATTGGAGTTATGGCAAAGTCAACCATAAGGACGGAGCACTGATCCCAGAGGGTCTAGAGCATCCAGGAGGTAGATGTCCGCATCCTCCGCGGCCCTTTGGACTTCAACTCCAGGCGTCTATCATCCCTGGCAAGTCCCTGCAACCTGGAGTTTGAAAGATATTCATTTATGGAACTTACCTTAACTATAAGCGTTCAAGCTTCCGTCCCTCTAATGCCAGGAAAATGGTAATAAGATGAAAGAAATGTGTATATATTGGAATCAGGCCGATGGCGTACATGGCGACTGTTTGCATCCAGACGGCCCTAGGGGGCAATGCGTATTGAGTTATGCCGATGAATGCACTCTCAAAGAAGGGCCCGAAGCGCTCCACACATGTGCGGTTTGTGGTAACACAATGTCATCTGAGGCATATGAGGACAAAGGCTGCATATTCTGTGGTGCCGACGCCGAACCACTGGTCTGCCTGGAGTCTTATGATGTGCGTGACCGAGAGTGACTGCAGATCTCCTAAGTCAGTTGTACCAGCTCGTCTTCCAGCTCCTTGATATGCTTATCAAGCTGCCTGATTTTATTCTGCAAGATCCTAATATTCTCCTCAGATATCCTGATCTTTCTTTCCATGGACGCTTTTTTAACTTCTCATCCGATGTTCTGAGCCTGTCTTGCAGCTCTCTAAACCTTCTCCTCAAGAATCTGAACGCTTTCTCCAGATGTCGACATGTTTACCACTTTTATCCTTTGAAACTTCTTTGATTGTTCTTTTTATACCATTATAGCTACCTAATTTTCCGTATTAAGAGTAAAGGATGCTGCCAAAGATAAATTTTAGACTCGAAAAAAGTCGGGCATGTATTTATATAGAAGTTCAAACCATTATTAGATGTTCAATAATATCATTTATGAGGTAATTTTATGGCTGGACAATCAGGTGGAACACCTATATTCATACTCAGAGAAGGCAGTCAGA
>PMNG01000150.1:0-4818 GCA_003162615.1 Methanothrix sp. | reverse complement strand
GAGCTGCTCAAGCAGGCCGAGGCACTCCTGGACCAGGAGATTCACCCCACGGTGATAGCTTCAGGTTATAGAGACGCTACAGACAAGGCCGTAGAGATTCTGAAGTCAATGGCTGTAAAGGTCACTACGAAAGACGATGATCTGCTTTGGAAGATCGCCATCACCGCCATGACCGGCAAGGGCTCTCAATCTGCCAGAGATGAATTGGCAGTGATAGCCGTTGAGGCAGTTAAGTCCGTGGTGGACGAAGACGGGACCGTCGATACCGACAATATCACTGTGGAGAAGAAGGTCGGCGGCGGCATAACCGACTCCCAACTGGTGGGTGGAGTTGTAGTCGATAAGGAAAGGCTCCATCCCAACATGCCCAAGAAGGTCACCGATGCCAAGATCGCCCTAATCAACGCTGCCGTGGAGATCGAGAAGACCGAGGTCGATGCCAAGATTCAGATTACCTCCCCGGACCAACTCCAGGCTTTCCTTGACCAGGAAGAGGTTATGCTCAAGGACATGGTCGAAAACATCGTCAAGACCGGAGCCAATGTGGTTTTTGCCCAGAAGGGCATTGATGACCTGGCCCAGCACTTCCTGGCCAAGGCTGGAATCTACACCGTGCGCCGCGTAAAGAAGAGCGACATGGAGAAGCTGGCCCGCGCTACTGGCGCAAGGGTCGCCACAAGTATCCACGAACTGACCAAGGACGACCTTGGCAAGGCCGGATTGGTCGAGGAGAGGAAGATCGGCGACGATAAGATGACTTTCGTCGAGCAGTGCACCAACCCCAAGTCCGTCTCCATCATCCTCCGCGGCGGAACGGAGCACGTGGTCGATGAGCTTGAGAGGGCCATGAACGACGCGCTGCGCGTCGTTGGTGTCGTAGTAGAGGACAAGATGCTGGTTCCTGGCGGCGGTGCTCCAGAGGTGGAGCTGGCACTGAGGCTCAGGGCGTATGCGTCCACTGTGGGAGGCCGTGAACAGCTGGCCATTGAAGCCTTTGCCGACGCCATGGAGATCATTCCAAAGACCCTGGCTGAGAATGCAGGTCTGGACCAGATCGACTCTCTGGTGGCCCTGCGCAGCGCCCATGAGAAGGGCATGAAGAGCGCAGGCCTGGACATGGATACCGGCAAGCCTGTCGACATGCTGAAACTGGGAGTGGTCGAGCCGCTTAGGGTTAAGACCCAGGCTATCCAGTCCGCTGCTGAGGCAGCAGTCATGATACTCCGGATCGATGACGTCATTGCATCTAAGTCCGGTGGACCTGGTGGTATGCCAGGCGCTGGCGGCATGGGAGGACCGGGCGGGATGCCCGGTGGCATGGGCGGAGGGGACTTCGAGTAGGTCCTAGCTCCTTTTTTCGCTTTCTTTTTGGAGGCTAAATAAGTCAATTTATGCCCTGGCTAGCGAGCCGGCTCTGGCAGCGATTGACGATATTAAACCTTAAACGGAGGCTCAAAAATGATAAATGAAAATGTAGGGACGGCAAAGGATTATACTAATGCAAAGGTGATCGACGATATGGAGGTGGCACAAGCCAGTTTCAAGGAGGCAAGAGCAGAGACCCAAAGCCAACGAGACAGAATCTTGTGGGAACTGGAGTCTTGTGGCGGCAATATTCCACGATCGACGATTGCACGTCGAACTAAACTCAAACAAACGGAGCTTGATTTGATCCTCGAAGAGCTGGAGCGGGAAGATATAATAAAGAGAACACGACTCCGAACTGACCACAATGGGCCTCCAAGAGAATTGATATCGCTGAAAGTGTGACTCCAGAACCTGGAGATCCGCCGAGGCTTCAGCTGTGCAGGCTCACCTAAAGCAAGGGCTTCCATGGCCCCAGGGAGCTACGTGATTAGAGATGCCCGCAAGTGGGTGGTGGATCCAGAGAGAACAGCATCGAAGTTCGATGCCGCGCACTATTGAGGTATGCTGGAGAAAGCTTGGGGCGAGGTGGCGTTTGTGTTTATTATGAAATAGTTCTATAATCCATTCCTAGCGATCTTACTGAATTGGCAGTCAGCTGAATGCACCCGGAGCCAAAAGACTGCGCCTGCTGCCCATGCCGGACGAGGTATTCACCGAGATCGATGCTATTTCGCTCTGACAGGCGCGAAAGCGGAATTGATCGCGACAGGAGGCGTTTGTGAAGCGGAGGGCGCATTTGTCCTGCGGTCGGTAATGAGGAACAGATTGGTGCAGCGGAGAAGGTGCTGAAGGTCGTTGCTGATGCGCCTGAGTTTGAACTCAGAAGCGTCCCTATAATATATTGCCATCTAGAGCATATCGGAAAAAGAGAGTATTGATTACAAGTTATACGCAACACTGGAGAGAGCCACCTCCTCATCCCTGGAGACCAGTTCAATTCATGAGCTAACGAATATCCGAAAAATTTAAGTTAATAAAGATTATAGTTTAGAGATGAAGGGATTTAAATGAAGGAGAGGAATTATCGTCGGGGTCTTTTTTGTGCTTTGTTGATAGTGGTATTTCTCTGCTCAGTTCAGGCCATTACAACCGAAGATCTTTTGGGTGCAGGAAATGCACAAAGCTCGCAACCGATCTCATCTATAGTGGCAGGGGCCACGAACCAACCCCCTTTAGCCAAGAGTCTGATGCCAGATCAAGAAGGTCCGCTAACAGCAGGCTCGACAATCATTTGGACGGGCAATGCTTACGATCCAGATGGAGATAAGCTGTTGTATCAGTTCTGGTTGAATGGGCCAATTACAGGAAATACCTGGAAACCGATGACCGGCTGGAAGGAGAATAATACATGGAACTGGACTACCAGCCAGATCGATAGCGGCGTAAATATCATAGACATGCGCATAAGGGATGGACGCCATGCGGCACCTTGGGGATATGATAGCCACATCAGCGCTGAATATGTTATTAACAACGCCGTGGGTATTGGCGACAGCATAAGAACAAACTCCAAGCCGTCTCTGATTAGCGTCAAATCGGACCATCCAAGTCCTCAAGACAAAGGCACAATTGTGACCTGGACGGCAAAGGGCTATGATCCAGATACTGATACGATTCTTTACCAGTATCTTCTCAAAGGGTCTTCAACCGAAGATCAATGGTTGCCTATGACTGCTTGGACCACAAACAATGTCTGGATATGGGATACAGGTCAGTCAAAGGCTGGAATATACATGATAGAAGTCAGGATAAGAGATGGATACCATGCAGATGTAGAGAATTCAGATAATTATGAGATGGTACCATTCGTCATATTGCAGAAAGGAATAATCGAGTGAAACGGCGGCAGCGCACCCGCATAAGCTGCGGGGCATCCAAGGCGCTGCCGCATAAAATTGGAACCGGGTCAGGCTGATCCAAACCCAAGTTGAATACGCATGCCCTTTAGCCCAGCCACAGCGAGCTGCAAGGCTATACGTTATAAAATAAATTAAGTCTTAAAAAGATGACTTTACTCGTAAAGTATAGCGGGGTTTCCGTCCTAAACACAGGATAGAAGAGATTTTTGTTTAATGGATGATGATCTAATGGATTGATCAAATTCCTGATTTACATAAGTCAGTTATAAAGTACCGGTAAATTATCCAGGTCCACGAGAGAATCACTGAGACCTCTAGGGAGCTGCTTATGCGGATCAAGGAGCTGGCCGAGGATACGGGTTTCGAGGTCCTGCACGGCATCGTGGACTGCCTGTGGGTCCAAAGGCGAGCGCGCCTATCTCGGTGTTCAAGGAGGCGGTGGAGAAGGAGACAGGGATACTCACGGAATCGACGCATACGATTGGATCATCTTCCTGCCGAAGTCCGATTGTTTGGGTGCCTATAACCGCTATTTTGGGCGGCTTAACACTGGCAAGATGAAGATCCGGGACATGATGGCCCGCAAAGGGTGATACACAAGAGTACGTCAATAAAATGCAACAGGATAGTATTCGATGTCCCGGCTGGGTAGTCTAGGATTTCAAGCGAGTAGAGCTTAGACCTCGGCTGCTACCAGAGTATCTGGACAAGCCGGTGAGACCAAGCAACTATTTCGAAATCTCGTGAATGAAAGCTGGATTTCGATGTTCAACCAGCTTTATGAGATTGATTATGTGAGCTTCGATACGTTTGTAGTTATGGTCATGTTTTTGAGCTGGTTCATATTGATAACTGGTGTGGGTACCGTTACGGATACGTTGACCGCTTTGATTTTAGATACATTTGTGGTTATTGTCATGTTTTTGAGCTGGTTCATATTGATAACTGGTGTGGTTACCGTTGTAGATACGTTCGCAGGTTTGATTTCAGATACGTTTGTGGTTATTGTCATGTTTTTGAGCTGATTGATATTAGTAACTGGAATGCTTGTGCTTGCGTTGGTTGTATTCGTCGATTTGGTAACATTAATCTTCTCGTTAGACGCCGTCTGATTTGCCGCAAAGCTTGCTCCTATAAAGAGAGCAAGGAATATCAATAGCGGCAATAACCCAAATCTAAGATACCTTTTCATTAATCCTCACCTATTTTCAATCATCTGCATTAACCCATTATATTGCCTAACGACTATTAAAAGCTGATGACAACATACTCCTCTAATTACCCTCTAATAAATGTCGTATATAATATATATTATTTAATATAGATTTAAATTCATGCAAACTTGTTTAGCAATGCTAAACTATCCACGGAGGTGTGCGAAAGCCTCGACTGTATAGGCGCACATCAAGCGAGGGATTCCATTAGCTCCAGGGATGGAGATAGGCTACTGGCGAAGGATTTACCAAAGTAGGAGGTAGAGCCAGAGTCAGAAGTTGCATATAGTATATGATTATAGTCTTTAACGCAACTT
>PMNG01000179.1 GCA_003162615.1 Methanothrix sp. | reverse complement strand
ATTGGAGAAGGTTTTTCATGGGACACCGCCATGAAGCGTTGCCTCATACATGGACGGATGAGAAACGAGCTTATCTTTCCTAATTTATGTAACCACAGATATGGGCAGTGAAGGCTGTCATTAATTTGGGACCTGGATCCCGACCTGGCAAACTAGCCATTTAACCACTCGCATACATGAATGCGTCTTTGAACGCGTATGTGAAATTGTCCCTACGAGGGTTTTGTTATCTGCCCATATCAAGCAGGGATCGATATGGGAAAGCAAAGGGAAAAGGCTTGTGGAGCCGATATCCACAAAAATAAGATTGTAGCTACCATCCTCTCCTTAGTAGGGACAAAGAATCAGGCAGAGTTCGGCACTACTTTGCCTGAACTGTTGAGGTTCAAAGCATGGCTCAACGATAACGGCTGTGATGTGACAGCTATGGAATCGACCGGAACTTACTGGATACCAATATACTCCGTTCTTGAAAACAGTATCGAGGTCATTGTAGCCAACCCCTACATGATCAAACACATACCCGGTAAGAAGACTGACCTGACTGATTCCGAATGGCTCGCCGAACTATGCCTCAAAGACCTTATTGTTCCTTCAAGGATATTCCCTAAAGAGGACAGAGTTTTCAGAAGCTTGACAAGGGCTCGGGAAGGTCTGGTAAAGATCCGAACTCAACTCAAAAACAGGATTCACAAAGATCTCTCCTCATCACACATCAAGCTTTCTTCAGTGGTCACAGATATTTTCGGGAAGTCGGGGATGCATCCTTAGAGGATTGCTTGATGGTCGATCTATTGATCAGATTATCGAAGGCATTCCCTCTAGAAGGATAAAGAAGAAAGCTGATGAGATCAAAGCATCTATCGAAAACAACCTCGATCCAAGCCAGATATTCCTGGTCGAGTCCTCCTTAGACCTCATAGGCTGTGTCCAGGATAAGATCGATAAGATAGATATGGATCTGAAGAGAAAAATCAGCACGAGGCAAAACGACCTGAAAATCGCCATGTCCATTCCCGGGATTGAGTTCACGTCTGCAGCGACGATTCTGGCGGAAATAGGGAATTACAGAAACTACAACTCACCGGAGCAGCTAGCCTCCTATTTCGGAATAGTTCCTTTCGTAAACCAATCTGCGGATAAGCTACATACTGGATGTATCACGAAACATGGTTCCAAGCATTTACGGTGGATCATGGTCCAGGTTGCTCATGCAGCTTCCAAGAAGATTGGATCGAAGCTAAGGAAGTTCTACCTCCATGTTCGAGCCAGGAAGGGAGCCAACGTAGCAATAGTGGCTCTTGCCGGGAAGATTTTGTGTATACTCTACCATCTACTGATGAATCAGGAAACGTACTAAGAACCGGGAGTTGCGAAAAGATCAAGACTTACTCGGGTTGATCAGTTAGCTCCTCAGAGAAAGCTCACAGCCCAAGAAATGATTGACGCCCTTCTGAAAATGGGCTACGAGTTAAAGAAGATTGACCGAGGGGCATGTGGATAACATGCCCTCATCAAAATATCACTCAGGCGAGTGTTTCTCATGTGAAAGGATGCGGTCTTCTCGCCCCTACGGAGATAAATAAAAGTTAATACTTCAAAGGGCAATTAAATTATGATGCAGTTTACCGATCTCTACCCCTTTATAATCTCCTTGCTCATCGGCGCTCTCATAGGAACCGAGAGGCAGCGGCGATTGGCCGAGGAGAGGTTGATAGGAGTGGCTGGCCTACGCACCTTCACCCTGATTGCGCTCCTGGGCACTCTATGTGCCAACATGGCGATCTACTACAGCCAGGAGTTCATCATAGTAGCTTTTGGCTCCTTCACACTGCTTGTTGGGATCGGCTACTATTCGGCGTCTAGCCGAACTCAAGGCAGAGTTGACTTAACCTCAGCAGTAGCTGCCGTTCTGACATTTATCCTTGGGTCTTTGAGCTTTTTCGATGACCGAAGACTGCTGGCAGTAGCCTTGGCAGTGGTGATTACCTGGATCCTGGCCACAAGAAAGATCACTCATCGATATGTTGAAACAATCAGCGAAACCGACCTCCTCGACACCCTCAAGATGGGGATAATGGCCCTGGTGATTTATCCATTCTTGCCAGACCAGCCATTAGATCCTTTCAACACACTCAACCCAAGACAAATCTGGCTGATGGTCGTTCTCGTCAGCCTCATCGGCTATGTAGGATATGTTCTGATCAGAATACTGGGAACCGAGAAGGGCCTCAGCCTGACCGGTGTCCTGGGAGGATTGGTCTCAAGCACCGCAGTTACAACAGCCATGGCCACAGAGGTGAGATTGCAGAAGGAGTTGCTCCCCTCAGCGGTCTTCGCAACCACCATCGCTAGCTGCACCATGTTCCCCAGAATGCTGTTCATAGTTCTGGTTGTGAACAGAGACATCTTCCTATCTCTTCTTCCCAAACTGGGTAGCATGACCATCGTGGGCGTAGCCTTAGCCTTTTTGTTCCTTAGGAAGAAAGAAGATCCTGTAGGAAAGAGCACTGCTCTAAAGGATCCCTTCAGGATACTTCCAGCCCTGACCTTCGGAGTCTTCTTCGCAATCGTGCTGCTGACATCAAAGCTTGCAAGCATTTACTTCGGAAATGCCGGGACCTACGCTGCCAGCGTGATCGCCGGCCTGGCCGACGTGGATGCCATCTCCCTATCCATGGCCACACTGGCTAAATCTAGCCTGACGCCAAGCACTGCTGTTACTGCAATCACACTGGCGGCAATAACCAACACACTTGTGAAGCTCTCGATATCTTACATCATGGGAACAAGGGAGTTCGGAAACAGAATAGCCATTATCTTTTTGCCAATGATTATCGTTGGACTGCTTGTTACGCTGTTGACCTGAGAAAAAACATCTTAGAAGGAGCTTGCATGGAGATGGGCCCGACGCGATTCGAACGCGTGATCCCCGCCGTGTAAGGGCGATGTCATAACCAGCTAGACCACGGGCCCTGCCATCTCAAGTTTCTCCTCGTGATATTAGATCTTATCGCCTAGCACCAGAGCATCACTGCCGACTCATGCACTTGCTCCTTTACAAGTGCCTTCACGCCAGCGAAGCACCCCACGGACAAGTGGCTACTTGTCCGCTAGCCCATGTGCACCCGGAAAAGAGTATTAAAAAGATGTTTGAAACCTGGGGCTTCTACGGCACTAGCCGTCTCCTGTCCCTCGGGAATATCACCGCATCGCGTATGTTCTCCAGGTTCAGCATGGTCATCACTAGCCTGGACAGCCCAAGGCCCCATCCACTATGGGAAGGCATGCCATACCTGAAGGCCTTTAGATAGAACTCAAAGCCCGCGGGGTCTAAACATTTCTCTTTGATTCGCTCGACAAGTAGCTTGTAGTCATGAACTCTCTGGGCTCCGCTTGCCAGCTCCATCCTCGGGTGCATCAAATCGAAGCCTCGGCAGACCTCAGGCTTATCCTCATAAGGCAGAGTGTAGTAGGGCTTTATGGACGACGGCCAATCCGTCAAGAAGTAGTGCTCACCAATGGTTTCTCCCAGGAACTTCTCTGTCTCCCTATCCAGGTCATCGCCCCACTTCATCTCCACGCCCGGCCGCCCTTTGGCAAGCTCTAACGCTTCGGTGTAGGTGATCCTGCGGAAGGGGACTTTTGGAACCTGGAGATCCAGGCCAAGAACTCCTAGCTGGCGCGTGCAATTCTCGCTCACATACTTATAAGCCCCAGATACAGCGCCCTCCAGTAGCTCCATTACGTCCTTGTCATCGGCGAAGCTGATCTCCACGTCGATGGAGATTGCTTCGTTCAGATGCCTGCGGGTATCGTGCTCCTCCGCCCGGAAGATTGGCCCGATCTCGAAGACCTTGTCCATGCCCGCGCCCATGAGCATCTGCTTATAAAGCTGTGGGCTCTGGTTGAGGAAGGCCTCCCGCTCGAAGTAGCTTATTGGAAACAGGTCTGTCCCGCCTTCTGTAGCGGCTGCAACGATCTTTGGGGTGAAGACCTCTGTTATGCCATTCTTATAGAAACACTCCCGAAGGCTGCGAAGAACGGCGCTCTCGATCTCGAAACCTGCTAGAATGCAGGGCCTGCGGATGTCCATGAACCTAGCGTCAAGCCTGGTATCGAGCTCACAGTCTACCTTCTCGGTGGGGTCAAGGGGCAACGGCGCCTCTGCAGCACTTAATATCTTTACATCTGATGGCAGAACCTCGAAACCTCGGGGCGCCTTGGGCTCAGCCTTGACCGTACCCCTCACCTGAACAACACTCTCTCTGCTGATGGATCTGACAGTCTCCAGCACTTTTGGATCTACTCTCTTCTTAAGCAGAGTTATCTGGGCAAACCCTTCCCTGTCGCGTAAGACCAGGAAGGCTATGCCCCCAAGGTCGCGGATCTCATGGGCCCAGCCAGCCAAGGTGACCTCGATACCAGCTTTCTCTGGGGTTATGTCTCCTGAATAATGTGTTCTGAGGATCAATCATCTCACCTCAGCGAGAAGGATTTCCTAATATAAAAACAGTCTGGGAGAAGCCCGGAGGAGCGCAGAACTCCTCCACGATGATTTAACTTACCATAAAGACAAATAAGAAAAGATGCAATATTCTGTACAAGATATTCGTGAAACTCTCTGCGACTAGCCGTGCGATCACCGTGCCGCGATAGAGTTCGGAAAGAATTTGGAATAACAATTTTATAATACTCAAAATTCCTAAGGGATTGAGAGAATGAAAAATATAGAAAGGATCCCTATCGGAATCCCCGGATTGGATGAGATGATAGGAGGCGGTCTACCAGTCCCATCCATAACCTTAGTNNGCGGAGCGAAAGGAGCCCGGGCTTTATTTCATGATCTCAGGAGGATCCCCTAGTCTCGTTTTCAAGTTTGCCTCAACCTACGAGTTTGTCAAAGAGGATTACTTCTGCAAGGAAATTCATTACATAGATTTGGGAGAGGCTGTGGAGAACACGAAGACCACTCTGGACTTGTTGGATCTAATCCAATCTAAGATCAGCGAGTTTCAGTCGAAGAGGGTTGTGATATGCAATCCATCAGATCTCCAGGAGATCCTCAAAGGGGATTACCACCGTTTTCTTCTTAAGCTGGCCAGGACCATCAAAGACATGAACGCAGTTTCCCTGATAACCGGCGAGACCGGACCCGGATATTCATACCCGACGGACACTGCCCATATTGCTGATGGAATAATACTGCTACACAATACCGAGGTGAACTTTGTTAGGAGACGGTCGGTGGAGATACTGAAAATGGCAGGCACGCCTCATACGTCCGGGAAACATGCATTAGATATTTCTGCTAAGGGGTTGACTGTTTATCCAGGTCTGTGACCATGGCATTATCGATTAAGGATCTGTTCAGACAGGATGAGACTTGGGTATTTCTCTTCTTGATGGGGGTAGCCCTGCTCAACTGGCCTCTATTATCCCTGGCCACAGGAATGATGAGTGTATTCGGCTATCCGTCGATATTGCTCTATTTAGCTCTAGTCTGGCTGCTGATAATACTGTTTGCTTACATATTCGACAGGAGGGGTTCTAGCTGATAAGCCCTCACCTGGCTCTCATCACCATGGTACTGTACCTGCTTCTCCTCTTCGGCATAGCGCAGTTTGCCGTCAGAAGGAGGTTGGCGGGAAGAAGCATTGTATCAAACCCATACGTTTACGCCCTATCCCTGTCAGTTTACGTCTCGGCCTGGACCTTCTACGGCTCCATAGGAAGAGCAGCATCCAATGGCTTGGAATTCCTGCCCATCTATCTCGGTCCATCTCTCGCCATGCTCTTAGGTTGGGTCCTCATAAGAAAGATGATCAAGATCTCCAAAGAGCATCGTTTGACATCAATTAGCGACTTCATCAGCTTTCGATATGGCCGAAGCTATGCCATTGGCGCCATCGTTGCAGTGGTCAGTCTGGTAATGGTCACACCCTACGTTGCCCTTCAGTTGATAGCGATTTCCACATCCCTGGAAGTGTTGAGCGGCCCGCATACGATCTTAGGCATAGAGATTGAGACCAAGCTGGTCGTTGCTTTGCTCTTGGGCGCGTTTGCAGTGATCTTCGGCGCCAGACACCTCGATCCCATGGAGCACCACGAGGGGCTTATCGCCGTCGTGGCCTTCGAGTCACTGGTCAAGCTCGTTTCCTTTCTTCTGGTAGGACTTTACGTAACCTATGGAATCTTCGGCGGATACGGGCCCATCCTGGAAGGAATTTCCCGGGCCATCTCGACAAACCCCGATTATTCCAATCTTATGGGCATAAATTATACATCCTGGTTTTCCCTCACATTGATATCATTCTTCGCCATACTCTTACTTCCCAGGCAGTTTTATGTTATGGTCGTGGAGAACTCAGACGAGGCGCACCTGAAGAAAGCCATGTGGCTCTTTCCACTTTATCTATTCCTGATGAACATCTTCGTCCCGGCCATCGCATGGGGTGGACTTCTTTTGAATACTCCGGGGATCAAGGACGCTTTCATACTTACCATTCCTTATACCCACGGCCAGGATTTGCTGGCACTATTCGTCTTCATCGGCGGCGCTTCGGCCGCCACGGCCATGATCCTCGTGGAGTCGGTTGCCGTGGGGTCCATGATGCTCAACGACCTTGAGATGCCTTACCTGCTCGGCAGAATAGGCGGAGGCATGAACCTTCCGGGACTTCTCCTGCAGATGAGAAGGCTGAACATCCTGCTTGTAGTAGCCTTGGGTTATCTTTACTCTCGGGCTGTGGCCTACCACAGCCTTGCTGATATCGGCATCGTATCATTCCTGGCGGCCAGTCAGTTTGCCCCTGCTGCCCTTGGGGGGTTGTTCTGGAAGAGGGGGACTAGAGAGGGAGCCATGGCTGGCCTCGTGTCCGGCTTTCTGCTATGGATCTACACCGCGTTGATCCCGACTGTGGCGGGAGAAGGCTGGCTGGCTACCAATCTCGTTGCCAACGGGCCCTTTGGCATAGTGGCTCTTAAGCCCACCGCGCTATTTGGCATGAACCTGGACATCTGGACCCATTCGGTCTTTTGGACTCTTTTCGTAAACTGTACGTTGTACGTACTAGTATCTCTGATGTCCAGGCCGAGCCCTGCTGAGGCTGCCCTGACCAATAGCTTTGTAGACGTTTTCAAAGAGAACGTCGAGCCGCTGCCAGTGGACAGGGGTTCCATACGGATGGGGACTGTGGATGAGCTTCAGACGACTTTGGCCCGATACATCGGAGACGACAGAGCCAAGCGGCTAGTTAATGCAGAGCTAGACCGCCTAGGGACGACTCGAGACAGGATCGATGCTAAGCAGCTTCTGGAGCTGTGGGGCGAGTTCGAGAAGACCCTTACCGGCTCCGTTGGGCCATCGGCGACCAGGATGATAGTGGAGGAGAAGGTTTTAGTGACCCCGGTGCAAGAGGCGGTGGAAGCCACCCAGCCGACATATGAACTAAGGCCCGGCAGGACCTTCATAATTCCCGAAAAGGCATACGAGGTGTTTACTGACCAGATTACGCACGGAGTAGAGGGTTTATGCATAACAATCCACGATCCTGAGGAGCTTCGGAGGAGATGGGGGTTCAGGGAGACTCCAATTATAAAGCTCAGTCACGAAAAAGGTTCTGAGAGGTACATATCTCCCACAAACCTGCCGCTGCTCTTCGTGACTATCAAGTCCTTCGTCGAATCCAGCAAGAATAGCATCGTCCTTCTGGATAACGTCGAGCACCTGATAAATGAGAACGTTGACTTGGTCCCTGAGAGAGAGGTGCTGGACTTCGTGTACCAGATTGAGCTGTTATCCCGAGAGACCCGCATGGTTCTGGCAGAGAGGCAGGAGTTCGTACACTTGAAGATCGCCTCGGAGATCAGCGAGATCAAAGAGCTCATCTTAACCCTTGGGCCGCTCTCCACTTACCTCTTCAAGGTCTTCTCTGATGCCATGCTGTCTGGGCTTGACAGCGCGACAAGGGTCGACGTCATCAGAGATGTCAACGAATCGATCGAGTCTGGCACCATCTTTGAAAAGGCGGAGCCCATGAGCGTCGAATCATCGGCGGTTGCATGCGACCCTGACATGGCACAGCCTAGTAAGAAAGGTGTCTTGAAGATCTGTTCAGGCATAGTCTTGAACCGCCGGGAGTTCTTCATAGCGATCAGGAGACTTGGAAGGATTATTAAGAAGTACGATCCCAAGTTCGACCTGGCTGCATCTGTGAGGGATCTAATGAATAGCTTTGGTCGGAGTCCATTCGAGATCTCTCTAATACCGGGAACCACCTATGTCATTGAGGAGGAAAAGCCTAACAAGAGCCTGGAGATCTTCGGCGAGCTGGTAAACCACGGTATGGACGGCTTGTGTCTTAGCAGGTACAACCCTGAGATCCTCAGCGAAAGATACGGCATTCCTACAGGAACGGTCATCTGGCTTACCCAGAAGAGCGAGTCGGAGCACAGGTCTGTGGATCCTACCAACTTCCCCAGGCTTAGCAGCATCCTCTCGGACTTCCTTCATAAAGCTAACTATCCAGTGATACTCCTGGAAGGGTTGGGCTACCTGATCACCCAGAGCAACTACGAGACTGTTCTCAGGTTCATACAATCTCAGAGGGACGACGTCGCCTTGAAAAACGCCATCTTCCTGGTGCACATCGATCCTCTATCCCTAGACACCAAAGAGCTGCACAGGCTAGAGAGCGAGATGGAACCTCTTAGTGTCAAACCCGGAGTCTGAGAATCCTTTTAAATGTTTACAGGCATATTATCGATTATGATAGAAACAGGGATTTTGGGGCTAATCGTGCTCGCCCTGGCCATAGTCTTCGGTGCTTTCATCATCCTGAGATCGCTCAAGAACTTCCTGGTCAACGCTGTAGTTGGGTTGGCGATACTCTTTCTGGCCAATGCCATCGCTGGCCTCGGAATAGGCTACAGCTTGTTGGTCATACTGATCTGTGCGATCGGAGGTGCTCTCGGGGCCATCCTGATAATCCTTCTCCACTTCACGGGGATTGTTATCTGAAATATTCATCAGCAAAGCGCTTCGGCAAAGAAAAAAGGATGACTATTGGCAGGAGCTTCGATGGACGCCACTTAGACGGTCCCCGAGGGTTATCCTTTGGAGACTCCAAGGGGCATCAATCTGGCCACTTTGGTGGCTATCCCAAGGTTGTGCACAACGTCAACTACCTCGTTTGAGGGCTTGTAGACCTGAGGGGCCTCCTCGGCGAGCATTGCCGGGTGGGTGGCTTTGACCTTAATTCCCTGGGCGCTCAAGGCAGCTTTGATATCCTGCCCTGCAAAGGTCCTCTTTGCCTGGCTGCGGCTCATTATTCTCCCCGCGCCGTGACAGGCCGATCCGAAGGTCACTTCCATTGCCCGGTCTTTTCCGCACAGCACATACGAGGCTGTGCCCATGCTACCCGGAATAAGGACCGGCTGGCCCACATCTCTGTAAACATCAGGAACTTCACTCCGTGAGGGACCAAAGGCTCTTGTTGCGCCTTTTCTGTGGACGTACAGGCGTTCGCGGACTCCATCGACATCGTGCTCCTCTATCTTGGCCACGTTGTGAGCGACATCGTAGACCAAGTCCAGCTTCCCGTCCGGGAAATACTTTTCAAAGACCTCTCTCGTCCAGTGAGCGATGATGTGTCGGTTGGCCCAGGCGTAGTTTGCGGCGCAGACCATTGCACCGAAGTAGTTCTCAGCCTCGGGCGTCCCCAGGGGTGCACATGCCAGTTGCTTGTCCGGGATGTCGATATTGTACTTGTGGACCGCCCTGCTCAGCACCTCCAGATGGTCGGTGCAGATCTGGTGGCCTGCCCCACGTGAGCCACAGTGGATCATGACCGTTATCTGGCCTTTGAACAGCCCGAACCTCTTTGCTACCACCTCATCGTAGATCTCGTCTACCCTCTGGATCTCCAGGAAGTGGTTGCCGCTGCCCAAGGTGCCCAACTGAGGTCGGCCCCTCTTGCGGGCCTTTATGCTGACCTGAGATGGGTCGGCGCCATTCATAGAACCATTCTCCTCGCAGTGAGCCAGGTCGGCCTCCACGCCGTATCCCTGGCCCACGGCCCACTTAGCACCATCGATGAAAGCATCGGTCAGCTCTTTGTCGGATACATGAAGCCTGCTCGTTGCCCCAACCCCAGATGGAACGGCCTCGAAGAGGGCGTCTACCAGCACGGAGATCAACGGCTGAACAGTCTTGGCCTCAAGGTTCGACCTGAGCAGTCTCACACCGCAGTTGATATCGAAACCCACTCCGCCTGGGCTGATGACCCCACCATCCTCCCGGAAGGCTGCCACGCCTCCGATAGGAAAGCCGTAGCCCAGATGAGCGTCGGGCATGGCCATGGAGTATTTGACTATCCCAGGCAGGCTGGCAACGTTGGCTACCTGTTCTATCGTCCCGGGTTCTACCATTCCGAGCAGGGCTTCAGAGACGAAGACCCTTCCGGGAACCCTCATTCCAGGGCGGTAGTCCAGGGGCAATTCGTAAATGTTATCTTCAATCTTGTTGAGCATTGATCACACGTCCAGAATCATAATCCAGAATCGTAATACGGAATCAAACGTCAAGAACCACCTGTATGCACCAGAAGTCGTTCTTCTTGATCTCAAACTCGTGGAGGGTCACTGCCTTGACCTCGTTATCGAAGGCGTGCCTGCTATGGTCTATCCTCTCACCGCCTATATCGGCCTGAAGGCTCCAATCGCCATTCTTATGCAACACGACATCGAAGGTCGAGAACACTGCAAACTCGGTCTCGAAGAGGAATATCAGCTCGGAGAGCCAATCGTAGGCAAGCTGCTCCAGATCTGGCCCGGAGAGCTCCACCTTCCAGGTCTCCTTGGCCTGGACGGTAGCAGTGTCTATCATAGAGTTGAAGAGGGCCAGGGCGGCGTTGCTGAGCATTTCATCCGGGCTTTTTCCGTATGCTCTGAACTTGACGTCGGCGGTGTGTTCGAGATATTCGTAAGGCTTCATCTTCACCAAATCTTCACTATAATATCTCCTGTGGAGTCTATTAATAGATATCCAATCCCCGAGTCAGACCGGCATCTGCTGCCATTCGAACTGCCTCTCTATACTCCTGGGCCGTTAGGCTCCTGTCGAGCTCGGAATATCCACACGCTTTGTACTCGGGCCTGTACTGGGCCATGACGTTCAGATATGTGTTCCCTGAAACCTCTCGAGATAGGAAGCGAACAACCTCTGCTGTACCGGCTGCACCTGCGGGCAGGACCAGATGGCGAACCAGCAACCCCTTGGTGGCAACGCCGTCATCATCGATCTCCAGGTCACCCACCTGCCGGTGCATCTCGAGGATTGCAGCTTTGGCATATCTGGTGTAATCCGGGGCGTTTGAATACTTAAGGGCCATCTCATCGGAGCCGTACTTCATGTCAGGCATGTAGATGTCGAAGATACCGTCCAAAAGTCGCAGCGTATCGACGGAGTCGTAGCCACCGCTGTTGTAGACCAGGGGAACGCTCAGGCCCATCTCCCTGGCGGTAACCAGGGCCTCCAGGATCTGGGGCACATAGTGTGCTGGTGTGACGAAGTTTATGTTTCGGCCCTTTTTTACAGGTAAAACTATAAATACCTTCTAAGCCTTTCCTTAACCGGTGAGAGCTTGGTCAAACCCGATAGATCACGATATATCTGGCTCTATCTTCCGTCCAAGGCGGATAAAGATCGCTGGAAATCACTGGCCGAGAAGGCCAAAACTCCATTATCGACGTTCTGCGTATCGATTATTGAGGAAAAGCTGGCAGAAGAAGATAGCAAACCCCGCTGCCAGGTAACAAAAGAGCTGGAAGACCTGAAGAGGGAGAATAAAGACCTCCGCGATGATCTACGACAAAAGGATATCGTCCTAGATCGCTACGAAGGCGAATTAAAGCGTTTCCGATCGCAGACGTTTCTCGAAGATGATTACCACGGAGTTAGACGCTATTCCAAGGAACTGGTTGAAATCATTAAGGCTCGCAGTTTTATGGATAGCTACAGGTTACTTGAAGCGCTTGGCATAGATCCAAGAGAGTCTGAACTTGTCAAGGCCGTCTCCAAACAATTAGAAGAACTAGAAGGCTATGGCATGATCAAGGCCGAGGCGAAGGGCTGGCGATGGATCGGCTGATGGAAGATTTCCTTGTGGATTGTGGCCTTCGCGACATGGCCAAGCTGTCGGTCTTGTGCTACGGCTACACCCTGAAGCAATTCAGTCAATACCTTGAAGACCAAAAAGTGAATGTCTCCAGTGTGGACCGGAAGGTTCTAAAGGGATTCATCGAGCATCTACGACAAGAGAAGAAAGCTAAGCCTAGAACTCTTGACAACTATTTTAGCTGCTTGTCTTCATTTTATGACTATCTTGTCTTTGAGGATGCGGTGAATACTAACCCGATTCCTCCGGTTCGAAAACGATATCTGAAGAGATATAAGAATAATGATGACGGGCACAGAAGGCAGCTTATCAGCGTGGAAGCTATGGCACAAATGATCAACTCCACGCTGGATATCAGAGACAGGGCTGTTATCACGCTTCTAGCGAAGACAGGCATACGAAGGCACGAGCTGATAGAGTTGGACCTCTCTGATGTGGACCTAGTCGAGATGAAGATCCGGCTCAAGCCCACTCACAAGCGAACCAACCGGACTGTGTTCTTTGATGACGAGGCGTCCTTCATCCTCCGGCGCTGGTTGAAGATCAGAGAAGGACAAAATACGAAGCATTCACCGGCCCTTTTCCTGAACTCTGAGGGGGACCGGCTGAAGAGGCGCGGCGTTCATAATATTGTGGGAACGGCCGCCGTAAGGGTAGGCCTGCATAATCCAAATTCTGAGATGATGGAAGATCGTTTCAGCCCACACTGTTGCCGCCACTGGTTCACCACGCATCTCAGACGGGCGGGAATGAGGCGCGAGTTCATCCAGGAACTCAGAGGGGATAGCAGAAAAGAGGCGATAGATATCTATGATCACATCGACCTCAAAGAGCTGAAAGAGGCTTACCTGGCTGCTATTCCGCAGTTGGGCATTTGAGCAATAGCGAAACAGTTAACTGAGCGGATAGCGTGACCTGAGTATAGAGACCATGCTGCATATTTTTGTTGATGAATCTGGCGATCCTGGATTTAAGACCGGTTCTTCACGATATTTTTTAATGGGATTTGCGCTTTTTCCAACTGAAAGCTATAAAAAATCAATTGATTATATTAAAGAGGATATTAGATTAAGGACGGGGAAGGCACCTAAGGAGATTAAATTCAACAAATCCAGCCACGAGGTACGAATTCAATTACTTCAAAGGCTTGCAGAAAACAACGGGCAGTTTGGATATATTTATGTTAATAAAACGAAAATATACGACTATCTTAGAGGGCATCCCGAAATAAATTATATTTATAATCAAATGATTTTTTATTTAATCGAGAACTTAATCGAACAAGAGCAAATAAGAGATCATATTACATTGTACATCGACCAAAGATCAAAAAACAAGGATATAAAAAAGAGTATATCAACTTATCTAAAAAGGCAGATCGATCCAATTCTAAGCCCCCATCGGATGTACGCCCGTTTTGAGAAATCGCATAACAGCAGAGGTGTGCAATGTGCAGATTGCATATGCGGCAGTGTGCGCAGAATGATCGCAGACGAGGACCACCAGTATTTCGATATAATTAAGCATAATATAATAATACGTAGAGAACTATTTCGAACAAACAATTCTAAAATATAGTATCACTCCCACTGTTCATCTATGCACCTCAAGGTACATATCACAATGGGTAACTAACACTCTAACTATCTTCTAAGGATATATGTTTTTTCGTCCCACCCGCCTCAGGGCGCGCCCGTCGTTGGAGTTTTCTGTAATTACCCAAAAGCTTTTTTGCTGATATATCTGCAATACTGACCCAAATAAGGAGGGGTGTTTCGTTATGAAGGCTATGGTAACAGTAACCGCGATGGCTCTCATCGCATTTATAGCGTTGCCTGCAGTTTTGGCGGGAGGTACTGGTTTGGACGTAGACTCCTATAGAATAACGATGAATCGTACCCCGACTCAACTTAGCGGTGTATCGCCTCATATCTTTGATAATGTGACGACTGGGCCGGCGGCTGCTGCCAGGGAATCGGTCGGTGTATCACCAGGCCTTGGAAAAGATTCCATGTCATCGGCTAAGGTTCCAACGACCTTCAATCAAAGGCAGATCGTCGATAATCATGATGTTCAAAAAGCTATGTTGGCGGTTTGTATGAAGGAAGCAGGAATTTTGAGTTGTGTGGTCAATGTGACCAATGCTAACATAGAAATCACTATCCAGCGAACTGGTGATAATGATACATTCCACAAAGCACTGGAATCGATCATTGTAAATTATGCCTGGTTTGCAGATAAGTCCACTTACAACGGAGATCTAAGAATCATTCTCGACAACAGCCAAGGAAAGATGGTTGACGAGTGGAATACTACAGCCTCAGATGCAGTGGCACACGTTCAAGACGAGACGTTAGGCACTGGCTGGGTCGAGTCGGTAATCAATGCTTCTCCTGACGCTAAGGCCATCACTTTCGGACGTGAGAAAGTCCTATCAGGTGCCGGCGTTGCATCAGCTAAGAATTATTCGGTTGATGCTGGTATATGGCATGTGACGTTCGGTTCGAATGAATCCGTATCGGTTAACGTGTTGCCCACAGAACTACGATTAAATGGGTATTATATGGATACCTTTTGGCTGAACTCAACCACAACTGGAGTTAACACATACGTGGCTTTGAATGATTTTGGTCTCAGCTTACCCGCTGGGAACGATAGGCTGCAACAAGCGATAACGAACCTTTTTTCGGGTTTTAATAGTTCGCCACGGATATCTACCCAAACCATTGGAGGACAAGCTGGTCTAATGGGCGTCGGAGTCTCTCGGATAGATGGCCGGGTGGTTTATGGCGCAGTTGCTCCTATCGATCTGGCTGCAAACCAAACATCTCGATATCTTCTGTTTTTCCTATCAACAGAGGACAAGATGACGGCCTTGAGTATCCTTAATAGCTTCCGTATCACCCACGCAGGCGCTCACGTCTTCCCGGTCGTTCAACAGCAATCAACTCCAGCTTATACTGCCGCACCTGTAGTACAACAGGCAGCGACAGGCACCCGAGATGATCCTTTTCCTGTTGGGACGGCTGTGGATCTAGGTAACGGTTGGCAGATAACGGTGTTAAATGTCTATCCTGACGCCACAAACATGGTGCTAAAAGAGAACCAGTTCAATAAAGCACCTAAATATGGAGATCAATTCTTCCTTGCCACAGTGCAGGTGAAGTATGTGGGTGAGGGCTCTTCCACATTTAGTAGCTATGATCTAAGGGCTGTAGGGCCTTCATCAGTCGGTTACAGCACCTTCCAGAACTCTGCTGGTGTTATCCCTGATCCATTGCCAAGCTCGGAAGTGTTCACCGGAGGTGCGGTTACCGGAAATGTAGGTTGGGAGATTTCTTCCTCAGATGCTAATGGCCTAGTAATGTACTATACACCGCTCATTGGTGGCAATTCACAAGGGCGTATGTATATGGCACTATATGGGCCGGGATCATCATCTCCCGCCACTTCTTATTTTGGAAATGAGGATTGGGCAACAAAAGGGACCGGAAAAATGGGGCGCGGATATTAGGCAGACTGCTAGGCAAACTGAAGATATGGAGGTAAAAACATGAAATCTCATCTAATTGGTCTGGTTATTCTGCTTCTTATTCTAACTAATCTTGTATCAGCCGAGATGGTAACGCTTCAGAATTGTGTAATTGATACAGGGGCTTACATTTTGCCAGGTGATTTGGGGACTGGTAAATATCGATTAATTGATCCTTTACACATCGATTCAGATGGAGTATTGGCGGAAGGCATATACTGGGTGAGTGATAATTCAGCGAGTGGTATAAAGATATACGAGTTGTCATCGCAAAAAACAATAAATTACACTATCCAACAGAGTGAATAGCCAGTTTCATGCAAATAAAGACCGGAAAAAATGTGACTCCCGAATCTGTGACGAAGCCATATCCAGGTTGGGTTGTAAGTTGTAGGGTGAACGACACAACTACCATTTTGACAGGATATCTCGGTGCTGTTACTCCAAGGCTGGGTGTCCTTTTAATGACGGAAGAACGACCAGACATGGCAGCATATATTCTCAGCAACCTGAAGGTAATCCCTAAAACACAGGAAGGAGCCGCTCTTACTCAGAGTGTGGCTAGTAGTCTGAAGTAGCCTTCCTATACCTCACTAGACCGATGGTAAATCTCTGAACAGCGTTGCGCTCGAACCTTATGTGTACTAATGCTTTTCTCTCAATCCAGTACACATAAGGCTGTTTGGGAGCTAGCGAGAAAAGAGGAGCGTTGGCCGATCCCTTTCTTACTTCGGACCATCTGCATTAGGAGTATGTCCTTTTTCTGTTGCAAGATATTCGCTCATGCTATGATACGGTTAATATTCGGGTATCAATGCCGTTATTTCGCTATCTGTAAATGGTTTAGGATCGAGTCTTATACCCACTCCCGCTTCTGAACAAGCATCTTTCGTATCTTCCATCCATTTCGATAATATTTTGAGCGTTTTTGGAGCCCCTGCTCCCAGGTGGGCCAATTTAGTCTCCACGTTTTTGTGCAAATGGTATATAATTTCCAATTTTTTATTTATATACAGAGGGCACTCTGGTCTTTTTTCTGGCCTTTTTCGGCTTCGTGTTCCCTTATGTGTGCTTGGTCTTCTCTCTCCCGGGTATACTATCTCTAAATCAATTAGTTCCTTGATAGCACGAGATACATATCCTTCATCTACTTCGAGTTCTTCCGCGATCTCCCATAGGGGATGACCACGATCATCAATAAGACAGGCAAGGATTCTGAGTTGTGTTTTGGTCGGAAAAGCTAGCAACCGCTTACTATGTCCTTTCATGATTTGTTCGTTTCGAGTCTTTATCCCGTCCCATAGCATTTTGGAACCCATCACAACCGGATTATTTTTTAAAAACTCCGTCAATGCCCTCTCGTCTCTCTCACTTTTCTCAACGATTTTGACCCACATCATCTTCAGTTTATTGCATGGACATACTTGAAATATCTTTCGATGTGCCTTAATGGTTGAGTTTTTAGTAAAATTTAACAACCGAAACACAACTGTTTTATAAAGATATAAATATAATCAACGTCCTTGTAATCTATTGATGCAGATGAAACTGATCAAAGTCCGGCGAATGGGCTGCGAGCGAGTTCTTGCGGTTCCAAAGACGCTTGCGGAAAAGCTACAGGCATCGTACATGGCGATCAATATGGACGAATATGGAAGGTTGATTTACACGCCAATTTCAGAGGTTTCGTGAAAACAGAATGCCAAGAGCCTGCGGGCAACAGGCTCAGGGCGGGCGACTCTCCAAGCAACCAATCCAGAACCGGAGAATTCCATGTACAAAAGGGTCACTTTTAGATATAAACTTTCCGGATATTGCCACGATCTATACAAGCAGTTCAGTGAGGCCGATCTGGTGACGTGTTCGGATACTACTTGCCAGTTCGCCTCAGGGTGCGGGGTTCTGATGGGCGCAATGGAGACGGAGGTTTGTGGATGAATAGATCCGTTTATTTCCTCAAATCTTTCGAGGACGTGATAGGCAACCTCTCTGAGGTGTCCGAAGTAGAGGGTCACAAAATCGTGACCATTGGCGGCGTGTGCGTGAGTGTTCCGGAGGACATCGCGACCAAGCTCTTACCTAACATCGGGAAGAGAATCGGGCTGTTGAAGACTGATAATGGGTTCAGAATCAAGACATCGGACGGAGCACATGCCTGATCACACAAATCCACATCGGGAAGGCGGGGAGAAATCCCTTCCGGGAGACAACGGGCGAAAGCTATCGACTATCGATGCTCCCTGGCCAGTAATCGATCCTGATACTTCAATAGTAGACGGTAAAAGGGGAAATTTCGGACCTAAAACGTCTTGCAAGGACGATGGCAGGCCTTGGAAACCGATCAGGGACGGCGAACATCTCTCTCCACCAGTGGACTACATTTGTCCGTATTGTAATGTGTCGGTTCAATCCACTGGAAATTTTCGCTGTTACTTCTGCGGACGAACCGCTCATCCTTCAAGCTATACCGGGTATGGAAAGCGCTATGCCGAGCACGCCGCCGAACAAAAGCGAAAGCGCGAAAATGATAATTTCATCGAGCTTTGCAAGAGGCGGCGCTGATGAAGACGGCAACCGACATAACCCGTGCGCATTTCAGCCGTCCCGAAGTAATGGATATCATTTATAACTATGCTTTTCCGGCTGATGGTTGGCGAGCATATAACGGAGACTTTCATAGATGGTACAAATATCTTGATGACGGAAAGGTACGACTGCTCAACGTCAAAGAGGACTATGAAGAGGTAGCCAATCAGTACAGAACGCCCTATTTGACTCTGAACGTGTTCAGACCGGTCGTCATGGGTGAAATAAGGCATAGGACCGCAGTTACAAACGAAAATCCACTCGGAACGCCCTCTAACACGGTTGCTTATACGCTCGGAGTCGATATCGACAAGCAGAAAGGATATGACATAGATGATCCCGTCGTACAAGAAGCATTGAACGCCGGAGCACAGTTTATTGTTAATTATCTGAAGGATCACGGTATTCATAAGAGTGTTTGGGTATTGTTTTCGGGTGGTGGGATTTATGCCCTGGTACATCATGGTATTTGTAAACCGGCATCGGAGACTTCTAGTCCTGAGACAAGAGCGGAGTTTTTCGCAAACCGGACTGATGAATTCAACGCCCTGATAGTTAAAGTAGCCGCAGATTTCAAGGTAGCTCACCCCGAGTACGCAAATAAAGTAAAATTCGATGCTTTAAATAATGCAAAACGAATATTCAAGTGCATTCTATCGATTCACAAGAAAAAGCCCTATGCAGTAACGCCACTAAACAGAGACGCAATCAAGATTGATACCAAACGAGCTAGTATCGGATTGGATTTTGGGTTAAGTGACGAAGTACTTGAAGATTGTCGTAGGTGGTATTCTAGCTATGATCCGATGGAGCAGAAACCTCTGTTTGAGCTATTAGATCAATTCAGGGATGACACAGAAGTCGCAAAGAAGAGACAGAAAGACCAATTTCATGGGGTGTTCAGACCAGCAGATGAAACCGCGATAGAGAACTTTCCGCCCTGCATGACGCACATGATGACCACAACTAACCAGGGAGAAGGAAAAACACGGTTTGCTGCGATCATATCAACATATTTGTATGAAATGGGATGGAGCCCGGAGCAAGCGTGGCAAGCAGTTGAAACGGCAGCAAATCATAATGGTCTGAGTGGTGCAGAACATATTTTCAATAGCTATTGGGGTAAAATGAGTTGTCCCCTATGTGGAACCATTCAGAACGACGGCGCTGGATTCCCCCATCTTGGATTGAAGGGCCTCGATGTATGCAAGCCGGACGATACCTGTAAAGGATGCAGGTGGCCGGGAGATTATGCCCATAGGAAATTGGCCGGAGACACGGTTGTAACATGCATTAGAGCTTTAGCTGGGGTTTGTGATGGTGCCAAAACCAAGGACGGTGCCGGATTCGACAAGATGGAAAGGCAGATTTACAAGGATATCATCGACCGAGCCCTAAACGAAGGATGGTTAGACCGAAAGCAAGAGAAAACGGCATATGAAAAAATAGTCAAGAAACACCGCAAACAACTGAAAGAGCTAGGAATAGATGTTTCAGAAGTAGGACTCATAGATGGAGGCGAAGGCAATCCAGACGACGGACTTAAAGCGTTTCTGGCAAGAGTCGATGTATGGATAGAACAGCATCATTTCAAGACAGTCTCAGATACTGAAAAGATATATCACTACGACCACGGAGTATACCTGGACAACGGGGAAAAGGTCTTAAAAGGACTGATCGGTACAGAGTTTCCGGGACTGCTCAATAACAAGCTTGTATCTGATGTAGTTGGAAACGTCAAACGTCGTACTTATTTAGATCGTGAGGATTTTAATAATACCGGTCTGGTAAATGTCCTAAACGGTCTAATCGACATCGACACGGGAGATGTTCGAGAACATAGCCCGGACCATTTCACGACGTCACAGCTTGACGTTATATATGATCCGACGGCAGCCTGTCCAGCTATTGAGGAATACCTGAAGTCCACCAATGAGAAAGACGACTTAGACCTGATAAAAGAGATTATAGGCTGGTTGTTATGGCCGGAGTATCATGTACACCAGGCTATAATGCTGGTAGGATCAGGGCGAAACGGCAAGGGGACTCTGATCAGGCTTATAGAGAGGTTTCTGGGAAAGAATAGCATAAGTCATGTAACTCTTCAGCAAATGGTAATGGACCAGTTCGCTATATCCGACTGCTTTGGAAAAATGGCTAACATCGGAGGTGACCTACCTGCCAAAGATCTGAGCGATACATCAGCTTTCAGAATGGCAACGGGAGGAGACACGCTCCGAGCTCAAGAGAAGTTCAGACCGGCGTTCAATTTTCAGAACAAAGCGAAGATGATATTTGCGGCGAACATCCTGCCTAGAAGCAAAGATGACACGTTTGCATTCTACGACCGATGGATCATCATTGAATACTTGAAAGTGTTCACACTGGCAAATGGAAAGGCAGACCCGGATTTAGATAAGAAACTCCAGATGCCGCAAGAGATGAGCGGTTTGCTTAATGTGGCACTTAAGCATCTGGCTAAACTCAGAAAGAACAACTGGAAGTTCAGCTACTATAAGACCACGGAAGACGTCGAGCTTATGTACAAACGCAACTCCAACCCGGTATTAGCTTTCCTTCTAGATAAGTGCGATGTCGGGAGCGCTGCTGATGTAATAGAAAAAGGTGTTATGTGGAAAGCATTCAATGAGTACATCGCTGCGAAAAATCTGAGACCTTTGAGTACAACGCTATTCGGTGAATTGATCAAAGATCAAACCGTGATGCCCGTATCCAGCATCAAACCTTGGAATAACGGACAGGACAGAGCTATGTGTTGGCAGGGGGTAAAATTCAAGAAAGAGAAAGTGCCCGCCCTGACTAGGATATACTCCGGGGACGACAGTCTATACTGGGGGAAAGATATAGACTTTCAGTCCACACCGTCGATAGTTTTGGCATATTCTAAGAAAATCTCAAACGAAATAAAAAATGAAAATGAACAAAAGATTAGTAGAATAAAGGAAACTATCGACGGTGTGGACTATGGGTTGGAAAAGAACCCCATCACTAAATCACAGGGCACACCCGGGTATCCTCACCAACCAGACGACATCGCTACGACTCCGCTATTCTTAGAAGATGAGGCAGTAGCACCAAGCAACAACATAGAAGCAGATCTCCAGAAAAACGAAGCCGAGAGGAAAACAAAGGAAGTCCACGATAGGGAGCTGGCAGCAAAGTACAGCAAGAAAACAAAATTCTATTCCGAGATGGCGGAGGATGTCCCCAATGATACCTCCTCACCGGAAGCAGAGCAGATCTGTAATGCTTTTCGTAAATCGCTCAGGAGAGGCGATGCTCCGAGGATGGATTATCTGGTCAAGGATACCGGACTCGACGAGGCTATCATCCTGGCCTATCTGGACGGTGCCACTTGGATCAGGAAGGATGACTCATCACCGGCCGGGATTGTAGTCTATCTGCCTGTGGAGGCCCCTGCATGACCTTCAAGCTTTGAGTGGCATCTTTGAGGACATCTTGGCTCCCTATGGTGTGACGCTGAACGTTGGACGTGGTTATGATGGCTGGACCAGCATTAGGAACGCCGCCAAAAGGTACGGCAAAGGTGATAATGCCACCATCCTTTACTTTGGCGACTTCGATCCATCGGGAGAGGACATGGTAAGGAGTCTCGGAGAGCGGTTAGGCTTCTTTAATTGCTATCCCAAGATTATGAAATGCGCTCTCGTAGCTGAGGACATTCGGAGATACAATTTGCCTCCTGATTTTGCTAAAAAATCTGATACAAGGCACAAAAAGTTTGTTGAAAAGCACGGTGATATATCGGTCGAGCTTGACGCTCTGCCAGCAGATGTTCTTCAGAGCCGATTGATACAAGAAATTGAGAATCTGATGGACTTGGCAGCGCTAGAACAAGTTGAAACACAACAAGAAATGGAGCGTCATAAGCTGAGAAGTCTTTTCAGTGAGGTGGGTGCATGATCACCTCTGATTATCTTCTGGTCTGGATAAATAAAATGATCCTAGTTGACCTGGGATATGGCCAAGTGATAACAGGCAGGCTAATCAGCATCAGAAACGATGAACTCCTTCTGCAAAGACGCAATGGATCACGTATGGCTGTTAATAGGCTGGAGGCCAAGGTAATTAGACCTGTTTGGAACCAGCAAGCATAGCTGCTTTCTTATGTAACTGTGCTATGCGAAAAGGTTGATCTCGTTACATAAGAATTTATATGCTTAGAGCTACATATAATCGCTAAGACCTGATGGGGCGGGGGTAAGACCACCTTTCGATAATTAGAGGTTCATAAATGGAAAATAATTCAATTCGAATCAAGCGTCCTAAAGACATAGAACGCCTATCTCAAAGGGTAATCAACTCGATCTTGAAATCGGGCGAGGAGGTCAAGAATGCTGGCAAGCTCTGCAATCTTGGAATGTTGTGGTTGAAGGCATTTGAAACCAGAAAGCTTGAGGAGATAGACGCCAGACTAACTAAGTTAGAGCAAGCTAAAGAGAATTCTCGATGAACCGTTTCAGCCCACTCATCAAGCGACTCAGTCGGCTGGAGCCTATGCCGGAAGATATCGAGCCTTGGCCACCCATTAAAGGCTCGTTTTTATGGGCTATGCTTGAAGGGATGAAAGCAGAGGGCGTCGAAATACCAGAGAAGCCATCTGATGAAACTGGATTCATGTTCCTGGCCAGACTGGAAGCTCCGAGGTTGTGGGCTGAGGTGGGGGCAGATGGACAGGCTTGACTCCTTGCGGCATAGGATCGAAGAGCTTGAGAGCGGTCTAGGTCTAGTGGAGCTAGCGGATGGAGCGCTATTCAAGCCAGGCAGCGGCCTGGGCCTCATGCTCACGTATATCAGGCTCTGCAGGGATTTGGAAAGGAAGGCCGAATTATCCGATTTCAATCCTGGAGATCAAGTGCTTTTGAAGAGCTATGCCAAGTGGACACCGGACAGAACTGAATGGGGGCAAATATCGATATTGATAACTGACCTCGCCAGGAGGCTTTCCGCATGAAGCTCGATGAATTAGGGAGACGTGTCGGGATCTTGGAGGCCAGACAGCCACGTGCGAAGAGTGATACGCAAAAGTTCCTCGAAAAATGCACAGAAGAGGAGCTGAGGCGCTTAGGGGAGATTATCGAGAAAGGATACGATGACGTAGATAAGCTGCCTCCTGAAGACAAAGCTTTTCTTGAAGATCTGGAGGCCAGATATGGGCATTGCTGAACGCTTGCGGAGGCTGGAAGCCAAGGCAATGTGCCACGAGCCCTGCCATGACCTCTTCGCGGACATGAAGCGATATGAAGCTATCTTTGAAGCGATAGAAGTCGGTTCACCTCTGGATACCACAGACCCGGATGTTCAGAACTGCCTAGAATACGAACAATACTTTGCCGAGCTGGAGAGGACACGTGATGAAGCCGAGTCTTGAGCGCAGATTAGTGGTGCTGGAATCCAAGACTGGACCAAACATTCCTGTTGATTGGCGGGAGCGACTAGCCAGATACAAAATGTGGTTTGTTGATGGCAAACGGGAGGAACCCCAGACAGATGAAGAGAAAGCCAATCTGGCCAGATACAAACGATATTTCGATGAGCTGGAGGCTGGCGTGGCTGCTCCAAGGTGGGATCAATGGTGAATCGAATTGAGCGAAGGTTGGCCTATCTGGAGCGCAATGAGGATGACCCTTTTGTTCTTCGATGGCTATTCCCTCCCTATCGCGTTCCTCGTAGCGAAGTTAAGTTCACCTGGATTAAGGAGAACATGGATGAAGCTTGACGCTCTCTCGAAGAGGCTGGAATCCCTGGAAGCTCGAATCAAGCCCATAGATCCCACAGCCGATTTTCTAGCCAAGCGCTCAGAGGAGGAGCTTAATCTCTTGATTGCTGTTCTAACCGCTCAGGAGGAGGGCAGAGAGCTTGAACTCACGCCAGAACAGGAAAGGATGCTTGCAGCCGATCTGGATATGATGCGGAAGGAAGGATATTTTTTGGAAGAGTGATGCTATAGGATGAAGCTGGATAGCCTAGACCGAAGGCTCAAGGATCTGGAGCTAAAGGGAGCCAAACCCATAGAAATCAAATTCTATTGGTCAGAAGATGAGATCCCCCTTGAGCATCGTGGTTCTATGATCAAGTTGAGATGGTTAGACGATGTCGAATTTTAAAAAGCGATTGAAGGCCCTTGAGGAAGGTTCGGGTCCGCTCATTGATGATTTTGCGGATTTCGTGAAGTGGTGTGCGGAGGGCTGTCTCTCTAATTGGCGATGGGACCCAGTGTTTGAACGGCAGATGGAAGAGTTGGCAGAAAACGCAAAGACCACGTCATAAAAACTGAAGTTCTCCTAACCTCTTTCATGTAGCTAGGGATTTGATTTAAGTCTACCAGAGTTCAACATATCTTTATGATTGTGTAGGTGTTTAAAGCTATTACATGCATCAATTAGCTGGTCGCAGTGGTTGCCTGAAGTGGAATGGATCAACTTGGAAGACAAAAGGCTGGAATATATCATGGGAAAAACCTATTGGCCCGGGTAGATGGGACGGGAGCTTGGTTGTCTCTAAGTTAGATCAACTAGACATGATGAACAAAATGAAACCGAATGACCCAATGGAGGCAGAGTTCTATAACGGAAAACCGTTTATAGTGGATCGCTTTTTTTACGACAAACTCCTAATTCTCTTGCAGAAAATCCCAAATATTATTTCGTTGGCACTAGTGTACTGAAGGAAAATGGCAATCCGTTATGGGCATGAGATCGGATAAAGGCCCTCTGGAGGTAGACTGTAGGGAAGATCTCTCCTACATCGCCAAAGCGACAGGCAAAGGCGGATTAAAGCCTAGGGGTGGTATTTTCCCCCGTGGATCGTAGCATCCAAAGCTTTTTCGCTTAGATCTTAGGATACTGATAATAAGGTAGGGGGTGTATTTACACGATAAAGAAAAGCGTCTTTGGATGCGATACTCATCGCCAACTTTCATGAGGAGACCGCAATTATCAAGGAGACCTGGAAGTCTGCTGCGAAGCACGCTGCTGCCTACAGAGAGATCTTCAACCATCAGATCAGCAAGAGTATCAATAGTGGCTCTAATTCCAATCTCTTCATTGCTCCCTGCCAGCTTATTTATGAGAAACACAAGTCCGCAAGCTCGTGCTACTAAGCGATCATCAGCTGAGCCCTTGCACCAGCTCATAGTCTTCTCGTGAACTTTTCGGGGCAGGATGCGTGATTGGAGCAACTTCTCGGCTGAATCAAAATAGAGATAATCTGCAGGGACTACGTGGCCGAGAGTCTCATCCAAATTTGTTTGGATAACTTTGTGAACCATGCTCAACTGGTTGCGTAGCTGGCTATCGGTGCCTGTCAAATCGAGTACTCGTAAAGTATTTTCCCAGAAGCGGCGTCGTACAGGCAGAAGTGGATAATCCTGAACGAAGAAATCGGTATCATCTTGTCGGTGGCCAATAGTAGTATTTGAAAGATGCCTGGAGATCTCGCCAAGATTGGTTTGCATCACTTGCTTGATCGAAGAAATAGAATNNGAATTGGCATTTTTTGCGAGTATGACTTTGCGAATAACTTCGTCAACATCAGCGTCAGAGAGCTCGATACGTATCCTGAATCTGCCTTCAAGCTTCTTGAGATTTGATGTACCTGTTATAGCAGTTTGCCCAGTGCCGATGAAAAAGAGATGTCCGCCAATATTCTTGCAGCAGGCTTCGACAACCTCTTGCACATCTTGCGATCTCTGGCTATCTTCGCCGATGTACTGTTGGATTTCATCAAGCACGATGAGCGTTAGAGGAAATTTATCATCATTGGATAGGGCCTGCCTAATTGCCTTAATCATTTCGTCATTTGAAATGTCCTGGACCAAAGGGTATTGATTGCTGAGGATCTCAGCACATGCTAAAGGTGATGAAAACAAATTCGGCTTGATTTTTACGAGCGCTTCTTGTAGGCCTTCTGCAACATAGAAATTGTCCAATTCTTCCTGCCAACTATGCCCATTTTGCTCCAAATATTTCCTCGCATCTTCATAAATGCCTTCACTCTTTAACCACATTACAAAACGAGCTACAGGATAAAGCTCGGGGAGCTCTGCAGATTTGAAAATGATGCGAAGAAGAGCCAATCGAACGCTACCACTAGCACTTGCGCCCAAAGTTCCAGAAGCCGCATGAAGTCCGCCATACCGTTTCGATTGAATGCTCAGCTCCTTGAGCAGATCTGGAATTGGCTGTGGGAGATCGGCGATGCTCCGCGCTGTTGCCTTATCATCAAAGGTAGTATCGACCCAAAGCGCCCGAAGCATTTTTACTAAATGAGATTTCCCAGATCCATAAAAGCCGCTGACCCAGGCAGCCGGTTGTTGCGCCTGGTTGATATTTTTTAAGTATGTTTCCAGGATATCCTCTATGCCTTTCTTGTATTGACCATTGCAGACGAAAGTTTCTAGCTCATAACGAAGGACTGCCATTGCCTGTTCGCTTTTGTCATCATTTACGCTCGCCACACCCTCATTAACGAGTTTTTGTTTTGAAGGATCTTTTCGGTAAATTTCTCGATTGATCATCTTCCCCTCCCTCAGAAATCGTTAGCTGTTATTGCTACTGCAAGATAGTTCCACCCATCATATCCATCCAGCAAGCGATAATTATTGTTTTCATAGCTTCCAGGAAAGAAAACCAGAAGCCTTCCATTCACTAGAGGAGCAAATTTGTCTACAACTTCTTTAACCTTGAGAAGACCAAAAAGCGAACCTACTCCTTTCAAAGCAACCACTGAGTTTTCAGTGGCTGAATTGGCCCGAATGAATTGATCGAACTCATTGGCAATGAATGCGAGATACTTGGGAAGCAGGGTATAGAGCTGTTCAGGTTTTTTGAAGTAACTATTAGCATATTTCTGGCTGGCAAGCCAGGAGGGAAAAGTATCCGTAAGATCAAAAACAGCCCAATCATGACCCGATTGCCGAGTCGCAATCTCGAATTCATCGATCTCTGCCCTCAGACGGAGTTCATCTTTTTCTCCGTAAATACAGAAAATAACACGTTGAGCCGCAGCAGCATCACTACGCCAGGGAATGGAGATGTATTTGCTGTAGGAATTTATCAATTGCTTAATTTTAGTCATTGATCCACGCCCTTTCTTTTGCAGTCAGCATTTTAGGAAATTGAACCTCTACAATTGTTCCTACTCGTTTGAAAATGATCCAGCCACGTCGTGAAGCATCTTCTGCCATCTCAAAAGCCTGATCTTGGGAACAATCCAGGAGAGATGCATACTCGCTATTAAATAGTGATTCCCCACGGATTCCCATTAGATAACCGAGAAAGAGCGCATAAGCTACTGATCCCGGCGTTGCCTTAGCTCTTGATCGCACCTTTTTTACCTTTCCTGAGAGATGACCCGATTTAGTCCAAGTGGCATTTAGGTTTTGTGCAGTTGATTTGAGAGTTGCTTCACTTAAGCGACCCAGGTAATGTTTGTCTATGTATTTTTCGAGAGATTCGCGACTGAAGATCATACCTGTCTGGAATTTTAGAATAAATGGAGCACTCAATCGAAGTAGCGCATCTCTACCATATGCGCATAGTAAGGCCAGGATTGGTTGGGCCTCAAAATCTCTATTCCAAAAATAATGCAGTGAACGAAAAACAGCAAGCGACGAATCAAGAGAGTAAAGATACACTAGATGGCTAGCCGCAAGCTTTCTGGATTTTCCGGAACGCTTTCCCAGACAATTGTCTTCTATAATAGCCTTGATATAATCATTTTTTGTGGAATCCGGATTGCTGATATAAGATAGGAGAAGTTGTAGATCCTCTAGCATCATGGTACGGGAGGTATGCACTCCCGCTTTTTCGAGTCTAAACCCGAAACGTGAAATATTTCCTGTATTTTTTTCCCTCATTTCAACAACTTAGATCAGTACTATGTCCTAGCACAAGAACTGATCGGCCCAAGCAAATATATGAGACTCACCGTTCCCTTTAGAAATCATCTTCCGGAAGGTCTGCTCGGCCGGATCAATTTCCTTAAGAAGGAGGCCACAAAGCAGTCTTGCTTCAATAGTAAGTCGTTTCAAATATCCTGCAATTTCCCATTTAGACTTGATCTTTTAATGGAGCTGTTCTATCACTTTCGCCCTCCTCCCGCGCCTCGCCTTTATCCTCTCTGCCATATCATGTAGACTCGGGGAGAAATCTGGCTTTGTCCAGAGCCTTTGGGGGTGAGGCAAACATGTGGGTTTTCGATTCTTACTTCAAGGGCTGCGTGGAACTCTGGAGCCGCGAGAGAGGACTTGAAAGGATCAGCGCCGCCTATCCTCCCTCGGTTTCTTTATAAAGGAGATAAGATTAAAGAAGCCTGCGACAAAATAGACATAACAGAACCGACTGGTTATGGCTGGCTTGATTCGTGGAACAAAGGTGGATATGTTGGCCTTGTGCCAAACTTTTCGGGCGGTCCAAAGCCTAA
>PMNG01000059.1 GCA_003162615.1 Methanothrix sp. | reverse complement strand
GTATCAATATGATATTATATAATTTTTCCGGTCAAAACAAGTTCTAGGCTGATCTGATTATCTAGGGGAGCTAAACACATACCCGAATTGTAACCGACCTGATATCTCGTTACTAGGTATTTTTCCTTCATCCTTCAAGAGAATAGTCAGCCTTTTTTATGTCTAAGCTAATTGGCAGCCATGGATCTGGAAGGTTTTGCGAAGAGGGGGCTACGTAGGCACGACCCTGAAGTTGCTTCCAAGCTGGCAGCCATAATCATGGAGGTAAAGGAGATCCCCAAGGATCAGGCTGACAAATTGGTTCAGGCAGTGCTGGATGAAGCCCGGGCTACTCTGAACCCTAGAGGAGACGTCTTCTCCCTGCGGAATTCTGGCGTGACGATGGGTGACTTCGGAGTTGGTTCACGAGGCTCCGGCGACTTTTATACTCACAAAAAGATAGCCGAGGTCATAGGCAGGACCGGTGCCGTTGTAGACTCAACCGAGCTGGACGACTCAGGAGTTGTCAAGGCGGGTGGGAGTTACGTCGTCGTCACGGTGGATGGTATGCACTCCAGGTTAAGCGACTACCCCTTTCTTGCCGGCTTTCACGTCACCAGGGCAGCTCTGCGCGACATTTACGTAATGGGAGCCAAACCCGTAGCCCTGCTCTCTGACATTCATCTGGCTGACGATGGCGATGTTGCCAAGCTCTTCGACCACATCGCCGGCATCTCAACTGTATCTGAGCTGATTGGAGTTCCCCTGGTAACGGGCAGCACTCTACGCATAGGCGGGGATATGGTGATCGGGGATCGGCTGACGGGTTGCGTCGGTGCAGTCGGCATCGCCGACAAGCTGACACCGCGAAAGGACGCAAAACCCGGAGACGTGATCATGATGACAGAAGGAGCCGGAGGTGGTACTATCTGCGCGGCTGCTCTCTACTACGGCTGGCACGAGGTCGTTGACGAGACCCTGAACATCAAGTTCCTCCAGGCTAGTGAGGCCCTGCTCAAGAAAGACACGACCATTCACGCCATGACCGACGTCACCAACGGAGGCATTCGCGGAGACGCCAAGGAGATCTCCTATACGGCTGGTGTCAAGCTTGTCTTCGAGGAGGAGAAGATGCGTGACTTGGTCAACCCAAGAGTCCGGACTATGCTGGATACCCTGGAGATAGACTATTTGGGAGTGTCTATCGATGCACTGCTGATAATCGCCCCAGAGGACCAGTCGCGAGAGATCGCAAGTACGGTAAGGACTGCTGGAGTTGCCATAGACGTCATCGGCACTGTGGAGAATGGCAGTGGTGCAGAGCTGCATATCGATGGAGTTGCCAGAGACTTCTCTCCGCGGTTCAGAGAGTCAGCCTATACACCCATCAAAAAGGCGGTTGGCCAGGATGCTCGGCGGGCCGTCTCAGAAATGCAGAGCCGGATAGACGAGGCAGCTTGCTTGGCCATAGCTAAGAAGAGACGATTTGTGGAGAAAATAAAAAGAAACTAATTCAAATTTTTACAAAGTGATTAATTATAACAGGGCTTGTCGAGGCTCATAATAATAGTATTCAATTGTTTAACATAAATAAACTATTTATATCATAAAGTACATTTCTCTCATAAAGGGAGCAAAATAGAAGGGAGTAGATAGACATGAAAGAATCTTTCGTACTGAGGTTTGACGAGAAAGACATAGAGGTAGTTGAGACATTGAGAAGTCTTGGAGTTCCCAGAAAGGTATCCAATATGCTCGCCTACCTGGCCAACGTAGAGGAGGCAACATCGAGGGAGATAGAGAGGGGATCAGACCTCAGGCAGCCTGAAGTGAGCATTGCTCTACGCACGCTTCGTAAGAACAGTTGGATAGAGGAGAGAATAAGCAAAAGCGATGGAACGGGCAGGCCCATGAAAGTGTACAGGTTGAGCACGCCCATTGAGGAGATCTTACTGCACTACGAGCAGGAAAAGATGAACGAAGCAAACAAAGCCATGCAATCTATTCAAAGGCTTAAAAGCCTTCTCTCCGAGGCTGGTTCTACCTGAGAGTTTGACTCTCATTCTTTTCTATTTTTAGGTCTTGATATGTTTCATATCTAACGATCAAAGATTGAATAACTACCAATTAACAATTCATGAGATCATAATTTTATGATTAAATACCAGAATTCAAACGCACATCTTCTAAAAATTTTTTCCCACGATTATGCTATATAGAAGAAGCGATAAATAATAAGTAAAGGCATATCTAAAGAACTGAATTAGTGAGTTCGTCCTATGTCGGGCATATTGGAGTGCCATTGTGATCAGGATACACACATGCTAACTCATGAATATGGACATTTCAGAGGATTAACAATTGGGGATCTAGGCTGAATCGGGAATCTTGACTAAACCGTTGGTGGTGATCTTTTGACTATTGTTGAGGGAACTATTCATAAAGCATACATTATGAAGCTTGTCGGCGATGAGGGAGTTCGTATAGTAGAAAATATACCCGAAGATGAGATCACGGACGAGCACCTCGCAGAGCTGACGGGAATAAGCCTGAACACCGTGAGGCGTACGCTATATCTGCTCTACGAGCACAGGTTAGCCATATACAGACGCAAGAGAGACCCGGACTCGGGTTGGCTTACCTATCTATGGCAGTTATGTCCTGAGAACTTCGACAAGGCACTAGAATCTGAGGCCAAGAGGCTTCTCCGGAATCTTGAAGAGCGACTGACTTATGAGAAGAACAACATCTTTTATGCGTGCACGGAAGGATGTGCTAGGTTCATTTTCGATGAAGCAAGCGAGGCAAACTTCATATGTCCGTTCTGCCAGGGCAGCCTTGAGTACATGGAGAACGCTAAGGTTGTTGAAACCATAGAAAAGCAAAAAAAAGAACTGATACATAGTTTATAGAGAATTTTTGAAATAAAACCGTAGCAAAAATCAGTCTATAGATTATCTAGAGTATTGTTTAGGACTGCCGTCCACCACCATCTGGCCATGTCAACTAGGTCGCGGCTGAACATGCCGGACAACCGGTACTCCCCGCTTTTATTGGTTATCAGGCCGGCTCCAAGGAGCTTATTTCTCATGGCATAGAATGCCGATCTGCTGACATTTAGTTCTTCCAATAGCTGCTTCCAATCTCTGGTCCTGATGGGGTTCCCCTTTTTTTGCCTTTCCTCGACCATTGTAAGGAACTTATGGCCGCGAAGGGCTGTGGATTCATCCTGGAAAAGCCTGAGCATTAGCTCCATGTAGGGATCTTTGGAATGACTGATGGCATACTCGGACTTGGATCTGACCTTCATCGTCGTGGCTGTTCGAGGAGCCTTTTTGACATAGGTCATATGGTATCTGAGAGCACCGATCTGGCAATGTCCGCGTACTCATCTCGGAGAATGTAGGTCTTGGGAGATCTATAAGATTCTTTATTGACTCTGAGAATGCCAAGTCTCGAACAGATATAGCCTATCATGGAGGCAACTACCTTCCTGGACACCTCGAATTTCTGACTCACGGTTTCATGAAGAGAACTCACTGTAAACTGGCGAGTTTCAACTATGGTCAGAAGAATGAACTTTCTCAGCCCATGGCTATCCATATCTACAAACCTGGACAGACGGCTTAATACCTCAGACCGCTGTGTTCTCATGCTATCCCCCTTGGATTACACCCTCGACAATTGCATATAGTTAAGTAATAAGTGTAATATATACTTTACTATATTAACTTTACCTCACCATATTAACTTTTAACTAGTTTGCCCAACTTATAAATCCCGTTACTGACAAGTCATCGCCACAAGTATAATCAACAACCAAAACGACCTTGAACATAAAGCCCTTTAGCTGAAGTCAAGCTGGAAAGAGTCAACGTGTCAGGAGAATGGATCAACAAAGGTGCATATCTGCTGGATCTGGGCGACTTCGAGAAAGCCGTTGAGTGTTTTGAGAAGGCCACCCTGGAAGAGCCCCTGAATGCGCATGCCTGGTATCAAAGAGGCATCGCCTCCAGAAAGCTGGGGAATTACATAGAGGCCATCCAATCCTTCGATAAATCCGTTGAGCTGGTCCCATCTAATGCCGACGCCTGGAGGAACAGAGGAGCAGTCCAAAACGACCTGGGCAGGTATGCGGAGGCGTTGGAGTCCTCGGAGAAGTCCATGGCAATAGATCCAACAGCCGCCAGGACCTGGATAGTCAGGGGCTTTGCACTGCACAACTTGGGAAGGTACGAGGATGCAATCGCCAGCTATGCAAGAGCAATCGAATTGAATCCCTTTGGTGCGGAAGGAAGGAGGGCCTGGAACAACCGTGGCGCATCTCTGGACAACCTGAGAAGGCATGACGATGCCATCGATAGCTACGAAGAGGCCATAATGATAGATCCCTTTGACATTTATGCCTGGAACAACAAAGGGGTGGCCCTCAGTGCCCTTGGCAGGCATGACGAGGCTATCAAGTGCTTCGACAAGGCCATTCTGATCCAGCCAGGGTACACAACGGCTTGGAAGAACAAGAGCGTAGCCTTACAAGCTACGGGCCGAGATACCGAGGCAAAAGATACCATGGGATTGGCTAGAAAGCTGGAACTTCAGTAGAACCGTCTAGATAAGAAGAAACCTGACTTGTGAACCAGGCCTACTTTAGCCGGTAGACGATATTTAGGTCGAAAATCGCTTTGCACTCATTTGTCAATATAGATTGAGATACCTACTACGAGAGTAGTTCGTCCTAGTAGTCAGCTATTTTGAGACAAATTTTTTATCGCAGGAAGTGATAAAGAGCGGGGAGTCTTTTGGTGGTAACATGTTAGAGTTACAGGCCCCCCGTGAAGTGTGCCCACAGCAATGGGCACACTTTTCATTTACTCGGGGACTTATCAATATTGTTGAGAGCTATTGAGATAATTTCATACGAAGTATTATTTTGTATGTTAAATCCCCAAGTAATGAAGTCATCACATCTGCGTTCGCTTATCTGCTTCCGCGCAACACGACTGACCGGGAATAGGATTACAATGGTTATATCCGGCAAACATATTTCAAAAGAACTTTGAAGCCAACGACATCCGTGTCTCGCACTTATCTTTCAATTCGCAGTCAATGCATCTCGCCTCCTCTGATCTTTCCGGCAGCCTGCCCTCCTTTATCTGTTGGACCCTGTTCCTAATTCTGAGAAATCTTCCTCTGTCAACGCTGTGGATCTGAACGGTGCGTATTATTCCAGATCTCGGATACTCCACCAAGCCTTGCTCAATTCTACACCGTACTGCTCCTCGGTAAGCATTGCATACCCTGCGAGCTGGAGCCTATCCTTCTTCCAGACTCCATCATCGGGAGCAAAACCGGTCTTTATGATAGAAGGAACATGACCATCTGTGACCAGTCGATCTAGTCTGCCAGACAGGCCCAAGCGGTCGGATCGCAGGTCCACCTCCAGATCGCTAGGAAGAATCTTGTCAAGGACGGTGGCCAAACCCTGAGCCATTCTAGGAATCATTGCTTTAACCTCCTGGGAGGCCATACAGAGCTCTTCGGGATCGATCTCGTCTCCGTAGATCAGAGGAAGATCCTGCTCTTGTTTGCTTAGAATTGTCTCTAGCTCTTCTTCGAGATCATCGCTGCCCGATATGCCGAGCATAAGTTCGCGCAGAAGCAGATGAACAGGCCTTGCCTTCCTCGGCAGAGAGCCCAAAGCATCGAGATAAACTAGCCTCGGGCAGCGAAGGTAGAGACCGATGTCAGAGATCCTGACATGAGTTAGCATTAACTCAGCTATGGTTGTTTAAGTTAATAAATACTTTGAGAAAAATTGAGAATGTAGATCTGGAATGTCATTTGTCGGAATCAATTGGCTATCATTCGAAACGACTTACCCTGCTGATGTATTGTTCCCATTTTTTGTAGTGTTTCCTCCAGCGTTACTGTAAGTGGAGTTGGCATTCCCAAACCCCACCTTCACCAGCCAAGCATCCTCTGCTCCTGCTCCGTAGGAGTTAGTTATGCCTGCCAACGCGTAACCACCGTCTCTGCTCTCAACAACAGAGGTAGCCATATCCTGCCCTGGTCCGCCCAGGTTCATGCTCCATTGCTCCTCACCCGAGGCATCCGTTTTAGCCAACCAGGCATCTCTTCCTGACTCTTTTGATTCAATGTGGCCGGCCAGAACAAACCCACCGTCTGAGGTTTGCTGAACCGAGATAGAAGAGCTGTCCTTGTCGTAGACCATCTCCCACTGCTTCTTTCCACTCAAATCCGTCTTCAACAAAAAGGCTCTCTCGTCGGGACCCTCGGATTCGGTTCTACCTGTTACGACGTAGCCGTCTAGGGTTTCCAGCACTTGTAAGCCGACGTCGTCTGCGGAACCGCCAAAGGTTCTGTTCCACTGCTCTTTTCCTGACGAGTCGGTCTTTATCAACCATATGTCGTCTTTTCCAGAGCCGTAGGACGCCGTCCTCCCAGTCACCACATACCCGCCGTCTCTGGTCTGAACAACGGACATTCCCACGTCGTCCTTGGAGCCTCCAAAAGTCCTATCCCACAGCTTCTTTCCTTGGGAGTCGGTTTTTACCAACCAGAGGTCCTTTGCACCTGCTCCAAAGGATCTGGTGTAACCGGTTATGATATAACCCCCATCTTTTGACTCGTTAACCGACCAAGCGCCGTCTCCTGACGATGATACAAAACCTCCAAAGGTCCTGTCCCATAGCTTTGTTCCATTGGAGTCTGTCCTCAGAAGCCAAAGATACTCGCTGCCCATTCCGTAGGACTTGGTGGTGCCGGCGACTACATAGCCGCCATCCCCGGTTTGACTGACCGAGTAGCCGATATCCTCCCCGGAGCCGCCGAAGATCTCATCCCACTGCTTCTCACCTAGGGAGTCTACTTTAATCAACCAGAGGTCGCTGCCCTGTCCTAGAGAAGACGTATATCCAGCGATTACATAACCTCCGTCTCGAGTTCCCTGAAGAGACCAGGCACCATCGCCGTAGGGCCCTCCGTAGGTCTTGTTCCATTCCTCCATCGGTTTTGCCGCCAAGGCGGGAGCGATCAAAAAAGCAAGGAGCATGGACAACACGAACAACCGAAACGCACTAAAATGGATCATTTGTACACTCTCTGGTTCCAGGATCATCCCTTGAAGCTGACGCTCTTGTGAACGTTGAAGTCGCCGCTCAGGGCCATTCTATCGTTTATTCCGCTATTCCCAAAGCCCTGCTTGTTGGCCTGCATGGACCAATCGCCGTTGAAGGAGGCTTGATTATCGGAATGGATTCCAGACGGAGAAACTGAATCGCTCTGGGAGAGCATCGAACCGCCGGAGTCGGAGCCGTTCTTTGAAGTTGAGTTCTTGCCTGGCTGAATGCCTAACGTTCTGTTTTCAATAGATTGATTGACGGAGGATGAATTCTGCGTTGACGCGAGTTGCGAGCCCTCTGATTCGGATGAGTTAGATTCAGACGAGTTAAACGCTCTTGTATTGGGTGCGGGGGATTCGAATGGGATCGAGTTAACGGTGGATAGGTCATGAGCGGATTGATTATTAGCAGATCGATTAACATCGGATGAGTTGGCGTCTGAGACGAGGGCATTTAGACCGTTAGCTGCTCCTTGATTTTCCACATTTACGCTATTTTCCTTCCCTTGATTGGCGCTTCCCATGATCTGCGCCATCTTCATCTTGAAATCATTCAAGCCATCGTTCGCGGAATAGAAATTATCGGACAAGCCAGAGCTGGCCATTATACCTAGACCATGGACTGCCGAAGTAAAACCCACAAGAACGACGACTACCCCAACGATTATCCACAAAGCTACTCTCATTATCCCCCACCTTCATGCTATAGATTATTATCATTGTCTGATATAATTTGAACTTTTCCGTACATAGTCTGTTAGGGGAGAAAATAATAGCCTTCATGGACAGACTTTATCTGTTCTTGCGGCCATCAAATCTGTGTGTACCTGGATTACTTCCCCTACCAATCGCTGAGACCATACCAGGACCGAATGCTAGATGCCGTCTATGAAACCATCAGGAACGGAGAGCATGGGGTGCTAATGATAGACGCTCCCACTGGCTGCGGCAAGACAAGCTGCATTTCTTCAGCCATGGCTGCAGCTCCTGGCAAGGTTGTGGTGGCGTTGAGAACTGTTTCTCAGATAGGCATCTACCTTGACGAGATCCAGAAGATATGGTCGCACACCAGGCATAAACCCGAGATCGCTTACATGGTCGGGAAGCAGAAGATCTGTCCAATCGAGAACGAATTCAGAGGAGAGAGCGTCTATGCCGGATGTTCTCGGCTCAAAGAATGGACCAAGAACTACATAACAAGTCGTCTAAACAAGAGCCAGAACAGCATCTACGATCCTTCCAGGGACAGCATACCAGAGGAAGAGCCCGGTTACAGAACCTTCTGTCCATATTATCTAAAGAGCAGGGAAGGCTTTGAACTCAACGGCCAGGCTCACTTCCGCAGATCCGGCCAGGCTCTTGATGTTGTGGAGGCGTTAAAGAAGAAGGTGACTGCCCCGGAGGATCTTGAGAAGATCTGCAAAGGGCTCTGCCCCTACGAGATCATGAGCCTGTATGCCAAAAACAGCAACATAGTGATAATGAACTACTCCCACCTCTTCAGCCCTGACTTTCAGGACATAATCTTTCAGTGGCTTGAGATTGAGCCGGAAAAAGTGACCATCATCGTGGACGAGGCTCACAACTTGGGAGATGCGGTCAGGGCCATGAGCTCCAGGATCCTGACGGTGCGCATGCTGGACATGGCTGAGAGAGAGGTTGAGAAGTTCGAAGGCACCCTTGGCCAGGCAAGGCTGGAGGAGTCACGAACGGAATCTTCCTGGAGACGACAGGGGATCGGGGTCATTCGGACAATCCTTCCTAGGCTGAAGAAGTTCATGACAAGCCGTCTGGCACGGATGCAGGAGGGCGAGGCCCTTATGGATGCCGATCTTTTTCGGACTTTCCTCTACGACGGGATCGAGAACAGAGACGAGGCTCTCTCTTATTTCTCGGATGTTGCCGTAGCCGTGGCCGAGCTGAAACTGGCCGAAGGAGATAAGGAGAACCTCCAGGGGGACATCCAGCCAAATCTGGCTATGGTTTTGCTCTTTTTGCGAGACGTCGAACAGGCAGAAGAGGACCAATCCTACCTGAGAAAGATAGTTGTGACGGGAAACGGCGACAAAAAGTGGGTCCGCCTGGAGGTCAACAAGATCGACCCTGCTCCCGTCATCAGGAGAATCACCGACAACGTAAATGCCACAGTGATGCTGAGTGGGACGTTATCACCGCTTAACGCTTACGAGCTTTATTGCCTCGGGGAAATGGGCAGGGCAAAGCTGGTCAGCCTTCCAAACCCGTTCCCGAAGGAGAACAGGCTTCTTCTGGCAGCGGAAAAGGCCAGCTCACAGCTCGATGTGAGGGAGGATGCAGACAACCGCAGGGAGATGATCGGTCACATAGAATCCCTGATAGAGTGCGTCCCAGGAAACGTGGCAGTCTTTTTCACATCCTATCCAATGATGAACAACTACCGCGAGGTCTGTCTGGCCTCCGCTCGGAAGGCAAAAAAGATGCTCTGTGTTGAGCCCAGGTCCTCTGAAGAAGTTCCCGATCTCCTTGAGGAGTTTTTCGGGCTGGGACGAAAAGGCGGGGGTGTCCTCTTGGGCGTATGCGGAGGAAAGCTGGCCGAGGGAATAGATTACAAGGGCGAAGCCCTCAACGGCGTGGCTGTAGTCGGACTGCCTCTTGGGGCCTACGATGAGATCCAGAGGGAGATCAACGCCTATTACACAAGGAAGTATGGGAAGGCGGAGGGCATGCTCATAGCCTACACCCTGCCCGCCATAAATAGAGGACTTCAGGCAGCTGGCAGGGTCATCAGGGCGGAGTCTGAGCGAGGCGTGCTGCTGTTTTGCGATAGAAGGTTCAGCGGAGACGGACTGGGCGGCGTTAAACAGTTTTTGCCGGATTGGGTCCAACAGGAGCTGATAGTCGTCAGTGCAACGAAGGGAAGAGAACTGATAAAGGCCAAGGAGGCAGAGTGGAGTCGCACAGAACAGCCACGCGCCCAGTGTCATGCGGCTGGCTACGAAATTCCTGACGATTTCCGAAAGGTTGCGAACACCAGGGGTGATGAAGCTTCCAGAAGTAAGCCAAAGGCCAGCAAAATTCAAGGACGCAATGCCGGAGACCCGAAAACAGTTGATCCTCTGATTGCATCCTTCAGAAATAGGGATAAAAACGAGCGAAAAAAAGCTGCTGAGAGCCTGGCGAAGGTCGGAAGACCCGCAGTCGCTCCGTTGATCAATGCCCTCGACGATAGGATAAGCTACGTGCGGGCCATGGCGGCTCAAGTTTTAGGAAACATCGGAGATCCAAGGGCATTGAAACCCTTGAAAAAGGCACTGCAGGACAAGGACAGCAGCGTTCGAAAAGAAGCGAAAGAAGCTCTCATCAAGTTGGGAGACGAGTAAGCAAAATCGAGAGTTAGAAGGTCGATAAAAAGATCGATAAACTGGATAAGTAAGCTAGAACTAACTGTGTAAGCTAATTTAAGACCTAATCCATCTCCTCGACCTCTACCACACTGAGGGGAATGGAACCTAGCGCTTTGCCTATCATCGACTTGGCTATGCGTCCTGCGTGCTCTTCGCTCTCGGCGTTGAAGATCTTCATCTCAAACAGCATACCAACAAGTGCGGTTCCAGCAACGAGGATGACTCCTTCGATATCCTCGCCGCAGTTTGGACAGCTCGACTGGCCGACCTCTACCTCCACGAACTCCATCTTTCTCAGGTTCAACCTTTTACCCGCCTCGGAGATGGCAACACCGATAGCGTCGTCCTCAGTCTTGACATCTCTGACCAGCCAGGCACCCTCTAGCAGAACTTTGAAATTGGGCATCTTGCCTCACGTTAGAAGATGTATGATATCTATCTTTTCGATGAAGAATTGGTTTTGAAGAAGAACGGCAGCGCAAAATGGAGTTAACAATCCTTTTAGCTATACCTCACCCAAACTCCGGAAGATTCGCGTCAGTTTATCGTAGGTGAAGACAGGACCATCCTGGCAGGCGTGGAATGGGCCGATCATGCAGTGCTCGCACTTACCCACTCCGCACTTCATATGCCTCTCCATTGAGACATAGATGTCGGAGTGGTCGAATCCTTTCTCCTTCATGAGCTTGGCAGCCACTGCATTGATCATAACCGGCGGGCCGCAAATGGCAGCCGATCCGCCGTAGATCTCGAACTTGTCCATCAGGGAAGTAACCAGACCCACGTTCCCTTTCCATCTCTCGTCTCCGATGTCCACCGTGATTCCCACATCTATCCCCGCCCGCTGCCAGCCTTTGTACTCCTGCATGAAGTAGAGGTCTTGCCTCGTCCTTGCACCGTAGGCCACAGCAGCCTTCCCGAACTCGCTGCGCCGATCCACGATGTAGTTTATGAGCGAGCGGAGAGTGGCAAAGCCGGAGCCGCCACCGGCAATCAAGATGTCCTTCTTCATCTCCTTCAAGGGAAAACCGTTTCCACATGGCCCTCTGATGCCGAGAACGTCCCCGATCCTGCTGTCCATTATGCCGTTTGTAATCCGTCCGGCCCTTCGTATGCAGAGCTGCAGAGTGTGTCTGGTGGGCGTGGAGGTTATGGATATCGGACACTCTCCCAGGCCCATCACAGAGACCATGACGAACTGGCCCGGAGTATAGCTTAAATCCACATCCCCCAGCAGCTGGAGAGATATCAGGTAGGTGTTGGAAGACTCTACATCGATGTCCACAATCTCAGCCTGCATAGGTATGTACTGGTTCACCGCACCGCCTCCAGCTTCCACCTGTCGATCTCTGCCAGACAGACCCGAGTGCATCTTCCGCAGCCGACGCAACCGGGTAGGCCTGTCTTCTGGGGAATGTACTCGAACTTATCCAGGTACCAGTTGTGCATTCTCTCTCCCGGAGTTCTACGCGGGTTGGCGCCGCTGGTCATCCGGGAGAAGCCTGAGAGTATGCAAGTGTCTCTGCATCTCACTCGTTCTCCATCGGGGATGCCCAGGTCTATGATGTTGAAGCAGTGGCATACCGGACAGACAAATGTGCATCCCCCGCAGCTTAAGCACTCTCTGCCTAGCGTTTCCCAGTCAGCCGCCAATATTATGTCATGCATCTTCTGAAGTGAAATGTCCGAGCGGACCTTGACCTGTTCTTCAGCCTCCCTCATTAGTCTGTCTCTCTCCTTCAGTTGTGCGTTTGTAGCATCCAGGAAGAACTCGGAATGATCGCTGAGCATCAAAATGCCCGCGGGCGAACCGGCCTCAACCAGGTATCCTGCTTCAATCTCCGTGATGAGCAGGTCGTAATCGTCCTTGACCTCCGGTCCTGATCCGAGCTGGTAACACCGGCAACCTTCAAGTGGTTTTGGACAGTTCATTGCCGCCACCAACGTCGACCTCCTGCGGCTCAGATAATGATTGTCTCGGGGGTCCGCCCCGAATATTCTGTCCAGGACAGAAACAGCCCGCAGATCGCACGGCCTGATGCCAAACATCAATCTTGAAATAGGTCGCTCCTCCTCAAAGGTGTATCTTCCGCTCTCCTGGACGTATCTGAAAAGGGTCTCTCTCTGGGGCAGAAGGAACTCTGCTGGCGGATTGAGGGGATTCTCATCCAAGGCAAGGGGTTGACCTGTCCAGGTGCAAAAGACTCTTTCTCCGTTGGCCAACACTGGAGCCACCACCTCTAGCTTTTTGCCAATCTCCGTAAGGAAGGGGATCAGCATATCCCTGGATAGCAAGGCTTTCATTCTAATCTGCCCTTCTGACCCTTGCTGCAGTCACCTTGAACTCAGGTATCTTGGACTTCGGGTCCAATGCCTGGCTGGTCAGCACGTTTGCGCAGGCCTCGCTGAAGTGGAAGGGCACGAACAGAGTACCCTTCGGAACGTCAAGGGTAAGCCTGGCATCCATGTAAAGCTGTCCTCTTCTGGACTCAACAACGACCTTCTGGCCGCCTCTGACCCCAAACTTTTTAGCATCTTCGGGGTTCATCTCCACGTAAGGGCCAGGAACCTCTCTGTCCAGGAGAGAGGTCCTCCTGGTCATGGTGCCTGTATGGAAGTGATACAGACTTCTGCCGGTGGTCAGAAGCAGAGGAAACTCTTCCTCGGGAGCCTCGAACGGCTCTTTGTGCTCCACGGGACGAAACCTGGCCAAGCCAACCGAGAACTTCTCAGCATGTAGGATTCCGGTGCCGGGGTGGTCCTTGGAAGGGCATGGCCACTGCAGGCCTCCAGTGCCCAAACGATCATAGCTGACTCCTCCGTAGATTGGAGTGACTCTCGCAATCTCCTCCATCACATCGGCCGGCGACCTGTAATCCGCCGCCACGCCAAACCTGGACAGGAGATCTGCGACCACAACCCACTCGGGCCTGCTCTCACCACAGGGCGGCAGTGCCTGACGGATAAGTTGGATCCGTCGTTCCGTGCTGGTGAAGGTGCCGTCCTTCTCTGCAAAGGACGCAGCAGGAAGGACAACATCCGCCAGCTCAGTCGTCTCTGTCGGGAAGATGTCACAGACCACCAGGAACTCCAGGGTCTCAAGAGCCTGCTTAACCCTATTTCGGTCGGGGTAGCTCATCATTGGATTCTCGCCGACTACGAGGAGGCCTTTAACTCTGCCCTCTTTTGCCGCGTCTATCATCTCCAGGGCAGTCAGCCCCGGATTCTCTGGAAGAGGTGTGGACCAAGCCTGTTCGAACTTTTCACGGGCCTGGGCAACGCGCTGGTATCCCGAGTAAAGGTCAGGTAGGGCACCCATATCGCAAGCCCCCTGGACGTTCTGGTGTCCGCGAAGGGGATACACGCCTGTGCCTTCCATTCCCACGTTACCCGTCGCCAGGGCCAGGTTTGCCAGGGCCTGTACGTTATCCGTGCCGGTGGTATGCTGGGTTATACCCATGGCGTAGACGATTGCAGCTCGGTCTGCTGAGCCGTAAGCCAGGGCCGCCTCGCGAAGTTTATGGGCTGGGATGCCCGTGATCTTCTCAGCAGCTTCGGGAGTGTACTTGGAGACAGCCTCGCGAACTTCATCAAAACCGGTCGTTCTCTTGGATATGAATTCTTCATCTATCAGCCCTTCCTGGATTATGACGTTCAGGAAACAGTTGATCCATGCGATGTCTGTTCCCAGGCGGGGCGAAAGATGGAGTTCTGCCAGGTCTGCTATCTGAGTTCTTCTGGGGTCCACTGCGATAATCTTAGCACCTCTGGCCTTGCCCCGCAACATGTGAAATGCCACTAGAGGATGCTGCTCTGTAGTGTTCGAACCGACGATCAGGATGGCATCAGCTTGTGCCAGGCTGCTGATGGGGTTGGTCATAGCTCCGCTTCCAAAGGCATAGCTTAAGCCTGCTACCGTTGGTGCGTGGCAGAGCCTGGCCACATGATCAACATTGTTGGTTCCAAAACCCGCCCGAGCCAGCTTCATCAGCAAGTAGTTCTCTTCGTTTGTTCCCTTGGCCGAGGTTAGGATCGCAATAGAGTCGGGGCCACAGCGGTCTTTGATCTCCTTGAACCTCGCGGTTATGAGGGATAACACCTCATCCCATTCCGCCTTGAGCAATCGCTCTCCACTGCGAATCAGAGGCGTCTTCAGGCGGTCGGGGTGGTTTACGAACTCTGCGCCGAGCCAGCCCTTGATGCATAGTCTGCCCTGAGATAGTGGATGAGAAGAAGAAGGCGAGGCTCCCACCACCTTTCCGCTTTCAACGTGCAGAAATAGGCCGCAGCCACACCCGCAGTAGACGCAGGTGGTGTGTATCTTTTCCAAGGGGATCTCTCCATAAGGCCATTACCGGCTATGTAATATAACGTTTGGGTTAGATGCTGATAAGATCATCCAGGACTTGAGATCGAAAGACGATTTCGAGCAAATGCGCATATCCGTTCAAGCATAAATCTGCTAACGGTTTAACCATCTATACAGTTTTATTGGACAAGGAGGTGGTGGGAATCATTTCCTGGTTCCAATGTGGTGCAGTGTAATAAATTTCAATGTCTAGATCGCTATGTTATAGAATTCGGATTAGATGCACTCTATATGACCAATACTTAGCAAGTTAATGTGGAATGTAGAATTGCAAAAAAAGAAAATAAAAATTCAAAATAGCCTTATATCGTTTGGAGATACGACATTCAATGGTGGTACATCAAGGTAAACTTGGTCTCCATTATCATAGATTGGAAGAGCTCCTGCTATATTGCCATTCGCATTGAAGAAGGCAAGTTGCGCCGTAGGAGTTGGCACTGTGGCAACCACAGGGCCACCTGCGGCCACGCCCTTGAATCGGGTTAATAGTTTTCCGGCATCCGAATCACCCAGAGATACCTTTGAACCTGGGGTATAATTGTCGTATCCAGTTATTCTAATATCATTTGTAGTTAGTGTCAAGGGCGGAGCATTTACTTGGGTTTTTAAATAGACTGGATCGCCTAGATCGTATCCTGGTCCTCCCACTACATTTAGGAAATAAAAGCCGCATGCAAGTCCCACGGGTATTGCAGGTGGTAATGGTATAAGATGTTGACCCATATCTTGATCTCCCGCCTGTACGTACGATCCAGCTGGATAGGGTCCCCACTCAGTCAGTCGAATATTATTTTCCCTTACTGCCTTCAGGGCACCTGGGCCGGGTACGCTGCCGAATTGCAGATATGCAACATCCTTATCATCGTATATTCCTGGGCTAGAACCTATATCCCAATAACCCACCCAGGCAAAAGTCTGGGGCGGGATACCTACAGCCGAAAATGCTGATAGTGGTAGACCAACATCGCTATCTCCCGCCTGAACCTTGCTTCCGTAAGTACATTCCGAAGCCCATGCCGAGCTCAGAATTAACAGAAGGCCCAATGCCAGCATGGCTCCTTTCAAAATTGCGGTCATATTCTCTTTTACCTCCAAAATTTTTATTATCGGTTATGTAGTCGTAGTAGTATATGAAGTTTCTCTATTTTCCTTAATTTAAACTACATATATTTCAGAATCTTTAAGTTAATCTATATTTTTGTGGAAAATATCAAGAAATTTTTAACTACAATTTTCTAATTCAGACACATACATTAGTAATTAAATTAGTATTATTGTATTGTAAATATTAATATCATTGCCATGAAATCTTGGTATTGAGGCTCTTGCAAAATATTTTATACCCAAACTGCATCGGCACTCGTATTTGCTATTGTGGATATTCTTGGTGTTCGTGTTCTATCAAGTGCACAAGGTTGTTCCAACGAACTTTTTGAAACCTAGATAGGTATCCTAATTAGGATCTTTTGCTCCAGTGTAAACAAACTAAATCTGTAGAAACTCTTTTACACACAAATTGATCTTACTGACTATTGATACTTATTAATGCATAGGCAGAGAAACTTGCAATAAGCCGAATCGGTAATTGTAATCTGCAGCTCGAATTGTAAAGGAGAAAGTGGATGTACTTTAATAAGCCATAGCATTACTGACTTGTGGTGCATTATTGAGCTTGTTATCGATAGGCATAATGGCTTGGGCACCCAGATCGGCTGTTTTGGTTATGTTTGGCAGCGGAGTGTTCCTTCTGGCTTTTGGCTGGCGGATCACGCTATTCATAGCCTTTCCGCGATCATGGATCCAGAAGTAACCAGCCTGGAGTGTTTATAGAGGCTGAGCGTCCTAATTCAAAACCTCATTTTAGTGCCTTGTATCACACAACCTATTTTAAATTGAACGTCTTATGACAAACAGGAGGAAGGAGGACGAACCTGAGTTTAATTCTAGTCCTGTTACTGATTACGGTCATCACAGTTCCGGTGCTTGGACAGCTAAACGCAACAGAATGGTTTGATGTTGGTTTAACCCTTTACAATCAAGATCGATACAACGATTCTATACAGGCTTACGATAAGGTTATAGAGATTGATCCTCAAAACGCAGTAGCCTGGAATAACAAAGGCATCGATCTAGGCATGCTGGGCAAGTACGATGAGGCCCTCAAGTCGTTCGATAGCGCAACGACGATCAATTCATCGTATGCAGAAGCTTGGTACAACAGGGGCGCGGTCCATGACCTCCAGGGCGACTACAATTCGGCCATCCAGGATTACACCAGGGCTATTGAGATAAACCCATCATATCAAAAAGCCTTGATCAATAAGAATAACGATATCGATATCGTCACTGACGAGTGGCCCGACTGGAATCAGTTCTAATATGAAGAAAATCAAGGAATGGTTAATGCAATAGGGCAGTTAGGCGCTTATGGAAAGCCTTTCCTTCGTATGATTGCCCGGTAATTGGAGACCGAATAAATTCAAACGTATAATATCGACAGACACGTTGCTCGTCTGACTCGTTGAGGTCGTTTTTCTCGCAACTCCAACATAACAACTTCTCAGATGCGTCTATGGATACTTATTTAGGACCAGTCGGTTACTTGGTCTTTTCGGATAAGATATTGTACGTCCTCAACATTCCCAAAACCTCTTCCCTAGATAAGTCGTACCAGTTTCTGTAGGCTTCGGCCACAGCAAAATAGCTACCTGTCCGGATGTTAGGGCAGACGATCATCTCCACCTCCTCGGCCACCATCTCAATGGTGTGCAGGGAGGCTGTAGGCACGGCCACAACGATTTTTTCTGGTTCGTGCCTCCTGACCAGGCGAGCAGCGGTCGTCATCGTGTAACCCGATGCCAGGCCATCGTCCGCAAGGATTACCACTTTTCCCTTCAGGTCGGGCCAGGGCCGGTCCTCTCTGAAAATGTGGTTCCTGGCCCTCAGTTCCTCTCTTACCAGCTCTGCCAGCCCCTTGATCTCCTCTTTGGTTAGGCCAAGCATCCCGACCATGGAGTCGTTCAGGACCATGTCCCCTTCCAGGCTTATCGCCCCGAAGCCGGCCTCAGTGTTACCAGGCACGGGAATCTTTCTGATAATGATAAGGTCGAAGGGCAGTCCGAGACGTGAGGAGATGGCCAGACCGATGGGAACACCTCCTGAAGGAATGGCAAGGACGATGGCGTTCTGCCAGTGGAAGCCTTCCAAGGACCTGGCAAGGTACTTTCCCGCCTCATCTCTGTCCTCAAAAACGCCGGTTCTGTTCCGGAGCCTCTGGTCCTCGATTATACTGGCCGACATGGTAAAGATCAATGACTATTAGGCTTTCAATGAATTTATAGTAGAGGTACGATTTGACACTGGCTATAGCCTTAATTGATCCTCAAGGAGAAAGCTAACCACATAAGTTTTAAGGATTGGATGCGTATTCACGTACAGAGTCCTATGCCCATCGGCGTCTACGTCTGTCACTGCGGCCTGAACATCGCTGGCGTCCTGAATATGGATGAGCTTAAATCTTTTTCTGAAAAGCTGCCGGACGTTGTCATCGCCAGGGACCTTCCATTCTCCTGCTCAGACATCGGCCAGGAGCAGATCCAGAAGGACGTCGCGGATTTTAAACTGGATCGCGTTGTAGTGGCCGCATGCTCGCCCAGGCTTCATGAACCTACTTTCAGGAGAGCCATAACCAAGGCCGGACTGAACCCTTACATGCTGGAGATGGCTAACATCAGAGAGCAGTGCTCCTGGGTGCACATGGACCAGCCAGCTATGGCGACCCAAAAGGCGAAGGACCTGATTCGTATGGCTGTGGCAAAGGCCGCTCTGCTCCAGCCACTGGAGAGCGCGACAATTCCTGTCAGCAGGGATGTCTTGGTCGTCGGTGGAGGCGTTGCAGGAATTCAGGCTGCTCTTGATCTGGCCGACTCAGGGCAACACGTCTATCTGGTAGAACGCCGGCCCACCATCGGCGGCTACATGGCCCTTCTCACGGACGTTTTTCCGACAAACGACTGCTCCATTTGCGTTCTGGCGCCAAAGATGTCCGATGTGTACAACCACCCGCTCATAACACTGATGATCTACTCGGAGATCCTCGGAGTGGAGGGCAGCGTGGGGAACTTCAGGGTCTCAGGAGTGAAAAAGGCCAGGTTCGTTGACTTGAAGAAGTGCAAGGGCTGCATCAATGAGTGTGCCGGTGTCTGCCCCGTCGAGGTCCCTAGTGAGTACAACTTCGGGATCGGAAAGAGAAAGGCCATCTATGTGCCATTCCCACAAGCGGTGCCACAGGTGGCCTGCGTGGATCCCCAGGCCTGCATTGGTTGTGCCCGTTGCATTGAAGCCTGCCCGGCCGATGCAGTCAACTTCGAGGAGAAACAAGAGGAGTTCAAACTCACAGTGGGGGCAATAATCGTGGCCACGGGCTGGCAGCCTTTCGATGCAACGAGAAAGGAAGAGTACGGCTTCGGCAGGCACAGAGATGTCATAACCTCCTTACAGCTTGAGAGGATGCTCAACGCCGCCGGACCGACTCGGGGCGAAGTGGTCCGACCTTCCACAGGAGAGATCGCAGGGTCTATAGCCTTCCTGCAGTGCGTGGGCTCCAGGGACGCTACTGTGGGCAACATATACTGCTCCCGTATCTGCTGCATGGCATCCCTCAAGAACGCTCAGCTTGTCAAGGAGAAGTATCCGGACACCGAGATCACCATCCACTACATCGATATCAGAGCAGGCGGCGAGGGTTATGAGGAGTTCTATCTGCGAGCCCAAAAGCTGGGAATAAACTTCGTTCGGGCACGAGTGTCCGAGATAGACGAGGAAGACGGGAGTCTTTACCTTAATTTTGAGGACACGCTATCTAGCAGCTTCAGAAGGGTCAAGTACGATCTGGCCGTCTTATCCATTGGCCTAGAGCCTGACAAGAACGCCGAAGTCCTGGGCAACCTGCTGGGCCTCTCCAGGAGGACAGACGGGTTCTTCGAGATCGCTCACCCAAAGATGAGACCAGTAGAGGCGCACATTGATGGAGTCTTCATCGCAGGCTGCGCCTCTGGTCCAAAGGAGATCCAGACATCCATTGCACAGGGTAGCGCAGCCGCGGCTAAGGCCATGAGGCTGCTTAGCAAAGGCGAGATAGAGCTTGAGCCGACCTCGGCTTACGTCGATAGGGACCTATGCACGCAGTGCAAGCTATGTGAAGATGTCTGCCCCAAAAGGGCGATCTCTGTCAAGAGCCCTGCACTTGTGGACGAGGCCGCCTGCAAAGGGTGTGGCTCGTGTGCTGCAGCTTGCCCTGTGGACGCGATCCAGATGCGCCTGTTCTCGGATCAGCAGATTCTGGCTCAGATCAGAGCCGCTACTGAGGAGAAGAGCGAGTTTCCCCTTATCGTGGCCTTCCTCTGCAACTGGTGCAGCTACGGGGCAGCCGACCTGGCAGGAACATCAAGAATCCAGTACCCAACCAACGCCCGCAACATCAGGGTCATGTGCGCTGGACGAGTGGATCCGAGCTTCATCCTGGAGGCACTCCAGCGAGGGGCGGACGGTGTTCTGGTGGCAGGTTGCCGCCTAGGTGAGTGCCATTACGTCAAGGGCAATTACCAGGCGTTGCAGAGGGTGGAGGTACTCAAGGGCGTCCTTGAAAAGATCGGCATCAACCCTGGAAGGGTTAAGATCGTCTGGTGCGCTGCGAGCGAGGGCGACATCTTCGCCAAGGACATCAAGCAGTTCGTTCAGGAGCTAAAAGAGATGGGACCCATAGGTACAGAGCTGAAGGAGGCCTTGCCCGGCGCATGATGGAGATCGAAAAAGAGATGGATGTAGAAGACTCCCACATCCGGTGCAAGCAAAGGACTGCCGAATCAGAAAAGGTCCTGGATTACGATTACAAGAAATGCGTCGGTTGCTCCATCTGCGTAGCCCTCTGCCCCAAGAAAGCCCTCGCAGAAGGGCCGCTCCAGGAGATCGCCAAGGGAATGGACGCACCGCCGGTACTGATAGACCCGGACGCATGCGTCTTCTGCGGTATGTGCGCCAACTTCTGTCCCGTCCATGCCTTCAGGATGACGGTCAAAGAGAAGGTGCCGACAACAGAGAACGCTCTTGCAACGGAGATCAGTTGAAATAAAGCTTCGGTGATGGCATGACAGACAAGGCTACGGATGAGGCTACGAAGGCTAAGGATTTCCGGGAACTGGAGCAGTACCCCAAGCTGGTGGCCGAAGCGGTTCCAAACGAGAAGTGCCTGCCCTGCCTACTTTGCGAGCCGGTTTGCCCTACCAAGGCCATCAAAGTAATCTTCAACAAGACCAGGGATGACTATGGACCTCTCCGGAAGGGCGTAAAGGGAAAGATAACCATTGACAGGGACAAGTGCAACCTCTGCGGCCGGTGTGCCAGATTCTGTAAGGCCTTCTTGCTGGTGGAGAAGAGCGAGAAGGAAAAGACTCCCAGAGAGCTGGTTCCCTACGAGCAGCTCCTGGTAGACGAGGATCTGTGCGATTATTGCGGCCTGTGCGTTCCCCTCTGCCCAGAAGAGGCCATAAAGGTGGAAGGCCCTCCTCTGGAGGCCAAGCTGGATATCGAAGGCAAGATAGAGATCGATAAGGACCTGTGCATAGGCTGCGGAAGGTGCGCTCTGGTCTGCCCTTATGAAGCCATTGAAGTCAAGAAACCCTTTGAGGGTGAGATCAAGCTCATAGAGAAGAACCTTGTCCGGTGTGACCCCTTGGGATGCCAGGCGTGTTTCAATGTCTGCCCTGCTAAGTGCTGGTATGTGGACGAACGCAGCAAGGCAGCCCCTGTGAAAGAGCAGTGTATCCTCTGCGGAGCCTGCGCCAAGGCCTGTCCAGTCTCGGCCATAGATGTTGAGCGATCAAAAGTTCGTCACACAGAGATCAAAGAGACGCCCTGGGCATCGGAGTGGAAGGATGCCATTTCTTCTATAGTCACCGGTGAGAAGAAGAGGCCCGATGTCTCAGGGGCCGTGGTCCCGCCTGAGATCGAGCGCCTACCTCTGGCAAAAATTGATATGCCTGTGCGCGACCCAGAGCTGCAGAGGCTAGTAGAAGAGGCACTGCGGCCCGTTGTGCCGATTCTGAAAAAGCCAAAAACTCGGTTCATCATGGAGAGGGAGCCCGCCATTGTGGCCAGTGACAAGATCGTGGAGCGTCTGAAAAAGGCCGAGGCGAAGAAACAGATCGAAAAGAATAAGGAAAAGTCACAAGAAGCAGCAGCAGAGGAGACGTGAGTCCGGTGAAAGGAGACGCAAAGTTCACAAATGAGGTCCTGAGGCTGGCGGGTCTTGAGGTCAGAACCTGCATCCAGTGCGGCACCTGTTCGGCTGCCTGTCCCACTGCCCACCTGATGGACAACAGCATCCGAAGACTGGTGAAGTTTTCCCTTGAGGGTAGGAAGGAGGAGGCTCTTGCCAGCAGCTCAGTATGGCTGTGCACATCTTGCCTGCTATGCACCGTCCGGTGCCCTCGTGGCATCCGGCCCAAGGTTCTTGTGGGGGCCCTCAGGGACATCTTCGAGAGAGAGGGAAGAAAGGACAAGGACCAGGCCTACGAGGACCTGTTCATGCGCCAGATAATGGACTTAGGTAGGATATCCGAGGCTCTGCTATCAGCCGAGTACTTGTTGGCCGATCCCGCGTCGGCGGTCCAAACCATGGAGATGGGCCTGGAGTTGCTCCCCAAGGGTAAGATAACAGTTCAGAAGGACAGGATCAAGGGAACAGATGAGGTGAAGAGCATCTTCGCAGAGCTGGGAAAAGGATGAGGCTGGCTTATTATCCCGGGTGCGTCTCTCGGTCGACAGGTAAGGAGATGGACCGCTCAACCAGGGCGGTGTGTGTTGCTCTGGGAATCGAGCTTGAGGAGCTGCCGGACTGGTCCTGCTGCGGAGCCACTCACGTTCCAAATGAGTTGGTCAGCACCGGCTTGGCAGCCAGGAACATAATCCAGACTGAACTTCCCATAATGACACCATGCTCAATCTGCTACAGCAACCTGAGAAACGCAGTGCAGCGGATGGAGGTGCCGGAGGTCCGGTCTAAGGTCGATGCAGTCCTAACCAAAAGCCATGAGCGCGCGCGGATCAGGCACGTCCTGGACGTGATCCTCGAAGTGCTTCAGAAGGACGATGACAGGTTGGTCGTTCCGCTGAAAGACCTTAAGACAGCACCCTACTATGGCTGTCTGCTGACCAGGCCGAAAGGCGGCATAGATAGCCCTGAGTTTCCCACTATCATGGAAGGGCTAGTAAAGACCCTGAAGGCAGAACCGGTAGATTTCGGGCTCAAGGCCTTCTGCTGCGCGGGTCCCATATTCATGCCTCAGGAGGAGGCTGCAGCGGATATAATCTACAGCATTCTAAAAGACGCCAAGAAGGCAGGAGCAGAGGTCCTAGTCACTGTTTGCCCTCTTTGCCATCTGATGCTCGATGCCAAACAGAAGTCCCTGGAGCGGAGGCATGGAGAGCAGATCGGCATTCCTGTTCTTTATGTGACCCAGCTCGTCGGGATAGCCCTCGGCCTGGGGCCTGAGGAGCTGGGGCTCAATATGAACTCTGTGTCGCCGATGCCGGTAGTGGAGAAGGTTTACGAGAGGGTGGCCAAGTAGGAATGATCGAGAAATGAAGGTTGATTGTATAATAGCTCAAGCGCTGGCTGGCACATAATTCCGAAAGTTATGCTGGTAAGAAAGAATGAAACGGACTTAGGACCGTAGTGGTTCTCAGTCTTTCAGACTTTTTGTTGTTCTATGGCTTACTATAGCTTTACCCCTTGGAAACTGCCGTCCCAACCGCCGTCGTAGGGGCGATACCAATATCCTTCGCTGTCGCTGTAGGCATATTTCCAGTCTCCACACAGACGAGAGGTGTCGTTGGAAAAAGCCGCTGAGAAATATCCCCAATCATCGTTGAATGGTTCGTTCCACGTCCCCTGCCAGACATTTTGAGCATCGATGTAGCCATCGATAGTACCTTGGCCTTGGTGAGTATTGTACGTCCCATAAACGTGATTGCCTGACTGCGCGAGTACCATACTGTCGGCTCCAAAACCATTTATTTTCCAGGTACCATCGACGCCAGCCAAGCTAACGTTTATTCCAAAATCCGACAAAGTCAGGGCAAGCAGAATTATATAAATTATATTTATTTTCACCATCTTATCTCCCAACAGATCAAAGATGCAATTCCAAAAAAGATATGTAATTGCTCCTCTTTAAATCTTCTGATACTCCCACTCCAGGTCCGAAAATTTGATTTAAGCGGAAGCTTCGCATACCTCGGCAGCTCTACTGCGTGTACGTTGCCGCTCATTTATCTGTAACAGAAAAACTATTGCTCTCTGTATTAAGGAAATATCGAAGTTTGGCATTGCCTTTTCGGCGATGTGAAATCTAGAGATCGGTAATTGCGATGATGATTCAATTAGCTAGCCGCTTTTCACCAATCTATGGGGTCAGAAACATCAAATAAATGTTCTTATAAGCGAAATTCGGTGCAGATTTCTATTGATGCCTGATGGAGATCGAGACATTTGTTTGGTTACGGATGATGACGAATTAACTTCGAGGCATCAAAGACGTGTCAGTTACCCCCAAAAATTTGAGACGAGAGATGCCAACTCTCTTATATTTCTAAAGCAACGAATCGCGAAACAGCTGTGTAAAAATACCTAGTTCGCTATGACTACATCCTGAGCGATTATGTTTAACTCGGAATGCTTGCCTTCCACGTTTAAGGAGTCTCCGAAGATGCCCTCCAACAGAACTTTTCCGTCATGNNGTAAACTACAAGCTCACACATGTCAAAGATCATAGCCAAAACCGGAATGCACAAGGCTCAACGTGTGATCTTAACGGAGAACGCAGAAAGATATTATAGAAAGAAAACTCGGATGGATACCAGAACATTAACCGTAAAAGACATCGTACAATGTCAGCCTTTAATAATAGAGCTCAGATTAGGGATCATGGCAAAGTCAAAAGAGATTCAGATGGAGGATCTCCAAGAAACCNNTGATGGAGATCTCAGATGAGCTAGGAAACATATGCAACGAGCTATCGGAGCTAAATTCCGGTTTGAGTACGGTCGGTACCATGATAACCATAAATATGCTTGTGAATTCGCGGCCCGAATTGAAGGATAAGGTCGCACCGCTAATAAACGAATTGATTAAAGGTCTGGAAATAACTCTTTCCGGTATGGGTGAAGAAAATGTCTCGGAAGGAAAGAGCTGATCCATAGAGNNTGAGGCCGGATGTCAATCACAATGCAGGGATGTAGACTACGAGACCGCCAAGAATGCCTTCGCCAAGATCAAGGAGTTGGGATATAGGGGCTGATACCAGCTCTATGCAATGTGTGTAACATGTGAGCCGTCTTCTCTTTTTTCGATACTCTTTGAACAGCGTATATTATTATAAGGATGTTTCCAGGCCAATCCCCTTTACTCTAAGCGATAGATTCTATATCCTCAAGACGCTATGCTTAGATTCAATAGACCAACAACAAGGAAGCTGGTCGATCTGTGCTTATGGTCTGTGGAATAAGAATTTTGCCAGGAAAGCATTTAGGCCGATTTTACGGGCTGTATAATCCATTATAGATAAATTTCAGATATGGTACTCTGCAGCTATCTTGTTCATGTTGTCCTCGTCCAGAAGTCTTATCTTATGCATCGGTATCTCTTTCCAACAGCATCTTCTGGTATTCTGCCAGCTTGTTGTGCGCCTCGCGTGGGGTCATTGAATCAAGATCCAATCGAAGGATCTCTTCCGCAACTGGGTCGCTAGGTATCTGCTTTTCTTGCAGGCTCGGTTCTCCACCCGGCTGGTCAAAGAAGATCAACTGGGTGTACTTCGATGACTTTCTGCCTCTNNGATCCGCCCTCTTCCTTAACGGCCATGTTGTAGTTCTTGACTCCCGGCAGAACTCCTTCCAACTGAGTGAGCTGGTGGTAGTGGGTGGCGAAGATGGCCTTGCCCTTGACAACGTTATGAAGGTACTCGGAGATGGCCCAGGCGATGGCCAGACCGTCAAAGGTGCTGGTGCCCCGGCCCACCTCGTCCAGGAGGACCAGGCTGTCCTTGCTGGCGTTGTCAAGGATGTTGGCAAGCTCAGTCATCTCAACCATGAAGGTGGACTGGCCGGCAGATAGGTCGTCGTAGGCACCTACCCGGGTGAATATCCGATCAACAACGGCCAGAGAAGCAAAAGAGGCGGGAACATAGGAGCCCATCTGGGCCATGATGACGACCAGGGCCACCTGGCGCATGAAGGTGGATTTGCCCGCCATGTTGGGTCCTGTCAGGATGATGAGACGGCTGTTGCTCGTGTCCAGGTAAACGTCGTTGGGCACAAAGCTGCCTTTCATGGCTTTGTCCAGGACCGGGTGGCGGGAGTCTCGAAGAGCGATCCTGCCTTCCGTGTTGAACTCGGGCTTGATTAGCGTGTTCTCCGAAGCTACCTGAGCCAGGGAGCACAGCACATCCAGCTCGCCCAAGGCTATGGCCCTGGACTGAATTTCCCTGGCGTGCGTCGCCACCACCGACCTGACTCGCGCGAAGATCTCTTGCTCCAGGGCTACCGATCTCTCCTGGGCTGATATCACCTTGGCCTCTGTCTCTTTCAGCTCTGGAGTTATGAAGCGCTCGGCGTTGGCCAGGGTCTGCTTACGCTGGTAATTCTCCGGAACCAGATGCAGGTTTGCTTTTGACACCTCCAGGTAGTAGCCGAACACGCCTGTATAACCGACCTTCAGGGACTTTATGCCCGTACGCTGCCGCTCCGAGTTTTCCATCCGGGAGATCCAAGCCTTGCTGTCTCTCAGGATTGACCTGAGATCATCAAGCTCTTTGTCAAAGCCGTCCCTGACAATCCCGCCGTCGCGGGTGTTGGCCGGAGGATCGTCAGCAATAGAGCGAGCCACGAGGCTGATGACATCTGTTACCGGAACAGGATCTAGCCGGGAATGCAGATCTTCGAGATATGATGGGTTGGCGCTATCAGATCTATCAGGCGATTCATTGTCCTTCAAGGCCTCGAAGAGTCCGGACAACCTATCAAGAGTGCTCTTAAGGGCCACCATGTCCTTGGGAGTCGCAGCACCGCAGGAGACACGTCCGACCAACCTTTCCAGGTCTGCAGCTCCCTTCAGCATGTTTCCCAGGCTGGTCCGAAGGACTGGATTCTTTATCAGCTCGTCTATGGCGCCCAGCCGCCTCTTTATCTCAGGCAGGGCGACCAATGGAATCTGAATCCACTTTGCCAGAGTCCTGGAGCCCATAGGAGTCTGTGTTTGGTCCAAGTACTCCAGCAGGGTTCCCCTTCTTGAGCGATCCCTGATGTTCCTCATCAGCTCGAGGTTTCGGAGCGTGATCTCGTCCAGGACCATGAACTCCGAGCTGGAGTAGAGCCGGATTTCATTTATGTGGCCGAGAGCATCGAAATGGGACTGGTGGAGGTACTGGAGGATGGCCCCGCTGGCCCTGGATGCCAGCGGTTTGTCAGCCAGCCTGAACCGTTCCGCCCAGCCCTGGCCGAATTGAGCCTCCAGGGCTGATCTCGCATTGTCCAAAGAGAAGCTTGGCTCGTCCAGCTTTTGAACATTGAGGCCGTCAAGAGAGAGATGAGACAGGTCGCCAGAAGAAGCAGAAGAAAGGCACTCGGCGGGTCGAAATCTGGCCATCTCCGACTTCAGCCGATCGGATTCGATCTCTGTGGTGAGGAGCTCTCCGGTTGAGACATCAACGAAAGCTAGGCCATAGCGGCCATTCTTCTGCTCCTGCACAACAGCGGCCAGGTAGTTGTTGGAGGATTCCTCCAACATGGAAGGCTCAATTATGGTCCCTGGCGTTACAACGCGGGTTATCTCTCTTTTCACCAACCCTTTGGCAAGCTTCGGGTCCTCCACCTGATCGCAGATGACGACCTTGTGCCCTGATTTCACCAATCGTGCAAGATAGACGTCAAGGGCATGGTAAGGGACGCCCGCCAGGGGTATTTTGTTCCCTTCATCGTCCTTCTGCCTGGAGGTGAGGACTATGTTCAGGTCCCTGGCGACGGTAACGGCATCCTCTCCGAAGGTCTCGAAGAAGTCGCCTACCCTGAACAGCAGTACGGCATCCGGGTACTGTTTCTTTATACTGTAGTACTGCTCCATCAAAGGAGTGGTTGCGTGGACCAGTTCAATCGCCTTCTATCGATTTTTTTATTAGGTTGCCGCTTGAGAGCATCAATCTGTTGATGTTGCAGGCTCATATATCTTGTCTCAGGGTTCTGGCAACTTCGTGGCATCTGAGGACTCTGATTTTT
>PMNG01000029.1 GCA_003162615.1 Methanothrix sp. | reverse complement strand
GATCTTTTCATTAGTAGCAATACCTACAAATCGGATTACCTCAATCAAGTTTTCAGGTACTACTATCAACAAGATCTTCCTTCGAATATTCGACCGTATATCTATCACATACACTTTGATCCGACAAATGCACAAGGCAAGGGTGTTCCGCTATTTTTTAATAGTGTTCCGCCAATGAGCGGAAAGATTTCTAAAACTAATGTTGATCCGCTCACTGTGGCTTCACAGCCACTACTTTTATGCTGGAGATGGATTCTTCAACCTCTTTCAGCTGCTCAGGAGAGGTCTTGGGCATATTGATGAACGCCGGTCCGACAGCATCGAAGATCAAGCACTCTATCGGGAAAGACGATTCGTCCACTATCCGGATTTCCTGGAATCCTGCAGATCTCATAGCTTCGATGTAACTGGCCTTCATTATAGCTCCTGCCAGGCAGCCGATATACGCCTCAGTCGACATTTTCACAAAATCTGGAAGCTCTTTCAGCAGCACTATGTCTGAGACTGCCAGCCTGCCTCCGGGCTTCAGAACCCTGAACGCCTCCTTGAAAACCCGCCTCTTGTCCGGGACCAGGTTGATGACACAGTTTGAGATGACTACGTCGATGTAGTTGTCTGCAACTGGCATGTTCTCAAGCTCTCCCTGCCTGAAGTCTATATTTGTATAGTTGCCCTTCATGGCATTGGCCCTGGCCTTTTCCACCATCTCTGAGGTCATGTCCACTCCGATGACCATGCCCTTAGGGCCAACTCTGTAGGATGCCAGGAAGCAGTCAAAACCCGCCCCGGAACCCAGGTCAAGGACTGTGTCGCCTTCCCTTATCGACGCCAATGCTACCGGATTTCCGCAGCCTAAACCCAAGTTGGACTCTGGAGGTGCCGCCTTAAGCTCCTCTTCGGTGTACCCGATCCTCTTGCTAAGATCTTCATGAACGTCAGTTCCGCAGCATCTGCGGGATGCATAGTAAGAAGTTGCCTGCTTGGCAATACGTGCATAACCCTCTCGCACTGCCCGCTTAATCTCTCTATCCTTCAATGTGAACACCTCGATATTCGTTAGTCTTGAATTATTTGACTCCGCCAGTGGATCGTATCCTCTGAGATAGGACATACGTTCTAATTAAGGTTTCTTTATCACGAATATTTGATAAACCCTGGAATGACAGAAGAAGCTATTGGCGTACTCCCCAATCTTTTGATCCGTATTCGCCTATATTTCGGATTAAATTTCTATGTCTGATCCAGAGGGCTACAATCGTCAGTATGGAGATCACCAGCCACGCAGCAAAAAAAACCTTGAAGCCATGGTCCTCCATGGATTGCTGAGTGCTGATGAACACCGCCGCTGCTATTGTTACCACTATAGAAAAAAACATGTTAGCGGAGGGGGCAAGGCCATCCCTGTAGTATATGCAGAACCTCTCCCACTGCCTTTCTGCCTCTCCTGCCTGGGAGCCGGGGTGCCTGCCCAGAAATGTTCCAATCCTCTTGATCCTTGAATCTGCGGACATTATGTAAAGATCGTAACAGATCGCCACCAGTGGTATGAAATAAAGAAGCCAATAAATCTCCGCAATAGTTATGCCCATGTTAAAAGAGCTGAGCCCGAATAGCACAGTAACAAAAGCAAGCTTCTTTGTAATGTAGTCTGCTCGCTCGGTCTGGGTCCTGATCTTCTCCTCATGAAGAGCTCGGAGAAATTCTTGATCGTTTGGTTCCACGAAGCTACCCCTTGAGAAGAATGATTTCATGTATTAATAAGTTTTTCCTGTAATGATGTCATTGCAATTGACATAAAGATTTAAGCCAGAAAGTACTCGTTAGATATTATGTTCAACAGCATACTAATTGCAACGGATGGATCTGAGACTAGCCATAAGGCAGCGAAGATGGGCGTTGAGCTTGCTCAAATGCATGGTGCAAAGATCACCGTGGTTTATGTAGCTGATACGTCCAGGCTGGGCTACTTATCGGACTATATCCAGTATTCGGGCATGGTCAGGGAACTGATGCTCAAAGAGGGCAAAGATGCAACTGATAGCGTTGAAGAGTTGGCCAAGCAGGCAGGAGTTGTCTGCGAGAAAGTCATACTGGAGGGTAGACCAAGCGACGAGCTGTTGAGGGTGTCCAAAGAATCCGATGTCGATCTTTTGGTTATGGGCAGTGTAGGCCGTGGAGGGCTAGACAGGTTCCTGCTTGGAAGTGTGGCCGAAAAGGTTGTTCAGCACTCGAAGGTTCCGATAATGCTTGTGCCTGGAGGAAAGCTCAGTAAATAGACGACAGTATATCGATAAAGTCTAAAGACCAGAATGCATTCTCCTCAATGATAGATGATATAAAATACTTGAGTCCAAAGTACTTGGGCCGCGTCACGCCTGCCATTGGATTCCAGGTCCAAAAGCCGAAGGGCGGCATGCTATGCCCGTGACGGCATGCATCCTTTTTGACCGCTGAACTGTTTTTCAGCTTAACCGGTACGCACCGAATACCGTACATATTTGAACGGCACCCCTTAGGCCTTCGTTCGCCGGACGTCGATTAAACATCCGTGATTGTGCCCAACAGACGGAGCACATTTCGGCCATCGAGCTGTTGTCGGTGCGCTTCACTCCACGGCTCGCAAACACATGACGCGACAAGTTAACTCTGTTAACTTCAAAACATAAATAATTTTCGGTTGAGCACTTTAGGTGAGATAGCCAGGCATTTGATGAGACCATATTTAATTCATTTGTAAGCTCTACAAGCAATACCGTCTTCGAAGCTGACAAAACTAAGGCTAGATTCATTAGATGTCAGAAATCTGGAGGGTATTCAAAATTAGGTAGTCTACCCTTATT
>PMNG01000112.1 GCA_003162615.1 Methanothrix sp. | reverse complement strand
TTGAGGTGAGCTAAACACATACCGCAATTGTGATTACATCAAGTTTGTCTCCGATTGCATTCGCGGCGTGTTCGCATTGCGGCGATGCTACTGATCAGGATTGAAGTGCAAGTGCAGCCAGTTTTATAGAAGGCAAGCCTATAAATGAAACGCCATCGAGTTTGAGCAACCCTCAGCAGTGGAGGCTCAGAAATGCAGAATTCAATTCCAGTCTACTCGGGGAAAGTTCTGGTCAAACTTCAAACCAGGCAAGTAATCCAGCTGTAAGTAACACAGCGGCAAGCAACGCAGCAGTAACGCCAATACACACCACGGCGCCAATGCTCAACATTGTTCTGAACAACGTACGTGCCATGCCTAATCCGGCGAATTTCAGTGATCCAGTTATGATAACAGCAGTTTTCGGAAACAACAGATCAAGTTCTCAAATTAATGCAACTCCGAATGACCTCTCTACAAGCACAGACTTGACCATGATTTACGCGTATATAACGAACTCAACCGGAGTAGAAGTTGGCAGAGTGAATCTGAGGCAATCAATTGGGAATGAGTATGCCGGGATTTGGACTGCCAACGTTGCACCGGGAGCCTATAAGGCAACAATTTACGCATTTGGATCTGGAGCATCAAAAACGTTTAATGACGCCTTGCAGATAGAGGTAAGCGCATCTAAAAATACCGCCGGCAACATTCCTGCTGTCCGAAATCTAGGATGAGATTGGCCATCCGAAGTATTGGCTCATGCTTCCGAGGGTACACATCTCGCTTGAAGGCCATCAATTTTTTTGCCCTTCTTAACTTCGAATATGTTCTAACCTCTTCGTAGCTCTCGACCTCGTCGAAGTAGAATACTCTGCCGGCATTTCTGCCAAAGCCATGAATTGTATAGGAAGGGGGGGCCAATATATTTAGTCGGTAGCTTGATTCTCCCCCCACATTCGTCTTCAAAGTCTTATAATTTTGATTGCTTTCAAGAGGAGACAAAAGGTGGAGGATGGAGGAGTAGTTCCCGCAGATGTAGAGGACCTTAAACCGCTGCAGATTCAAGTTGCGGTTGATTAGCCTTGGCGAACATATCGTTGGGGGCTACTAGGGCGTTGAAAGACCTGGGACGGAGAGAGACGGAGGGTGAAGATCGAAGTCCATACTAGAGGCTGGAAACTCATAGGATTAAAGGGCGATCTGGTGAGAGAGCGAGAGTGAAGCAATCAACTTAAGGCCCAGCGTGCCAAGAATGATTCATGAAGGCCGACAGGAATTTGAATCACCAATAGCGATTTCGGCTTGAACCTTATCACCGGTTTATACCAAAACTTGGCTTTGGTATTTAAAGATTTTAGCTATTAATTAAGATTAGTGGCCTTCCAAGCAGCGATTTTGAAAAAAGTAGTCCCTAACTTGGCGGGCTCGTTGAAGATGAAGCGATCGACGCTTCAGAGGTATCTGTATCTTGACGGCTTTATCCAACCCGAAGATTTTTCTTCAAGAATTGTCCAAACGAGAAAAGAGCTTTTGTCGAGCTTCCGGTCTTCAAAATGCTCATTCTTCATTATAAAAAAGGCAGATACTTGCTGAACTCATCTCAAAAACACATCTTTCTCCAAATAATCAGAAATGAAGCAAGAAGGACCAAACCTGCGAAACATACATCGAGTCTCTCATGCCTCACGGAAACTCTCCTGAATCCAAGTTTAAGCCAACCAAAGAATGGCTCGAAAGCTCCTCGTTTCTGTGTGACTCGTTGTCAAATCTAGTTGGCCCCTCTCTGGACGGTTTCTCCTGCGTGTGCTTATTAGACTGAATGTTGCTTTTTATACTTCTTCTTCGAAGATAGCATAGCATCGATTCAGTATCGTAATCAGCATCGTCCAAAACGAAAATGCATTGAAAGAACTCAGAGCACATACCCAAGCTTGCGCGTCAAAAAATCATAAGAACAATTCTTCCCTACTTTTGTATGCGAAGACCTTATCAATTTCTCAACCTGTATACTAATTAGGATAGATCTATGGACCTACCTTAGCTTAGTTCCCTCCTAATAGATCTATTCTTTCCCCTTAATTATCTTTTATTTGGATAGAAGTCTTTAGGAGGATTCCTAAAAACCCCGAAATCCCGCAACGTCTTTATATACTATTTATAAGGACGTGAATCAAATTGGAGGTTAATAGGAATCTTCACAATTCATGCTAAATAATAATAATAATAGTATATAGATAAGCGCAACTGGCCAGAATTTAACCAAAACTGCTCAAAGAGGCTAATCTTACCATAGCGCCGATTTTGTAAAGATTGAGTTAAAGAACTCAAAAAAAAAATTGGCAAGAGCAAGAATATGCCGGGCCTTATCGCTATCCAAAGACGCTTATCCAATTTAGCGATTTGGCATATTCCTTTCTTCATTTGTCTTATCGGCAGTTAGAACCTAGTCCGAGTACGGCATTCACTTTACCACTCTTGCGACTATTGCTAAAAAATATATATATTATGTTTCTTAAAGTAAGACTACCATGAAGATAATAACCCTCCTCACCGACTTCGGCTCTTTCTATCCCGCGCAGATGAAGGGCGTGATCCTTAGTAAGCTCAAGGTTGAGGATGTGACTTTCGTTGATATCGCTCATGACATCCCGCCCCAGGATGTAAGGGCTGGAGCTTTCGCCCTGTTATCCTCGGTCGCTTACTTTCCTCAAGGAACTATTCACATTGCGGTAGTCGATCCAGGAGTAGGCACAGAGCGTCTGGGAATTGTCGTGGAGAGCGGCGGACAGTTCTTTGTCGGTCCGGACAACGGCCTCTTAATGCCAGCGGCAAAGTCGCTGGGCCAGCCATTTGCCTACAAGATCGCCTGCCAGCTCGACGCCTCAAACACCTTCCATGGCCGGGACGTCTTTGCACCCGTAGCTGCAATGGTCGCTAACGGTCAGAGTCCTTCGAGTATCGGCCCGAGGGTAAATCCAAAGGACTTGAGCTTCGGCTCGCCCAGAAGGACAGACAAGGGAATTGAAACCGCCGTGATCTACGTCGATAGGTTCGGCAATCTCATTCTCAACATCAGAAAGTTGCCCAATGGTTGCTTCTCTTTGAAGGGGGTAAGACTCAGGCGGGTCCGAACCTACGCCGAGGTTAAGAGGATCGAACCGCTTATAACCATTGGAAGCCATGGCTTTGCAGAGATCGCGGTCAACCAGGGAAACGCTGCCGATGCCTTCTGCCTTAAGGCCGGTGACCGCATCGAGCTGGAGGAGATTTAATTTGTTTGGGATAGAGTTCGTGCCGGAAGAGCCGGCCGCAAAGATTGGCTATTTAGCTAAGCTTGCCGAGGACGTTGGTTTCGACACCGTCTGGGTAACAGATCACTACAACAACCGCGACGTTTACACGACCCTGGCTGTAGTGTCCATGCTGACCAACAAGGTCAAGTTAGGAACGGGGGTTACCAATCCTTATACCAGGAATACTGCTGTGACTGCCTCCAGCATCGGCGCAATCAATGAGCTTTCCGGAGGTCGGGCTATTCTAGGCATCGGTCCTGGCGATAAGGCGACTTTTGAGATAATGGGGATCGAGTGGGATAAGCCATTGACCCGAGTCAAAGAGTCCGTCTCTGCAATCAGAGCCCTTCTGGCGCGAGAGCGAGTGAACCAGGCGGGCATGAAAGGCGCTCAGCTCAAATTCAACCCCGGGAAAATACCCATCTATCTCGGTGCCCAGGGTCCAAAGATGCTGGAGCTAGCCGGCGCAATAGCAGACGGTGTGCTCATCAACGCATCTCACCCGGATGATTTCAAGTTCGCCGTGCCTGTAATAAAGCAGGGGGCAGAGAAGGCGGGCAGAAAGCCGGAAGACGTCCAGATCTGCGCCTACGCCAGCTTCAGCGTGGACAAGGATCAGGCCAAGGCTGTGAACGCCTCCAAGATGGTCGTTGGCTTTATCGTAGCCGGGTCTCCTTCGAACGTGCTTGAGCGGCACGAAATAGAACAAGGAGATGCCAAGAAGATTACAGATTCGATAGCCAAAGGCGACTTCAAATCCGTCCTTGCCGAAGTAACCCCGAAGATGGTTGAGGCCTTCTCTATCGCAGGAACTCCTGAGGACTGTCGTGCCAGGGTGAACGAGCTACAGAAGACTGGAGTGACTCAGATAGTAGTTGGGTCGCCCATAGGACCTAACAGGGAAAGCGCCATTAAGCTGATCGGAAAGCAGATCATCTGTAAGTAGATTTCAGGGAAGCAGTTATGCGCGGGCTCTACATTGGTCGTTTCCAACCCTACCATCTCGGTCACCAGGCCGTCATACACAAGATTGTCGAGGAAGTGGATGAGGTAGTTATAGCGATAGGAAGCGCCCAGGTGAGCCATACTCCTGAGAATCCCTTCACTGCCGGAGAGAGGATGACGATGATCTATGGTGCTCTGGAGGATCTAAGAGACAGGTGCTATATCATACCTCTTCAGGATGTTGACAGGAACGCGGTGTGGGCCACCCACGTCCAGTCCATGACCCCGGCCTTCGATCTGGTCTATTCTAACAATCCACTGGTCGTGGAACTCTTTGCAGAGGAAGGGATCGAGGTAAGAAAGCCTCCCATGTACGGCAGGGAGTCTTACTCCGGCACTGCCATAAGGAAGCTAATGGTGGAAGGAGGGGACTGGAAGAACCTGGTCCCAGAGCAGGTCGCTTCCGTCATTGTCGATATTAGGGGCGTAGAGAGGCTGGTGAACATCTCAAGGAATGACATTTCTAATAATTAGATATTGATTATTCTCCTTTATGGGTTAGCTGAGGATTGCCGGAGTGGTTGCCCAGAAGAGGAGATTTGCAGGAGGTAGGTAAAATGATCTGGCAGCCACTCCCTTATGTGTCACTTTCTATTCAAAAATAAATAGTTCTCGAATTTGGCTCACATTGTTACCTCCAAAACCTTGCCGTTCTGTACGTCGTCCTCGGTGACGTTAATGCTCTGTCTCCTCATATTGGTTGAGTTGTTGCCCGAAACTACCAGATAAGGCGTTATGGCGTAAGTCCCATACCTCTTCTCGGTGGAATACGGTACCCTTACTTCCGATGTTCCTTCGTTGACGTAAATGAATTTCCTTCCCTGGTTGGATGTCATATTCAATAAAGTCACAACCTTCTTTCCAGGAGCATTCGATACCCTTATCAACGCTCCCGGAACGTACTCGAAGATCTTTAAACTGCTGGTGGGAGGGTTCTGGCCAACGATTGTGTGTGATTCATAAATCAACCTGAAATGGCCAAGGCTGCTGCCATCGATGAAGTGCAATAGGGCTAGAGTGGTCTGATACAGTTTCTTAGTTGGCACTACCGCCAAATAATTCCCTAGGTCCTGGCTGCTCTGGTATTCGGAGGGGTCCTTGTTTGCCCAGAGAGCTATGGCCGGAAGCTTGCCGTAGAGCATATCGTAATCGGTAATGACGTATTTGGTCCGTCTCGCGTCCAGTATATCCGTGGCAGTCTTCTCGTCCTCCGATAGATAGAACTTCGAGGCGTCTTCTATTCCCGTCTGGAAGTTGTTTGATACAACAGGCCTCTTGGCCTGATAAAGGATCCAGTTCCCGTAATCCCACCAGCTTAGCACGCTGTACTCCGGAGTCTTATCCGGATTGTCGTACCAGCTCGTTGTATTGCTATTTTCGTCCAGCCAGTTGAGTGTATTGTACCAGTCGCCAGCGATCTGAGGCGTTNNCCTATGGCCTCAAATGTCGTCGGCAAAACTAGAAGAATAAACAGCAGTGCTATGAAAGAGAGCCTTGGAAGCTGACCTAGACCTGCAGCCTTCTCGGAAGCATAATCTTCAACCCTAAAGAAGAGGATGGTTATCAGTATTCCCATAGTGATCGAAGAAAGATACAGGAACCTGATTTGTCCGACTGTGATAATTAAAGTGTAGACTGCAAATACAAGGAACAGAAGCTTGCTTTCTCTTTTCTCTGTGTCTTGCCAAGAGTGCCATAGGTAGCTGATCAGCAAAGCCAGGCCAATGACGGATAACACCAGATTCCAACCGAGATTGGAGAGGATGGAACTCGAGAAGAAGATCTCCGGTCTTGTAAATAGGGGCTCAGCCTCTGAGATCTTTCCGATCATTCCGCCTCCAAATAGCTCTTCTATCCCGCCGCTTGTCAGAGAATTAACCTTGGCGAAGAGCCCTAAGCTGTTAAGGAACAGTACAAAAGCGGGTCCAAGAGCGGCTACGGCTATGGGAAATGCCGCCCAGTGTATTTTCCTATTCCCAACTAGCCTAGCGATGGCAAAAGAAGCTATTATTGCCACCATAATCGCCAATGTTCCAAAAAAGCTTGGTGAAAGCCAGGGTGTGCTCCAGAAAGGCAGGGTAAAGGCAAGGGTCACTCCAAGAGCTGTCAGCAATGTAGTAACAGTCTCTTCTGAAGATACGCCATTCTTGAGGTCAAGGGTCATCTGGACCAGGGCATAAATCAGGATCATCCCGAAATATGCACTCGAACCAATCCAGGTGTAGGCCAGCCCAGCCATGGAAACTCCAGCCGCGACTGCGAATAAATGTCTCCGCTCCTTCTTTGATAATGCAAGGACAAGGAACATAATCGCAAAGATCAGCAAAAGAACCTCAAGAGAATGATGATCCGTCTCTCCGAGCATTGATTTCTGCACGTAGTAGGGAGCAAGCGCAGTCATGAAAGCTGACATGATGGCAGCTTTTCGATCGAAGATCTCCTTGACCATGTAATATACAGCAACAATAGCTATGGATCCGATAAATGCGGGCACCGTGGCCGAGACCAATTCTATCCCGTGCTGGGAATGCTGACCAAAAGCCAAGGAGACCGCGGCCAACAGTTGATCGAAGAGCGGGGGCCATGTGTTGTTATAGCCGTGAGGATAATCGATGTAAGAATCAAACCAGAGGGTGTTCGGAAAATGGGCCACTGTGTATAGAATTCTGCGCATGTGGTAGAACTCATCGAATCCTACAAAGAGCACATTTCCACCCTGAAGGGTGTTTCTTCCAGCGTACAGCCTCAGCAACAAGCCTAATATGAGAATTGCCGGTAAAAGGATGAATGTCCGCAACTCTAAAGGCCAAGACATCTTCTCGGGATCCATGAGTTCTGATTGAGAGAATCGATATATAAAAAGGTTGTAGCGGTCACGGTTGAAAAAGTATTTAGTCTGGAATGCTCACGGCTTAGTGGTGAGAGCTACGCAACCACTGAAAGAGGGGCTAGCCAATTGAGTTCCGATCTATGGGTGATATCCTTCATCGGCAAGGATCGTCCCGGCTTAATACGCGACATCCTCAGTGAGCCGGCGGCAAGATCGGTCAACATAGTGGATCTGGACCAAAGGGTGATGCAAGGCATCTTCGTCATGTCGGTAGTTGCCGACTTTGCTTCTGCTGACACGTCCCCTTCGGACCTGGAGGCATATTTCAAGAATGTCGCACCCTCTTTGGGCATCGAGTTCAGCGTCCTTCCCATGGATCAGTACAGGGGAAGGCGGAGGTCCAGAAAGAACCTGTACATAGTGACCATCGTGGCCAAGGACCGGGTTGGGATAGTTCTGGATGTCGCAACCCTGGCAGCCAGGAATAAAATCAACATAGAGAAGGCATCGGTCACGGCCAGGGGAGATCTGATCTCCATCGAATTCCTCATGGATTTCGCGGACTGTGATGTGAAGAAATGTAAGGAGGAGCTTAGAGCGGGCTGCGAGCGACTGGGATTAGACGAGGTCATCCAGAGCCTGGACGCATCGCGTAAAGAGAAGAGATTGATAGTATTCGACATGGACATGACCATAGTGGACTATGAAATCATCAACAAGCTGGCCAGCTTCGTGGGAGTGGATGATGAGGTAAAGTCCATAACGGAAAGGGCTATGTTGGGTGAGATGGACTTCGAGCAATCGCTACGCCAGAGAGTTCGCCTGCTCAAGGGGACTCCGATCTCGACTCTGGAGACGATCGCCAGAAATCTACAGTTGACCCCCGGCTCAGAGGAGCTGATTCACCACCTGAAGCAGATGGGGTACAAGATTGCCCTCATCAGCGGCGGATTCACTTACTTCACGGACGTGCTCAAGGAAAGACTGGGGTTCGACTATGCCTTTGCCAATCAGCTTGAGATCGTTGATGGAGTTTTAACCGGCGCGATCATTGGAGAAGTAATCGATGCAGAGGCCAAGGGCAGCATAGTCAAACGTCTGGCTGACCTGGAGAACATCAGCCCTGAGAACGTAGTCGCTGTAGGCGACGGAGCCAACGATTGCCTTATGATCCAGAACGCCGGACTGGGCGTGGCCTTCAACGCGAAGGAGATCCTAAAAAAAGTCTCTGACGGAAGCATCTCCAGGGAGAACCTACTGGGGCTGTTGAACGTCCTGGGAATAGTGGATAAAGAGATGGACCTTCTTTAGGTCCTAGGTAACAAAAACCGAGTCAGCAGGCCTGTGGTGGAGTGGCCTGCGGTCCAGGCGAGAACTTCAATGCGAACGACTAAGTCCTAGTGCCAAAATAGCTACACATAATTAACTATACGGAAAAAGCATTTATACTTGTTTTGGCGTAAAGTTTGTGGTTTGTCCTTATCATCTTGGAGGATTGAAGAATTGACAACTGTTTATGATGTGCCACCCAATGAGCTGATCGATGCGGTTGCGAAAGAACTGAAGACCGCAGGCAAGGTTCAGCCTCCTGTGTGGGCTGCGTACGTGAAGACTGGGGTATACAAGGAGATGCCGCCCACCAATCCAGACTGGTGGTACGTGCGATGCGCATCCGTGCTTCGTCGGGTTTACATCGACGGGCCGGTGGGCGTGTCCCGCCTTAGGAGCTACTATGGCGGCAAGCACCGCAAAACAGTGGCAACTCCGCACTTTGCCAGGGGCAGCGGTTCCATAGCCAGAGAGGCCCTCCAGCAACTGGAGAAGGCCGGGTATATAAAGAAGCTTAAGAAAGGACGCCTTGTGACGCCCGAAGGGCAGTCTTTCCTGGACAATATGTCTCACCAGATCAAAGGCAAACTACAGGAATCGATTCCTGAGCTTGCGAGGTATTAAGCAATGGTGGATGACGAGCTTGCAGAATTGAGACGAAAGAAACTTGAGCAGATTCAGCGACAGCAGATGGACTCCCAGATGTACTCTGCTCAGCAGGAGCAGATGCAGCAGGAGATGGAAGCCAAGAAAGCAGCGGTCATGAGGTCCATCCTCACTCCCGAGGCAAGAGAGAGGTTGAGCAGCATTCGTATGACCAGGCCGGAGTTCGTGACCCAGATCGAGAACCAGCTCATCATGCTAGCCCAGAGCGGCAGGCTGCGCAGCGCCATAACCGATGAGCAGCTCAAGGCGATCCTCAAGCAGGCTCAGCCCAAGAAGAGAGATATCAAGATCACCAGAATTTAGGTTCCTTTTTCCATGAAAACTGCGTTGCTTTTCAGCGGCGGGAAGGATAGCAGTCTTTCTGCCCTGCTGCTGGAGCCATTCTTCGATGAGATCGATTTGGTCACCTTCACCTTTGGTCACGACGAGGCCTGGAAAGTGGCGGAGAGGGCAGCGCAAGAGCTAGGCCATCCTCACAGAAGGGTTGCCTTTGAAGAGGGCGTATTGGATAGAGCCCTGGAGATTCTGATCTCTACGGGATACCCCAACGATGCCCTTAACTATGTTCACTCCATAGCGATAGAGACCTTAGCTCGAGATTGCGAGTTTGTGGCGGATGGAACCAGGCGTGACGACCGCGCGCCGAAGATGAGCTACAGCGAGATACGCAGCCTCGAAGACAGGATGCACGTGCACTACCTGAGGCCCCTGGCGGGCCTGGGCGGGAAGACCATAAGAGCAATGGCATCTCGATACCTGGACTTCGAGGAAGAGCTGTCTATGAAATATCCTGCCTCTGACTTCGAGGTTGGGCTGAGATACGCCCTGGCAGAGAGGCACGGAGAGAGAGAGGTTGACAGGATATTTCCTGGCGACCACACGCATACCAGAGTTATCCGGAGGAAGAGTTTTGTCCAAGAAATTGAAGGGCAAGAAGATCAGGCTTGCAAAGGCATTCAATCAGAATCGTAGGGTGCCAAGCTGGGTTATAGTCAAGACCCTGAGGAAAGTAGTCTCGCACCCGCACAGACGCCACTGGCGCAGAAGCAGTTTAGAGTAGGTGGCAGTACAATGGCTGATACAGAACGAGTTTACACGATCCCGCTTAGGATAACAAAGCACGTCCCCAGGTGGAGAAGGTCTAACCGGGCTATGAAAGAGGTAAGAAGCTACCTGGCCAGGAACATGAAGACCCCTGAAGAGAATGTGAAGATCGATAATAGCCTGAATGAAGTCATCTGGGCCAGAGGAGACGAGAAGCCGCCTTTGAGGGTCAGGGTCCGCGCAGTCAAGTTCGAAGACGGCGGTGTAGAGGCAGAGTTTGCCGGTGAGCAATAAGCGCCTGCGGATTGCAGGGACCTCTCTCATAGGGGTCTTTGCGCGCTGCACGGAGAAGGTCGCTTTGGTTCCCCTGGAAGTTGGTCCAGAGAACATCCGACAATTGGAGGAAGAACTGGAAGTCGTCGTGGTTCGGGCGTCGATCAGCGGCAGTTCGGTTGTGGGATCTCTGGTATGCGGGAATTCGACGGGTTTCGTCACAAACCCCCAGGCAAGCGACGAGGCTATCCAGAGGCTGTCTACTCTCGGCAAGGCCGCGAGGCTTCCGGGAAAGATAAGCGCCGCGGGCAATGTGGTCCTGGCTAACGACAGCGCCGCAATAGTGCATCCGGGACTTTCCAGCAGGGCCTGTGAGATTGTGTCCCAGACTCTGGGGGTAGAGGTGGTCCAGGGCACCATAGGCGGCCTCAAGACCGTGGGGATGGCAGGTATTGTAACCAATAAGGGCCTTCTGGTTCACCCGAGGGTGTCCGAGACGGAGCTGGCTGTGCTGGATGACCTGTTTGGTCTTCCGGTAGACGTTGGGACTGTCAATTTCGGCTCGCCGCTGATAGGCTCGGGCCTACTGGCCAACTCCAAAGGGTACATCGTCGGGGAAGAGACAAGCGCTCCTGAGATGGGCAGAATCGAGGATGCCTTAGGATTTTTGGATTGAGGGACGATTATGATGTTTGAGATCAAAGGAAGATTGAAGGGCGGAATTGTAGGCAAGGATTGGAATCCTTTCACCAAGCTTGTAGAGAGCCATAGCGAGAAGAACGCCATCGAGAAGACGTACTCCTTGATGGGTAGCAAGCACGGCTTAAAGAGGAACCTCATCAAGATCGACGGGGTGAAGGCAGTTGAGTAGCGACCCCTCTTCCGCTGGAGGCGAAGAGGAGATAAGGCGTCTGGTTGGTGCATACCAGCAGTACCAGGCACAAGCAGAAGCGATAGCTCAGCAGGTGAGCCTGACCCAGATGACACTTCATGGGCTGGACAGCGCTATCCAGGCAGTCGAGGCCCTGGATTCCGCTCCGGAGGGACAGGAGATGCTGGTGCCGATAGGGTCCGGTTCTTTCGTCTACGCCAAGCTCGCTTCCAAAGAGAGGGTCGTTTTGAACGTAGGTGCCGGAGTGAGCATCGAGAAGCCTGCTGCAGAGGCCAAGGAATCTCTGAAGGCCAGGAAAGCCGAGGTGGCTGAGGCAGGCAAGAAGATGGGCGAGATGCTCAACAAGATCGATCAGGAGATGGCCAAAATCCAATCTGTCCTCTCCAAGTACGACATGGGAACGGAGCAGGTTGTTTAACCGTTTTAAAGAGAAGCTCTCTGGCTTCAAAGAGGCACTGTCCTCTAAGCTCCAGGAGAAGGCGGCCCGGAAGGAGGAGGAGCAAGCGGAGCTGGAAGCCGATAACATCAAGGCAGAAGCCAGCAAACCCGCAAAGGCTGTTGAGTCTGTTGAAAAACAGGCTAAGCGGTCCGGTGAGCAGAAATCCACTCCTGCAACTCATGCGGGGGCCAATGCAGTCTCGAACAATAATTCTGCAAATAACTCCGCGAAGCCCAAGAACAGGTTTTCAATCCTTGACAAGGCCAAGTCCCTTGTCTTTGAGCAAGAGATCATCCTGGACGAGAAGGACCTGATAGATCCACTTTGGGCTCTTGAGATGGCCTTGCTCGAGAGCGACGTTGCCCTCCCCGTCGCAGAAGAGATCGTCAGCTCCGTTAAATCCGAGCTTATAGGCCACAAAAAGAAGATAGGAGCCAACACAGGCCAGCTCGCCGAGGATGCCCTGCGTTCGGCACTCATGAAAATGCTCTCCGCAAATCATCTGGACTTCGACGAGTACATCAAGACCAAAGAAAAGCCAGTCAAGATCCTGTTCGTAGGCGTGAACGGCACAGGCAAGACCACCAGCATAGCCAAATTGGCCAAGTACCTCATGAACCAGGGTTACTCCGTTGTTCTCGCGGCAGGCGACACCTTCAGGGCGGGGGCCATCGAACAGTTGGAGGTTCATGGCGAGCGACTGGGGCTGAAGGTCATCAAGCACAAAACAGGTGGAGACCCGGCTGCAGTGATCTTCGATGCCGTGGAGTACGCCAAGGCTCACAATAAAGATGTGGTTTTGGGGGATACGGCCGGAAGGCTGCACACCAACATAAACCTCATGGACCAGATGAGGAAGATCGTGAGGGTAACCAAGCCGGACCTGTTGATCTTCGTGGACGAGGCCATAGCCGGGAACGATGCCGTTGAACGAGCGCGGCTGTTCAACGAGTCGGTGCCTATAGGCGGTTCCATCCTGACGAAAACGGATGCCGACGCCAAAGGCGGATCGGCAATATCCATAGCCTACATCACAGGCAAGCCGGTTTTGTTTTTAGGCATAGGGCAGAATTATCCAGACCTGGTCAAGTTCGAGCCTCAGTGGCTGGTGGACAGGCTGCTGGGCGAGGCCGAAGCGTGATTTTTTATTATCTCAAAATGATTCTAAATACCAATTTTATTATCCCATAAGCTCTTTGAACTCTTCCAGAGTTAAATCTGCATCTTTCAGAACGCTTTTTGAAATCATGGGATGTAGGTCCATCCCTGAATGATATGGAACAGTAACCCTCTGCGCGTCTTTATTCCTGAAAATCTTATGGCTTCCGCTTTGTCGTACCAAGACAAATCCAACTTTTTCTAAAGCCTTTATCGCCTCAGGTGCTGTTATTCTCGGAAACCTCTTGCTCATATGGCTACGTCCATAGAAGTCATGCTGACGTATTCGGGCTGGGGAATCTCTTCGCCGCTTTCCAGCCTGTCCTCAACATGAAGGCGGATAACGTCACGGATGTTGCCCAAGACTTCTTCATAAGCGTATCCTTGAGTGTAACATCCTTGAAGTTCCGGGCAGAAGGCAAAGTAACCATCTTGATCCTTCTCGATTATCACGGAAAAATGGTACGACTTTGTGCCATCCCGTATCGGTTCATTGGAAATCTCCGGCTGCTCTGTCAGGCTCATATCCTGGTATTTGCCCTAAGAGTATCTATGTTTTGCCTCCGGTAAGTCGAACATGTGCGGTGGTTCGACGAGTCGATGACCATCGTGGCGCCATTCTGATGAAGACGGATGCCGACGCCAAGGGCTGGTCGGCTATATCAATTGCCTACATAACAGGCAAGCCGGTTTTGTTTTTGGACATAGGACAGTAATTTACCCGAACCTGGTCAAGTTCGAGCTGCAGTGGCTGGTGGAACAGGCTGCTGGCGAGGCTGAAGCCTAATTCCCAGGACAAGATTCTCGCATGTTCGTAAGCACGGCGTAACTACTAATTAAAGAGCAAATACGTATTTATTTATATTTTAAAATATCACCGCTTAGTGTAAACGCTCCCCAATAAAAGGTATGCTTCCAATTCTCGCATTTACGAATTTCTGCCATGGCATGATTTAGTGCCTCTGCCTTATTGGCATTATCGTTAATCCATGTATTATAAAAAGAAGTCATGAGGGATGCTGTCGAGAGGTCGTCTACCTTCCAGAGACTGACCAACATTGACCTAGCCCCAGCAAGAAGAAAACCTTGAGCAAATCCCGCCATTTCATCTCCACCTAAAGAACTATTCATTCCTGTCTCACAGGCAGATAAAACCAAGAGTTTGAGATGAATATTAAGATCTATGATTTCTCGTATTGTTAAAATACCGTCCGCAAGGACAATGCCTGAATCAAGAGGATTAGCCAGTGAGAAATAGGCATGGGTTGCAAAATGTGCAATATCTGCCTTTGGCAAATATTTCAAAACCGTCTCTTTTATTGCTTGAGGGCCAATTAATGCCGTGCTGTTTAGCAACTTAGCTACTTGTTGAGCTTCTGTTTCAGCATTAATTAAATCGCATTTTGGATTGCCTATGACAAGAGAAGAACCTGTAGCTCCAATCTCATATTTCTCGAATAGAGACCAAATCTTCAAATTAGGAATTGTGGTCCAATTGACATCTATTTCTGCCTTTTGCAGTAAAGCTTCCCAAGGTAGTAAGCACCCAAATCTTCCAGGACTGAAAATAACTTGGTTAACTCCCTCCAAATAACTGAAGGCTTCTTTTAACAATTGGATTACGTCGCGATCCCATGTCTCTTTTAGTTGCCCAGTAAAATCATATAGGTGGACTTCTCTTCGAAATCGACGCCAAATATTTAATTGAGCTTCACTGCCAATAGGAACTTCTATTACCTTTGGCTCATCCCAACCTGCCCGCAATATAAATAGAACTGTTTTTTCAGCCAAAGGAAAAAGTGAAAGTAAAGCCATTGATGTATTTTTAACCAAATTCTTAAGGTCTTCCCATAAAGGTCTGTTACCTCTTCTCAGAGTAATATATTCCTTTGACTCTGGACCACATGATTCGATTTGATTCCAGAGTTCTCTTAGCTCACTTGATAACTCTTCTCTCTTTCGAAGTTTAATTGACCTTGCATTAGACTTTTCTCTTGAGATAATAATATCGCCGAATCTAGATAGCTCCGGCAAGTCGATTTTATTAAGTTCTTTTAGCAATTTTTCTTCTCTTTCAATTAGATATGAAGGGATAGACGATGGCACTGGGATATCGCGCCTGCCTAGAAGTTCTACGAGTACACTGGATTTAATCCCTTCTGCATATATCATCGCCTCCCTTCCCCAATTTAACTGCTGAATACCATTGATGCTTGAGTCCTTGGCTGCTATATCTCTTAGTTTCAGCACCGTTTCAATAAGCATATCATCAATATCACCAAACGTCCTGCGAATACCAAGTTTGTAAGAAATAGATGCAATAGATGATGAGGAATTCAGGGACCTGCTAGCCTCGTCGTAGGCATTGAAGGACCTAAGTAGGTAAGAAACATCTCCGGTAAGATTGTATTTAGCTCTCAAAGCTCGCCCAAAATTATTGAGGAAACCCGCCCTATCTCTTGATCCTTTTGGCGAGAGATTGATCGTGCTATTAAAAGCCTCAATGGCTTTATCAAGTGCATTATTTGCTTCATTTAATTTAGAGGAATCTTTCATAAACTTGGATAGTTCAATAAGATCGTCCCCTAAGTTGCTTAAATAGCCCGCTTTGTCGATAGGGATGCTCGAACTTGAATTGGCAGCTTTTTGAGAAAATTCTATCGCTTTGTTAAGATCCAAAAAAGCTAATTCTTTATTAGAAAGTTCGTAATTGTAGACATAACGGTATTTTAGGCCTTCTCCTAAATTATTAAATATCTCTGGTAAATTTTTTGGATCTCTGTTAAGTCGTAATGCTTCACGCCATGTCTCGATGGCTTCATCTAGATAAGTTATTTCGCTTCCTTGGCTGAATCGATGTCTAAGGCATATCGCCAAATTATTAAGAATTCCTGGAAGATCGGGGTTATCTTTTTGAACTAGACTAATAGCCCTCTCATAAGCATTTATTGCGCTACTTAAGTCAGATCTATCTTTATTGGCTGCATACCTTTCACTAAGTCCATTTCCTAAATCGTTGAAAATAATATATCTCTTGTTGCGGTCGATGGATTCAAAAGCCATCATTTTTTGGTAGAAATTATCCGCTTCTAATAAATACTCTATGGCCCTTTCGATGAAGAGAGGAACCGGTTCCAATTGGAACCTTTCGAGCAATAAATTGGCTAAGTTAATCAGTATGTTAGGACGATCAGGATGAAGTTCTCCCATTAGGCCCTTAGCCCTCTCATAAAAAGATACACCAGAAATTAGATCTTTTTCATTGCCGTAGATCTCATATTGATATCGATAAAGCTTACCTAATTTGCATGATGCACGAAACGATAGATCATATTTTTGCAAATGATTTCTTAATTCATTTATTGACAAGAGGTTAGTCATCTTTCGAATTGCAGTAGATAGTGAACTATTACTTTTTTCTCTTTCAAAACGATTAAGTGTATCCTGAGCTTCCAACAAAGCGTTTTGTATGTCATAATTGTCAAACATCTTAAATCAACCCCGAGGATTCTTATTTGACAAGCCTTACTTTGAGCGATCTTGCAGTTACCTCCTTTTTCCCGACATTTAAGCGAAGAACTTGATCGCGTATTTTTACATCTGCAATAAGATCAAGGAATGCTTCGACGGGCCTCATTGATTTGGGTACTCTAAGCAACATGTGCATAAATTTACTCCCTTGTACTTTTAGTCCTTTAGCTTCTTCATAGTCCCAGCTAGGTTGTGCTTCTCCTATTCCAGTGGCACTAATTATTGGATGGAGTTCGGCCGAAATCCATACCTCCAAAGCTAGCCCCAATTTCTTGGAACTTGAGCGTAGGACTTAGAGTAACCTTAACGCTATGTTTAACCTCTTGTGTAACCATTAGAGGATGGAGATCAAAGGCGATTGGTTGTCCTTCAATACCCGAATACAGCTGGACAATGAATCGGGCCCATTCTATTTGTTTTTCGTCAGGAACAGGCCTAAAGGAACAAGAAAAGCGCACAATGTAGAAATCCGCCTCTCCTTTTTTTGCTTTCAATAATGGGGGGATGTTATCTTTTGGATATAGATCATTAAGTGGTCAGATCTCAGGTGAGCCGATACTAACTATTGGCAATCCACTCCTAAGATCATCTGAGTTCAATATTATTCCTCGCATCTTATTTTCACGAACTAATCGCTCTACTGCCTCATTTGAAACAGGTTCTATTGGTGCTTCCCATATGACATTCTGGATCGATTCGGGAGTCTTTAACCACATAAATATACCTGATTATAACATACCTTTAAAAGACATTCTATATCTTCCTAATCTTCTTTATATCAAGCAGCGTTCGGTGCCGCCAAGTAACCCTCCCCAAAATGAATGCTACTATGCAGCTGAAGAATTGGCGCTCTAACCTCGTATTTGAGATGAATTAAAAGTCAGGTACTATCGCACTCGGATAATCTATTTTATCAAGAATAAATTGACGGACCCGCCGGGATTCGAACCCGGGTCCGAGGCTCCGGAGGCCTCTATTCTATCCAGACTATACTACGAGTCCAATCGAGTTTCTCTCGATGATCAAAGTGGTATGCACGTTAATCAAGAGAGAACATACAGTTAAACAACTGATTGTAGAATATATAGGCAGCGGGCGGTTTCCCCGGAGGGATTAGCCCTAATACCTAAAAACCAGATCTCAGCTTTCCAGAACGATCTCGATGTTCACATTCTTTGGCACCTGGATTCTCATGAGCTGCCGTAGAGCGCGCTCATCTGCATCCAGATCTATGAGCCTTTTATGAACCCTCATCTCCCAGTGATCCCAGGTAGACGTTCCCTCGCCATCAGGGCTCTTCCTGCAGGGAACGACCATCTTCTTGGTAGGGAGCGGTATCGGTCCAGCCATGTGTACCCCAGTTCTCTGGGCTATCCCTTTGACCTGGGCGCATATGTCGTCCAGCATCATTGGATTGGTGCCAGAGAGACGTATTCTTGCCTTTTGCATGAGTCACACCTAAAAAATTTTGGTTATCGCGGGGTCACGTCCATACATAGACCAGCCGCGATCGTCTGTCCCATGTCTCGGATGGCGAAGCGTCCGAGCTGCGGGATCTCCTTTACCTTCTCGATTACCATGGGCTTGCTAGGAGTGACCATGATGATGGCTGCGTCTCCCGGCTTGATAAAGGCCGGATTCTGCTCCTTCACTCCACCCGTTCTTGGGTCAAGCTTAGCTAGGATGGCGGTGATAGTGCAGGCGATCTGGGCCGTATGGCAGTGGAACACCGGAGTGTAACCTGCGGATATGGCGCTGGGATGCTGCAACACAACTATCTGAGCCTTGAACTCCTTGGCCACCATCGGCGGCTTGTCGGGGTGTCCGCAGACATCGCCGCGGCGGATATCCTTCTTGCCTACGCCGCGCACGTTCCATCCAATGTTGTCCCCTGGCTGAGCCTCATTTACTTCCTCATGATGCATCTCTATGGACTTGACCTCGCCAGCGACATCGGCTGGCTCGAAGATGATCTTGTCGTCCTTCCTCATGATACCGGTCTCAACACGGCCCACGGGCACAGTGCCTACGCCGGAGATGGTGTAGACGTCCTGAACAGGCACGCGCAGCGGAAGCTTGGTCGGCTTCTCGGGCACCTTGAGGTTGTTGAGGGCTTGCAGGAGGGTCGGCCCTTTCCACCACTTCATGTTTTCGCTGGGCTTGGCGAGGTTGTCTCCCATCAGTCCCGACATGGGAATGAAGGGTATATCTTCAACTTTGTACCCAACCATCTTCAGAAGCTTGCTTATCTCCTCTTTGACCTCGAGATATTTCTTCTCGTCGTAGGGTGGGGTAGTGGCATCGATCTTGTTCATGCCGATGATGAGTTGGTTGACGCCCAACGTCCTGGACAGGAATACGTGCTCCCTGGTTTGAGCTTGAACTCCGTCAATGGTAGAAACTACCAGAACTGCAGCGTCAGCCTGGCTGGCTCCAGTGATCATGTTCTTGACGAAGTCTCTGTGGCCAGGGCAGTCCACTACAGTAAAGTAGTACTTGTCGGTGTTGAAGCGCCGGTGGGCAATATCGATGGTGACGCCCCTCTCGCGCTCCTCCTTCAGGCTGTCCATAACCCAGGCGTACTCGAAGGTGGCTTTTCCCTGAGCAGCTGCTTCCTTTCTGTACCCTTCTATGACGTGCGGATCTACAGCGCCCGTCTCGTACATCAGTCTTCCTACCGTAGTTGACTTGCCGTGGTCAACGTGACCTATGAATGCTAAGTTAAGGTGTGGCAATTTTTCTGCCATAGTTCATCTCCTCTGATAGGTATACTCCATGTTTTCTATATTTCTGCCTTGGTGTTTAAATCTTTTCGGAGGCCCAACTTTACACTACCTTCAAGTAATCACTTGGCTTGGGCATCTCCGGCTTCAAGCCTTTCCTGGTCCTAATCTGCTTCACGGTCTCGAGCAGGAGGTTCGCGGGCAAAGGCTGGAAGCCTGCGAACTCAGTGGACCAGAGGGCACGGCCCTCAGTGGCCGACCGGATTGCTCCAGCAAACCCGAACATCTGAGCCACAGGCATCTTTGACTTTAGGATGATCATGTCGCCCTGGCTGTCCATGCTAAGTATAACACCCCTGCGACCCTGAATCTCCGCCATGGCTCCGCCCATTTGATCCTGAGGCACTTGTATAAAGACATTCTGGAAGGGCTCCAGCAGCACCGGATCTGCCATTAGAATTCCGGCCTGCACGGCCTGTCTGACTGCGGGTATGACCTGGGCAGGACCGCGATGCACTGCGTCTTCGTGAAGCTTCACATCGACCAGCTTGGCCTTTATTCCCTGCGCAGGCTCTCTGGATATGGGACCGTTCTTCAGGGCCTCTTCGAAGCCCTCCAGGATGAGCTCCATGGTCTCCCTGAGGTACTGGATACCCTTGGTCATGTTAAGTAGGATATTGGTACGGTAGAAGCCGGCGATACTCCTGGCTTCCTCCTTGCCCATGCCATTATCCATGAGGATCTTCCTGCGCTCAATCTCCTCCATCTTCATATTGATCTTGCCGTCTCTCAGAGCATCGGCCACGCCGGGCTCAAGGGGCTCGAACTCGATGTAGAACCTGTTGTGGTGGTTGGGCGACTTTCCTTCTACCGGTCCTGCCCTGCCTGCGATGGACTCGCGGTATACTACAATCGGCGGCGATGTCTTCAGCTCAACGCCGCGGTCGCGCTGGAGCCGTGTGACTGTAACGTCTAAGTGGAGTTCGCCCATGCCAGCCAAGAGGTGCTCGCCGGTCTCCTCGTTAATGGTGACCTGAAGAGTTGGATCTTCTTTGGCAACCTGCCTAAGGACCTCCACAACTTTGGGCAGATCGCGCATATTTTTGGCCTCAACAGCGACTGTCATGACCGGCTCTGATACGTGCTTGATTAGCTCGAACGGGGTCATGTTATCCACTGAAGAGACTGTTGAGCCAACGATGGCATCGTGCAGCCCGGTTACCGCAGCGATGTTTCCTGCAGGGATTTCATCCACCTCGACTCTTCTAGGCCCCATGAATATTCCCGTCTGCATGATGCGGTTTGTAGCAGCAACGCCGGAGACGTAGAGTTCTAAGCCGCGCCGGAGTGTTCCGGAGAAGAGCCTGCCGGTTGCAATCTCGCCCGCATGAGGATCAACCTTGATCCTGGTGATCATCAAGGCCACCGGCCCGTTGGGATCGCATGTAGCCATGGCCTTGCCTACTTCGCTGTTCCAGTCGCCGTGCCAGATGGTCTTGACCCTGTCTTTCTGGGCCTCGATCGGGCTGGGCAGGAAGTGAACTACCATGTCGTTGACGGTCCTGAATAGTGGAACTTTTTCGGCCAGCTCCTCTGCTTTGCCTGCTCTGCAGTAGTCGTAGACCTGGTCGAAGCCGATGCCTGTTTTCTTCATTACGGGCATGCTTATGGCCCAGTTGTAACGAGCTGAGCCGATGGCTACGGTTCCGTTGGCAGCGTCCACCCGCCATCCGGCTTTGAACTTCTCCTCGTCCATTCCGCGAATGAGCTTGTTGACGTTGTCTATGATCTTGCCGAGGCGCATGGCAAAATCTTTCTTCTCTACCTTTAGCTCATTGATCAAACGGTCGGTTTTGTTGATGAACAGAACGGGGCGCACGCCCTCGCGTATGGCCTGCCGGAGCACCGTCTCCGTCTGGGGCATGGCGCCCTCAACGGCATCCACCACCACTACTGCGCCGTCAACGGCACGCATGGCTCTGGTGACGTCTCCTCCGAAGTCCACGTGGCCTGGCGTGTCTATCATGTTGATGAGGTACTCCTTGCCATCCACCTCGTGGACCATGGATACGTTGGCTGCATCGATGGTGATGCCCCTGGCCTGCTCCAGAGGGTCAAAGTCCATGAAGAGGTTGTGGTCGTCATGGCCGGCAAGGTCCATGGAGATCATTCCTGCGCCTGCTACCATGTTATCAGAAAGAGTTGTCTTGCCGTGATCGATGTGTGCTACGATTCCGATGTTCCTGATCATCTCAGGCTTATTCATCAGATCCTTACCACGCTCAACTATTTTATCCGCCCTAGCCATTTAATACTCCTCGTGAATTTTAAGGTAATGTGTAATCCCAGATTGAGACTCAGAATCCTTTGCCTACTCATATATAAGACTTCGTTCGTCCATGAATCGATCGCGGGCTTTTCATTGCTATTATATCCCGAAGATAACTCGGCCAGGAGTATTTACAGCCCAAAAGGGATCGATCAAACACTGTAGTTTACCTCAATAACTCAATTCATCCTTAAACAACCGTATCCCGAGCCCCCTCTGTCTCTCAAAGTGGTCAGCTAAAGCCTAAATCATCATTGCCTGAAAAAAAATTATAATATTGTAGGTAAAGCTTAAATCAAAGAGATAATAGGTGTTCAGGGTTTTAAAGATGGCGCGCTTGGTAATGAAGTTTGGTGGAGTTTCGGTTGCTGACGGCCAAAGGCTCAGACACGTGGGAGAGCTGGTTAAGCACTTCAACCGCGATAATGAGATTGTCCTGGTTACTTCTGCACTCCAGGGAGTCACAGACTCCTTGCTGGAGTGTGCAAGAAAGTCAGCCGGTGAGGGAAAAGTCTCCAATGTCATCGATTTCATCGAAAGACTGACCGAAAGGCACAATCAAGCCATAGTCGAGGCAATAAAGGATCCCAAAATAGCCCAAGAGGTCAGGGAGATCGTTATCCAGAAGCTCAACGAGCTTGAGAAGGCTTACATAGGCATCTGCTATCTTGGAGAGCTGACGCCGCGCTCTTTGGATCTCATTTCCAGCTATGGCGAGCAGCTGGCTGCGCCGGTCCTTTCAGGAGTCCTCAGAGACATGGGAATAGAGTCCCAGCACTTTACGGGGGCCGAGGCTGGTATAGTGACGGACAGCGAGTACGGCGACTCTCGGCCTCTGGAGAAGACCTATGATTTGATACCCCAACGGCTGCTGCCCTTGAAGAGTGTGCCCGTGGTAACCGGATTCATAGCCAAGGACGAGAAGGGAATCATAACGACTCTGGGCCGTGGCGGCTCTGACCTGTCGGCCTCGCTCATCGGGGCGGCCATAGGTGCAGATGAGATATGGTTCTGGAAGGAGACCCCCGGGGTCATGACAACCGACCCGAAGATCGTTCCCGGTGCAAGGACCATACCCCTGATCTCCTACCGGGAGGCAATGGAGATGTCCTACTTCGGCGCTAAGGTCCTTCACCCGAGAGCAATCGAGCCTGCGATCAAGAAAGGAGTTCCCGTCAGGGTGAAGTGCACCTTCGATCCAGATAGCCCTGGAACGCAGATAGTCCACGATGATATCCTGAAAGTGGATGTTATCAAAGCAATAACACTGAACAAAAATGTAGCCCTGCTGAACATCGCTGGTGCGGGAATGATCGGCACTCCGGGCATAGCGGCTCGAGCATTTTCAGCCCTTGCCGGAGCGGGGATCAATATTGTGATGATCAGCCAGGCTTCATCCGAGGCTAACATATCCATGGTGGTTGAGGAACGCCAGCTTGAGAAGGCCGAGGATGCCCTGCGGTCCGAGTTCCCCAAGGATATAGTCAAGGAGATCTCCGACAACCACGACGTCTGCGCAGTTGCAGTGGTTGGAGCAGGAATGGCAGGAACGCCAGGTGTCGCAGCTCGCGTCTTCAAGGCCATGGGCGAATCCGGGATCAACGTGCTTATGATCAGCCAGGGCTCGAGCGAGCACAACATCTCCTTTGTGGTTGCAAGCAAGGATGCCGAGAGGGCTGTTCAGGCGCTTCACAGTGAGTTTGGCCTAGGCGGTGAAAGGAAATGAAGAAGCTCACGTACGCTGAATCCGGCGTGGACATCCACGCTGAGAACAGGTCCATCGATGCCATGAAGCGCGTCTTGACCACAAAGCGCAAGGGCTTTGGCGCACCCTTGACAGAAATCGGCCATTACGCTGGCTTGCTGGACATGGGAAGCTATGCCCTGGCTATGACCACCGACGGTGTAGGCTCCAAGGTTCTGATCGCCAACGCCATTAAAAAATGGGACACCGTGGGGATAGACTGCATCGCCATGAACGTGAACGATCTTTACGCAATCGGTGCTGAGCCCATCGCCTTCGTTGATTACCTGGCGGTGGAGCACGTGGATCCAGAGAGAGCCGGGCAGCTTGCCATCGGCTTACAGCGTGGCGCTGAGCTTTCCAATATGACTATTGTAGGTGGCGAAACCGCCTCCTTGCCCGAGATCATAAAGGGCTTCGACCTGGCGGGCACTGCCATTGGCATCGTGGACAAGGACAAGATAGTCACGGGCGAGAAGATTCGGGTCGGCGACGTCCTTGTGGGCGTGCCGAGCGTCGGATTGCACAGCAATGGCTACACCCTGGCCCGCCGCATCGTGGCCGAGTCAAAGCACAACTACAACGACCCGATGCCGGGCTCGGACAAGACCATTGGGGAAGAGCTGTTAACACCCACCAGGATCTACTTCGAGATCCTGGAGCTGGTGAAGAAGTGCGACGTTCACGGCTTAGCGCACATAACCGGATCGGGACTGCTCAAGCTTCACAGGATAACGAGCTTCGGTTTCGAGATAATCGATCCTCTCGAGCCCCAGCCCATATTCAAACTATTGCAGAAGCTTGGAGGCGTCGAGGACGCCGAGATGTATAGGACGTTTAACATGGGCATGGGGTTCGTGGTCGTGGTCCCAGAGGCCGATGCCAAGTTGGCCTGTCGTATCATGGGGCCAGGCTCAAAGGTGATAGGCTCGATAGTAAAAGAAGGACTGAAAGCGGGGAGCTTGAAGCTGGATTAGGGCCGAGCCGCTACGGCCCCTTCTGCTCGGCGGCTTTATCATCTTCCTTTTTCTGTTCGGCATCTTTCTCGAACATCTCCTGCAGCTTTTCTTTGATCTTCTTGATAGACTCGACCGCAGGCCCGCCGACGTCCACTGGTGCCTTTCCTGCCAGGTCGGCCTCGATCAGCTTAGGGTCGTAGGGTATTGTGCCGATGACCTCGATTCCCAGATCTTTGAGCTTCTCCTCGACCACGCCCGGTTCGGTGGCTTTGTTTATCACCGCCAGGTACCTATTGATGCCTATCTCCTTGCCTAGCTGCATTATCCGCTCAACTGTGTCTATAGACCTCATACCTGGCTCGACCACTGCGATCATGGCATCCACTCCACGGGCCGTGGCCCTGCCGAGGTGTTCTATACCTGCCTCCATGTCCAGAATTACAAGGTCCTTCTCGCGTACTATGACATGCCTGATCAGAGCTTTGACGAAAGCATTGGCCGGGCACATGCAGCCGGAACCGCCGGTATCGACGGTTCCCATGACCACCAGCTTGACGTTATCTGGGCCGGTGCAGCCGCACATTTGGACGATGTCGTCCACCTTGGGGTTCATCTTGTACATGCCCATGGGCATTCCGGCACGCTCCTGGACCAGGGCTTTGTGCTCTGTAACTGGTCTAGGGAGCTGCTTTATGCCCAGAGCCGAGCCCAGGTTCATGCTGGGGTCTGCGTCAATGGCCAGAACGTTGTAGCCGTCGCGTGCAAATAACCTGGCAAGCGTTCCGGCAAGGGTTGTCTTGCCTACACCGCCTTTTCCTGATATTGCAATCTTCATCTGTGAAACCTCGTAAGAATCGATTCTTCTGTATTGCCATTAATTTGGCATGTGAGTTTATATCGATTCTGATGCATATAGTTAGCCAGGGTGTTCGGGTTGATACATAGCATTAGAAAGCGCGATGGAAGGATAGAGGATTTCCGCCCGGCCAAGATTGCAGCCGCAATAGGTAAGGCGTTCGAGGCTGCTGCGATAGACGATCCGAAATCGCCCTATGAATTAACCGGCCGTGTGGTCAAGTTGGCAGAGGAGAGATTTCCGTCCGCAACGCCCGGTGTGGAAGACATCCAGGACATCGTAGAGAGGGTTCTGATAGACGCTGGTCACGCTGACATTGCTAAAGCCTACATCCTCTACAGACAGAGGCGCAGCGAGATCAGAGTGGCAAAGAGTTATCTGGGCGTGGCCGACGACCTGAAGCTCAGCTTGAACGCCATAGAGGTTCTGAAGAAGAGATACCTGCGACGGGATGAGAGAGGAAATGTGGCGGAGACGCCCGGGGAACTTTTCAATCGCGTGGCCGCTCATGTTTCCAAGGCAGAGGCAAAATTCGGCGCGGACGCCGAGGCGTACCGCAAGAAGTTTCTTCGAATGATGAGGAACCTTTTGTTCCTGCCGAACTCACCCAGAATGATGAACGCCGGCCTTGAGCTTGGTCAGCTCTCTGCATGCTTCGTGCTTCCCGTTGAGGATTCGCTTGAGGGCATATTTGATACTCTCAAGTACATGGCTTTGATCCACCAGAGCGGAGGAGGTACAGGTTTCTCCTTTTCCCGTCTGCGGCCCAAGAACGACGTTGTGAGGACCACTGGGGGAGTAGCAAGCGGGCCGGTCTCCTTCATGAGCATCTTCGATGCCGCTACGAACGTGATAAAACAGGGCGGACGCCGAAGAGGGGCCAACATGGGCGTGCTGCGGATCGATCATCCCGATATTCTGGAGTTCATTGAGGCGAAGGAGAAGCCGGGGTTCCTGGAGAACTTCAACGTCTCCGTGGCCGTCACGGACGAGTTCATGAGGCTTGCTCGTTCGGGTGGCGAGATCAATCTCGTGAATCCCAGGAACAGAGAAGTAACAGGCAGCCTCAACGCCCCTGAGCTGATGAACCTCATCGCCAACTCAGCATGGCGAGGCGGAGATCCTGGAGTCATATTCATCGACAGGATCAACGCGGCTCACCCCATTCCAGGAATCATTGAGGCTACCAACCCCTGCGGAGAGCAGCCTCTGCTGCCCTACGAGTCGTGCAACCTGGGGTCTATCAACCTATCCAGGCTGGTGGAGAAGGGCGAGATCAAATGGGACTTGCTGGATGAGCTGATCACTCTAGGAGTACGCTTCCTCGATGACGTGATCGATGTGAACCGCTTTCCTCTAGCGCAGATTGAGGAGGTCACCCTAAGAAACAGGAAGATCGGGTTAGGGGTCATGGGGTTTGCGGAGATGCTGATAGAGATGAACATCTCCTACAACTCCGAAGGTGCGATCCGCGTTGCCGAGGAGGTGATGGGCCGTTTGGCCAAGCTGGGTCGAGAAGAGTCGGCCAGGCTGGGAGCAGAGCGCGGGTCCTTCGCCCTCTTCGAGCAGTCGAAGCTCAAGGGATGGGACGCAATGCGCAACTCGACCGTTACAACGGTCGCTCCTACGGGCACCATCAGCATAATCGCAGGAACCAGCAGCGGAATAGAGCCGCTCTTTGCCATCAGCTTCGTGCGACACGTGCTGGAAGGAGCAAAGCTCTTTGAAGTCTCGCCTCTCTTTGAGCAGGCGGCAAGGGCACGGGGAATCTACAGCCACGACCTGAGCGAGGTTGCGAAGAAGGGTTCTGTTCAGGAGATTGCCGGAATTCCTCAGGATATGAAGGATCTGTTTGTAACTGCCCTGGATATCCCGCCGGAGCAGCACGTGAAGATCCAAGCGGCTTTCCAGAAGCACACCGACAACGCCGTATCCAAGACTGTGAACCTGCCGCAAAGCGCTACCGTCGGCGATGTGCTGAAAGTCTACAACCTCGCCTACGACCTGGGATGCAAAGGGGTGACCGTGTTTCGGTACGGAAGCCGCAGCCAGGTTCTCTACCTGGAGAACGGAGAGACTGTGCCGGGATGCAAGTACTGCGGATGAGGTGCGTAAGGCTGTACATTATCATACCTTGCCTTATCAGAATGCAGGTTCAGTGGACGAAGTTAGCAAGGCTGTACATTTGCCTCCAGGAAATCTGATTTGAGGACAAACTGGAGCATAAGAAAGGGTGAAGATGGCCTAGATAGGGCCGTAGAACGATATATAAGATACTTGGAGAACAGGGGTTTCAGAACCACTACAATCGAAGTCTATTCAGCTAACTTACGTCGATATCTCAAGTTCGCAGGTTCTGATCGACCTTCAGAAAAGGATCTTAAGGCATTTCGTGAAAGGCTTTTTGATAGGCATGCGGCACGAAGCACCCATAATAACTACAAGTTTTCTATCACCGAGTATCACAAAATGCTGGGTGAAGATGTTGAGATACCTTTTCTTCTGAGGAACGAAAAACTGCCTTATTTCTTTTCTGAGGAAGAAGTAAGCCGTATCTTCTCCGTGACCCCTAACCTGAAGCATTTGTGTATGTTTCAGGTCTTGTTTTACGGTTGCCTGAGAGCTTCTGAGCTATGTAACCTAGATGATGACGACCTAGATCTCAAGAACCTGACTGTTCGTGTTCGAGAAGGAAAGGGTGGCCGTGAGGGCTATGGCTTCATTACGGATGAATGTGTCCGATACCTGAAACAGTATCTTTCAATTCGTCCTGTTCTTGAGCTAGATGGGAGACGACCCTTGTTCTACACTGACTTTGGGAGAAGATATGACAGAGGTAGCCTGTATCGGATCTTCTGTTATTGCAAGGAACGGGCTGGGGTTGAGACGAAAGGAGGACTTCACGTATTTGGCAGGCATAGTTCTGCCACCATGATGACCGCCAAAGGAGTCCCACTTAACGTAGTTCAAGCCCTTCTGAGACACAAGGACGTAAGAAGCACACTGCGCTACGCTCATGTCAACAATGCCATCGCCAGGCAATGGTACGACCGGACTATGAGACTAGAGTAGGTGTCAAGGTATTGAGCCAATGTAACTATTTTTGATGATGGTTCTGATTCACCCTTCTTTATTGTCTTTATGATGTCTGTAAATACTCCTTACTCCCTTTATACCGCTTCAAGGATTGAATATGGGCTATATGGGCTATTTGCCCCTTTCCCCCCTATAATTCGTTCTTTCTTAAAGAGAGCTAATAAGAAAAATGACCCATATGACCTATATAGCTCAATGGATGTTTGCTTATCGAGGGTTTGCGTATTACCGCATCTTGGCCTGATTCCCTCCTCCCTCTATTGAGTAGTGGTGAGCGGAGAAAATAGGCTCCTTCAAAATTTATTTGGCCGGGTAGCAACCTACTTATCTCTTGATCGATCCTGATAAAGTAGCGGAGGGTAAATGGGTGGATTAACCTGGCTTCATCTATCAGATTGGCATCAGGGGAGCAAAGAATTTGACCGCCAAGTAGTAGGAGATGCCTTAATTAAGGACTTAGAAGGAAGAACAAACATCAGTACAGATCTGGCCACTATAGACTTCATCGTTTTTAGTGGTGATGTTGCTCACGGCGGAAAACCAGAGGAGTACCAGGCAGCCAAGATAGAATTTTTTGATCGTCTTCTGAAAGCTACGGGCTTAGGTCCAGACCAACTCTTCATTGTGCCAGGCAACCACGATCTAAACAGGGATGAGTTTGAGCTGCTTCCTCCGGCACTTCTAAAGCCCTTAGAATCTGACCAAGAGGTTCAGAAATGGATAGTCGAAGAACGACAAAGAGGGCTTGTTCTTCAACCCTTTAATTCATTCACAAAATTTGTAACCGATTATACTAAACAGAAAAATCCTGATTATGCAACTATCCATAAATTGAAGATTGATGGGAAGAAGATAGCTATTCTAGGTCTAAACTCAGCCTGGATGTGCGGCCGTCATACAGATACAAATGGCGAGGTCGATGACGACGGTTATGCGCTAGTAGGAGAACCGCAGATTCACCAACCTCTGAAGGATATGCTAGATTCTGATATTAAGATCGCTGTTCTTCATCATCCATTTGAATGGCTGAACGAGTTTGACCGCAGGCACATAAAGGAGCGTCTGATTAATGAATGCGATTTCATACTAAACGGTCACCAGCACACTCCTGATGCAAGACAGATTAGCCGGAATATTGGCTTTTATGTCCACATTTCAACGGGAGCAAGTTATGCGGATCGCATTCCCAAAGACCCACTTTTTATCAACGCCTATAACCTCGTCCATTTAGACTTTGAGACAAAGCAAGGTGTCGTTTTCCTTCGTCGTTGGAGCGATAGACAAAATACATGGCTTGAAGATACCGACACACATCCCCCAGACGGCAGGCTTCCTTTTAGTCTAGTCACCGCACTAGCTGATACTTTGCCAGTACAAATTGAGCCCGAAAAGAAAACATCAATTAGTGCAACTGATTCTGTCTCACCCATTATTCCCCGCCAGATTCCACCACCGCCGGCTGACTTTAGGGGTCGTGAAGAGGAAATCCGTGATATCCTTTCCAACTTCGACAAAGGAGCTACCATCACCGGCCTGCGTGGCATGGCGGGTGTCGGAAAGACTGTGCTGGCATTTGTGTTGGCCGATAGGCTAAAAGATAGCTTTCCCGACGGTCAGCTCTTCATAAACCTGCAAGGCACAAGCAAGAGTCCCCTGAGTCCTGCCGGAGCTATGGCCCAGGTTATCCACGCTTATCGCCCAACAGATCGCTTGCCGGAAAATCAAGATGAACTACAGGGGCGGTATCACTCAATATTGACGGGTAGACGCACGCTGCTATTGTTTGACAATGCCGCTAATAGGGAGCAGGTTGAGTCACTACTGCCTCCCGCAAATTGCGCAGTGTTAATTACATCCAGAATTAAATTTACTCTTCCGGGCTTGAAGGAGAAAGATCTTGATGTTTTGCCTATAGACAAAGCTTGCGAGCTATTACTTGGAATCGCCGAACGGATTGGAGATAGAGCCGAGGAGCTTGCAAAACTATGTGGTCACCTTCCACTCGCCCTTCGAAATGCAGCAAGCGTCTTGTCAGAGAGAAAGGATCTAGGTGTTGCTGAGTACGTACGACTTCTTATAGATAAACGGAAGCGGCTTGAACTTGTAGAGGCATCTTTCAGTCTAAGCTACGACTTGTTATCTCCGATGAGAAGGAAGCAGTGGGGCCGTCTCTCAGTCTTTCCAGAGGACTTTAACCTTAATGGCGCAGCGGCAGTCTGGAAGATGGGTCGTGATCCATCAGCAGAAGCACTAAGCGATTTAGTTAAATGGAATCTAGTGGTTTTCAATCCTTTTGGAGATTCTGAAGAATATGGCCGTTATAGATTGCATGACTTGTCCAGAATTTTTGCCGATTCGCGCCTTGAATCATCTCAGCGTGCCGATGCTCAGTACCGCCACTCTAAGCATTATCTTAAAGTACTCTCAGAAGCCGAAGAGCTTTACGAAAAAGGAGGATTGAGCTTCCTTCCTGGGTTGAAGCTCTTCGACAAAGAGTGGATTAATATCAAGGCGGGACAGGCCTGGGCGGAAGGTCATATTGGAAATTCTAGGAAATTGACGAAGGATGCAGGGCAGACGAACGCCTTGCGGCTTGCTAACTCGTATCCGGGTATTGGAACCAACGTGTTGATTTTGCGACTATATCCTAAGGATATAATTCACTGGCATGAGACTGCATTGGCTGCCGCTCGAACCATGAAGGATCGTGATGCTGAGGTAGCACATCTACACAACTTGGGCATAGCCTATTATGAACTAGACGAGATGCGCAAGGCCATCGAGTGCTATGAACTTAGTTTATCGGGTAAACGTAAGATCGGATATAGCAAAGACGAAGGCAACACCTTGAACTGCCTAGGAACTGTTTATCTCGATTTAGCCGAGACGCGAAAGTCAATTGAGTTCCTCAAACAGGCTCAGTCAATAGCCTATAAAGTCAATGATAGAAGACTTGAAAGTACTTCCACGAGTAATCTAGGCATCGCATATCTCAAACTAGGCGAGACGCGTAAGTCTATCGAATGTTGCGATCAGGCATTAGCTATAGACCAAGAGATTGGAGACCGAAAAGCTGAAGGAAGAACCCTAGGCAATCTAGGCACGGCTTATCTCCAGCTATGTGAGACAGGCAAAGCCATCGAGTACTGCGGACAGCAATTGGCCATAGCCCAAAAGATCGGAGATAGATATTGTGAAAGCGACTCCCTGATCCTCTTGGGAGAAGCATATCTCGATTTGGGTGAGACGAGCGAAGCCATTGAAAGTTACAATCGAGCATTAGAGATATCCCACAATATCGGAAGCAAGCAAAAGGAGAGCGATGCTCTGTGCGGCCTGGGCAAAGCTTGCGCGGATCTAGGCGAGACTAGCAAGGCCATTGAGTACTTTCAGCTTGCTTTGGAAATTTCACGAAGGATCGAAAACCGAAATTCCGAGGGCAAAGCTCTTGTCAACTCGGCAGAGCCTATGCAGATCTAGGTGAGACCAGCAAAGCCATCGAGAACTATAATCAAGCATTAGAGATCGTCCAAAAGACTGAATATAGAAGGATTGTGGGCGATGCTCTATGTAACTTAGGCAGAGCTTATCACGATCTAGGAGAGACTCCCAAAGCTATCGAAAACTATTATCAGTCACTGGAGATTGCCCGCAAAATCGAATATCGCAAAGGGGAAGGCGAAGTCTTATTTTATCTGAGTCTATCTCTTGACAAGCTCGACCAGCGGAAGCAAGCAATCCATCAGGCAGAAGATGCACTCAAGATTTTCGAACGGATCGAAAGCCCATTGGCCGAGAAGGTACGGCCAAAGCTGGCAGAGTGGAAGGAAACTCCACAAGGACCCCGATGATCCGCCTCATTACACCGTTCGCATAACCACAATTTATATGCAACCTCAACGGCGCGGTCTGCTCCGCTTCCCCAACACGCTCGCTCCGCTCGCCATTGTTGGAGGAAGCTCCGCGCCCGCTCCTGCACAGCGTTCGTGGGTGCAGAAATGCTGGTAGGCCGAAATTCCCCTTGGTTTCCAAAGGTTACAGCCTATTATTCGGTGCTCGAATTCATCAACTAGGGCACTGACACACAAAAGCAGGGTTCTGGCAAGTTCGCCCCGAAAGACAATGCTCAACCAAAAGAAGGACGATATACATCTTGCAAGGTATGTAGATCTTCCAAAACTAACATAAGTATAACGAGGGTTTGGATGGGGCAACAGCCAGTCTAAGCTGAGGGATTGAATTAAGGGGAAGAATATAAATGGATAACACTAATGAGGAATGCAAGCCGAAAAGCAGAAGTGTGATGGGGCATTTATTTATCTAACCCTTTCTTCGAATGTCTCGCGATGTATAAAGTCACCGCATTAGTCAATATGAGACTGAGAATCCATCCCCAATTCGCCCAAAGCCAAGACATTATGTTGTAAAGTAGATCTATATTATTAGTGGAGCCTTAAAAATTATTAAACGGTTGAAGAAGACTGAAATCAAAGCTCTTCAAGCTTCTCGGTGCCTACCTTCTTAACGAAGGGTTTCCAGATCTTTGCAGGCATCCATGCAGGTGCGTTGGCTGGCTTCTTTACCTGCTTCCGCTCCCCAGTGAAGATATGCACTTTCTTTGTCCCACGCTCCCTAAGCCTGATATCCGTTACTCCCCTGTTAGCTGCTTTTAACGCTGCCTGCCTCGGCGATTTCCCTGTGAAGACCCCATCCTCGTTGCCCTTAGCGTCTCTGAGGGCAAAATTTCTTGCTTCCTTCTCAGCCATAAAAGTACCCTCCAATTCGAAAATGCGTGTGCTGGTACTTACTTTTGAGAATATATAGGTTACTGATAACGTTTCTATAAGATTCATTAAATGATACACGTATTATTGGCATATTTAGTACATATCAAAATATGCAACTTTTCTTAAAAGACAAAATTCTCCTAAATGCTTTTCTGGCTAACTGGTCGTTCTGGTACACTATCTAACGATTTGTCGACAATTGCCCGATATCGATTTTTCGTACTTGCTCAATAATCAGTT
>PMNG01000033.1 GCA_003162615.1 Methanothrix sp. | reverse complement strand
AATTAGGTTTTTCGAAATCCTCAGAAATAATTCACCTCATGATATTCTCACCACAGCGCAAATCCGAAGTATCTTGCCGCGTACACCACTCCCACTGCAATGACTAGCAGGCCGAAGAACTTTGTAGTCCACTTCCCAACAGAGATGTACTTATCCCCGATTCTTCCGCCCACTGCTCGAGAGAAGGTGGATATGGGGATTATAGGCACTCCATGGCCAAGGCCAAAGACGAAGAGCATCATGCCGCCTGCTAGAGGTGTCACGTTCTGGGATGCAAGCCAAATTAGCACCGGAAAGACCATGGATAAAGCACAAGGTGCCCATCCAAGTGCAAAGAAGATCCCCAATGAGAAAGCCCCAATGAAGGCCGAGTATTTAAACAACCAAATCGATGTCTTTACGGACCTCTGAATTAGGCCTTCACCACTTCCAGGGACTTCTTGATGGTTTCGCCTCATAAAAGAAATCGCTGGCTCTAAAAGTTCGCCAAGGGGCTTTATGTTGCTTATTCCCAAGATGATCATAATCACGCCCGCTAAAAGGTCGAAGATCCTGGAGTCCCTGACGAAGACGCCTACTTGAGAAATAAACAGGCCTAGAACAAAAAAAACCATGGCCATGCCCAGAGTAAAGGCCACGCCTATCATAAAACCTTCTCTTGAGGTAGATGTGTTTTTTCTCAGATATTCGTCTTTTCTGCGAATCGTCAGGACATACGAAAAGACGGCGATCATCAAGGCGATGGAACAGGGCGCGAGCGACGTTACTATGCCAAGGAAGAACATCCCAAGGGCGGAGACACTCTGCTTGGAGACCTCACCATCCAGGCCAGACCGTTCTGATCTTCTCAGCTCCTCCAGCTTGTTGTGAAGGGTTTCAGCGCTTTGAACTCCATCGATATCGCCTTCACCTACACGGTACACGTGGTAAATGCCAGCGATCCTACCTTGCTTATCAATTAGCAGAAGCGTGGGGTTGGAAAAGCCGCCACGTACATCCCAGTAATCGATGTACTTTCCTGCGATCTTGTAAGGTTCCAAATCCTCCGTCCAGGGCCAACTTACGTTTACTTGCCACCACTTCTGGACCAGAGACCTTCCGTCCGTCGAGTAAGGATTCTTTCTGAGGTTGATGGTTATGATCTGAGTATCCGGATAAGCGGCCTTGAGCTTGGCTAACTCGCTTACCTGCGATCTTAGATCCTTCTCGCACTCTTGGCAAATTGGAATCTCAATATTCGTTATGTGAATAATTGCTGGCTCGCCTTTGAGGTCGCTCAGAGCAAAGGTGCTTCCACTTCTATCTGTTATGTTGAAGTCAGGGGCAGTTACTACGCCATTTGTTAAGACGCTCGATGAGTCGTAGGCAGCTACAAAGGTTATTACGATTGAGAAAGATAAAAGGCTCAGAATCAGAGCCTTCATGGATTTTGGCATGTCGGGAATCACTTATTCCAGTATGCAGCGTCCTGACGGTAATAGTAAATAGCATCCTTTACATAAGAGGTCAGTACGTCCTCACCCATCGCGTCGTCCATACTGTGCCAGCCCACAGCCACCTTTCCATCTATATCTTTAACCAGAGTAAATATTACGGTCGTGGGCACTGTTGGCACACCGCTATTTGGGTAATAGACATTTAAGACACTGAGAATTTTTTCGTCCGGAACGTCAGCAACCATATCGTAATATTTCACATCCTCGCCGTAGGTCGTAAGAACCTTATCTAGGTCTTTCTCTTGAACTTTGCAGGACTTGCAGTCTGTTCTATGGACAAAAACAATTACGGGCTTCTGCCTAAGATCATTGATGATCCACGGAAGATGACCGACTGAGGAGCTTGCGTTAGGGCTCTGATCCGGATATTTTATCCACCAGTCATCCTTTCCAGAACCCAATGAGTAAACTGGTTTGTACCCCTGTAAGTCGTCTGCAAAGGATCCTGCTGTAAAAAATGTTAGAAAGGTAGCGACCATCAACGTCGCCACTAGTCCTACGTTAATTGAACCTGGAATTCCGGACATTTGTTGGCTCCATGCATGCTCTTATGCTCTATAATCACACACCTGCCCTATAAGTCATTCTCTGAAAACTCGTTGACGCTTTCAAAGAGAAAGCCGTACAAATCGATGATTAGGTCTAGAGACAAATTACAGTCTCTGGATGCTCTTTTATATCAAATCCCACTTAGTTTACCCTTGATATGTTCATATATATCGGTTTCGAGTCGAACGAATTATTATGAGGACTTTTCTGGTGCAATTGCAAGACGACTGGTACCCGAAAATTTCATCTTCTAGGAGGCCCTGTGGTATGCGTTCAACCTCCAGTGATATGCATGTTGAAGGATGATTTACTCTCCGGAAGACCAGACTTTAAAGAGTCTTGGTCCGTTAAAGGATTTCTTGCAATTCTCTTAGTATTAGTCCTAATCTCTAACGCAAATGCAGCATGCAGCATAAGTGGTGGCTGCGGAGGCAACTCCGGAGATTGGGAATCCTCGGCCAATGCCTTCTTGAACTCGGATGTGCCCGGCTCCTTCATACCGAGCGATGCACTCACGGCAGATGTTAGCAGCGAGATATCGAGCGATAAAGTGATTAGTAAGAATACCTTGAATAACACGACTGCAATCAGCATCGACCCCGAACCCATCAATTATGTCTTATCGTCAAAACGTTCGGACGATTTTGCAAATGGAGGAATCCTCAAGCCGCTTATAGGCGTCTCTGGTTCTGATGTTGTGATCGACGCCACCGACGGCAACAACTATTCAGACCAACCCCATATCAAGGACGCTATTCATTTGCCTTCGAAGAGCTTTCTGTACGAGAACGGAACCCTGCGGCCTGCGTCGGAATTGGCTGGAATTCTTGGGAATTCCGGGGTCTCCAGAGAGGACAGAGCGATAATTTACGGAGACCGCCTGGCCTCGGGCGATGCTACCTTCGTCTTTTGGGTCATGCGATATCTAGGATTGGACGATGCAAAGGTCCTGGACGGCGGATTGAACGATTGGAACAGTGCAAGCCTGCCGTTGGAGTCTGGACCAATCATCAGAAAGCCGACTGCATATGAATCGAGGATCAGGCAGAAGCTTCTAGCCGATTACAATTATGTTAAGAGCGGAAAAGCCCAGATAGTCGATGCCCGGACCTTCCAGGAGTTCGGCAAGAAGCGTATACCCGGATCAATCTCGATCGATTCTGGGCAGGTACTGGAGAACGGTAGGATTAAGGATTCAGCCCAGTTGAACGACACATTTTCCGACCTCGGAAAAGACAAACCTGTTGTTGTATACTCAGAGGATGGATTGAACGCCTCTCTGGTTTGGTACGCACTCCAACTCATGGGGTACGATTCCAGCCTCTACACATGGAACGATTGGGAAGCACATCAGTCCACGAACGGCTCTGAGGTTAGTGCTACGAAGCCAGGTTCCAGGGAGTTGGTTATTGAAACCAGCAAATACAAGAAGTTAGGGTGACCCCAGGAACTACATTTTAGGCAGTGCACAAAATCGACTAGCATAAGTCACTACTACGCTGCATAACGGCGGCGCTATTCCCGTCCTATCAATTTTAACTCCGATGATGGCTGACGCCTACCATAAATATTAGATAATATGTTGTAGAATAGAAGAATATAAAATCAAATCGAAATAAGAGTAGGTGGGGTTAGTTGTGAGATGGAACAATTGGTTACTGATGCTGCTAATCGTGTCTCTGGCTTTGACCTTAATGGAACCAGTCTTAGGCCAGGGATTGGGAATGATCGGTCCTGGGAGAGTGACAAACTCAGCCGAGGCTTACTGCATGAACCGCGGGGGAATTCCTCAATCCGGAAAGTGCTATTTCCCGGACGGTGGATACTGTGATGTTTGGTCCTACTACAACGGAACCTGTCCCAGTCTTGCATCTAGAGAACAGGACATGTGGGAAGCCGAAACTTACGCCTTTCTCAACGGCGACACAGGATACACGGCCTCCCGGCCATCCAACTACGGCGTTCCTGTCGGATCTTATCTTGCACCTGGCTATGGCACCGCTTCGTACTGGATGAACGAGGGCAGCCGGCTCTATATGGCCGGTTCCTACGAGCAGGCAGCAACCATGTACACCAGGGCGGTAAACCTTGATCCGTCACTAAGAGTTGCCTGGCTCAACCTGGGGAATGCCTTCTACTTCCTTGGCAGATACCAGGAATCATTGAACGCCTTCGAGACTGTTCTGTACATGGAACCTCAGAATGCCGCGGCATGGCAGGGCAAAGGATTGGATCTCGTAGCCCTTAGTCGCACCATTGAGGCCAATGACGCTTTTGCAAGGGCAAGGGCCTTGCAAGGCCAGTAAGTTTTTTTGATTATATTATAATCAATCAAATTATAACATTTTTTAAAATTAGGGCCACATGAGAATGCCCTTGAGGCTTATGACAAGGCTGTAGAGCTAGATTTAACATCCGACAAGCGGAATAGGTAAGATAATTTAAGAATCAAAAAAATGACCTTAAAAAATTGGTCACCGAGTCAGCTCATGCCCGAACTCAATGATGTGCGGCCCGTACAAGAGATAGATAAGGACTAAAATCCCGAAGATGATGTAGAGGTTGGTGATATACACCAACCACTGCATTAATCGCATCTTCTTTTCGGCTGTTCCAAACCAATCCTCGGCCTTTCGCTCGAACCAGTTCGACATTTTTCAGGTTAAGCAGAAGCCTTGGCGGCTGCTTCAGCCGCTTTCAGAGCTTCCTTCTTGGCCTCTTCTACTGCAGCTTTCCTCTCGGACTTGCCCTTTAGCATCTTTAGCTTGACCACATTGTCCCTTTCCATCTCCTCCAAGGCCATGGCGATGAACTTGATGGTGTCCTTGATTTCGGGAATCACCTTGAACTCCAGAGCATTGACGCGCCTCTTAGTGCTGTCGATATCCTCGACAAGCCTGATCATTGCGGTCTCTACCTCTGCAGCCAGGATGACCTTGTCAAGCAACTTCTCATAGGCATCGGCAGCCTCATCGATGGCAGCACTTGTTCCTATGATGCCGTAGCCGCGCTCGTACATCTTCTTCTGCACAGATTCTGCGGCAATTTTGGGCACCACAACGCCCATGATATTCCTGGACTCGAGCTGGATGGTGGGCTCCTTCTGCAACGAGTAAGCCACGCTGTTGATGGCTACTGTCCCTTCGGTTGCCTTAGCCATGTTGAGCCTCTGCTCAGCTTTGAGCAGAGAATCTACCAACTCTTTCCTGACCGTCTTGGCCTTGTTCAACACCTCAAAAAATTCGATCATGAGGCCGTCACGCTTCATTTTGAGGAGCGAGTGACCAGTTTTCGCGACCTTCATTCGTTTCTTGAGAGCGATCAGCACTGACCTGGTCGGTTTTGTTCCTCGAATTACAGCCATGATCTCACTTCTTCGGTGCTTCTGCAGCTTTCGCGGTTCCTGCGTACTTGGGGTGGTAAGCCTTGATATATTTGTCGTCAATCCTGGTGAGCATCGCTTCCGGCAGGTCAGCCAAGAGGTCCCATCCGATCTGGAGGGTCTCGAAGATGGTCCGGTCCTCATCTCTGCCCTGATTGACGAATTTCTTCTCGAACTTATCGGCGAACTCCAGGACCAATTTATCGCGTTCAGAGAGAGCCTCTTTGCCCACGATGGCCGCGAGACCGCGCAGATCGTTGCCCTCTGCATAGTAAGCATAGAGCTGATCCGATACTGCCCTGTGATCCTCGCGAGTGTGGCCCTTGCCGATACCGGAGTTCATAAGCCGGGAAAGCGAGGGGCGGATGTCGACAGGCGGATAGATGCCCTTTCTGTGCAGCTCTCGGGAGATGAGGATCTGGCCCTCGGTGATATATCCGGACAGGTCCGGTATGGGGTGAGTGATGTCGTCGCCTGGCATGGTCAGGATGGGGAACTGGGTGATAGAGCCTTTCTTGCCCTTGATGATGCCTGCTCTCTCATACTGGCAGGCCAGGTCGGTGTACATGTATCCCGGGTAGCCCCGACGTCCTGGCACCTCTTCACGAGCAGCGCCCATTTGCCGGAGCGACTCGCAATAGTTGGTCATGTCCGTGTAGATGATGAGCACGTGCATGTCCAGATCGAAGGCTAGATACTCCGCAGTGGTCAGGCCTAACCTAGGTGTCAGAATCCTCTCTACAGCCGGGTCGTCGGCCAGGTTCAGGAACACGACTGCCCTCTCCAGGGCTCCCGTCCTCTCGAAGTCAGCCAGGAAGTGCTGAGCCTCTTCGTTGGTGATGCCCATGGCGCAGAAGATAACTGCGAACGACTCCGCTTCACCCAATGCCTTGGCCTGCCTGGCGATCTGCAGAGCAAGGTCGTTGTGGGGCAGACCTGCGCCGGAGAAGATGGGCAGCTTCTGGCCGCGCACCAGGGTGTTTGTGCCGTCGATGGTGGAAATGCCGGTCTGGATGAAAGCGCGCGGCTTCTCACGGGAAGCTGGGTTGATGGCAGCTCCTGCAATATCTCTCAATACCTCAGGAACAATTTCCGGGCCGCCGTCTCTGGGCTTTCCGGATCCGGACAGAACGCGTCCCACGATGCCGGGAGATAATGGCATCTTGATGACGTCTCCGGTGAAACTGACGGCAGTATCCTTGGATAGACCGCCGGTTCCCTCGAATACCTGAATAACCACGATCTCATCGGAGGAATCCAGCACCTGTCCCCTCTTCAGCTCTCCGCCCGTCCTGATCTCGACGAGCTCCATGTAGCCCACAGGCTCAGTCTTCTCCACGAAGATGAGTGGTCCGGAGATCTCAGTAATTGTTTTGTATTCCTTTGTCATTTTGAACCCTCCTCACTTCAGCGCCTTGAACTCAACGTCCATCTGAGCCAGAACCTTTGCCAGGATGGGCTCATACTCGGCTTCCAGCCTCACCTTGGCGAGAGCATCTTTGGATGGAACGGAATTTATCTCCGCCACGGATATGCCCCTCTGAATTGCCTCGAAGGCGTAATCCCTGTACTTCAGGATGGCAGCCAAGAGGTCGAACTGCTTCTTGTAGGGACAGAATGTATCCACGGGGTGGAAAGCGCTCTGTGCCAGCCAGAAGTTGATGATCATCCTGGCGACTTCCAGAGTGATCTGCTGGTCCTCGGGCAGGGCATCGGAACCGACGAGCATCACGATCTCTTCCAGCTCGGCGTTCTCCTGCAATATATTCATGGCACGCCTCTTGTTCTTGTTCCAGTCCGGGCTGACGTTCTCTACGAACCAGGGTTCGAGGATCTGGTCGTATAGAGAGTAGGAATCCAGCCAGTTAATGGACGGGAAGTGACGGCGCTGCGTCAATTTGGAATCAAGAGCCCAGAATACCTTGACCATTCTCAGTGTGTTCTGAGTAACGGGCTCGGTGAAGTCTCCGCCTGGCGGGGATACAGCACCTACGACGCTGATAGAACCCTGACCGCCGTTTAGAACCTCGGCACGTCCAGCACGCTCGTAGAAGTCGGCGAGTCTTGCACCCAGATATGCGGGATAGCCTTCTTCACCAGGCATCTCTTCTAGACGCGAGCCCATCTCTCTCATGGCCTCTGCCCAACGAGATGTGGAGTCAGCAGTCATCATGCAGTCGTAGCCCATGTCACGGTAGTACTCTGCTGTGGTCATTCCGGTGTAAATGGAAGCCTCACGAGCAGCTACAGGCATGTTGGAGGTATTGGCGTAAACGATGGACCTCTCCATGAGGGGTCTGCCGGTCCTGGGGTCTTGCAGCTCAGGGAACTCATGCAGCAGGTCGGCCATCTCATTGCCGCGCTCGCCGCAGCCCACATAAATCACAATGTCTACATCTGCCCACTTGGACAGAGTCTGCTGCATAACCGTCTTTCCAGTGCCGAATCCACCGGGAATAGCTGCCGTTCCACCCTTGGCCAGGGAGAAGAATCCGTCTACGACCCTCTGTCCAGTTCTCAGGGGAATGGTGGGTGCCAATTTTTTAGTCACGGGCCGGGCCTGTCTTACTGGCCACTTATGCATCATGGTGAGCTTGCTTCCGTCCTCAAAGACCGCGACGGTCTCATCAACGGTGAAGTTTCCAGAATAGATCTCCTTGATAGTTCCGCCCTTGTTCTTGGGTGGGACCATGATCTTGTGATTGATGAGCAGTTGCTCCTGAACTTCACCAAAGGACTGGCCGGGCTTAAGTACATCGCCCTTTTTCACTACTGGCTTGAACTCCCACTTCTTCTTGTGATCAATGCCATCTACGAATAGACCCCTGCTGATGAAGTCTCCGGATGCTTCTGACAGCTTGGGTAGCGGCCTTTGAATACCATCGTAAATCTGGGTCAGAATGCCTGGACCCAGTTGTGCTACGAGCGGAGCTCCTGTCTCCTTGACGGGCTCGCCGGGCCGCACGCCGCCCGTATCCTCGTATACCTGAATGATATGTTTATTGCCGGAAATGCCGATGACTTCGCTCATCAGGCCTTCCTCGCCGACCAGAACTAGGTCGTACATGGAAGCCTTCAGGCCCGTGGCCTGAACTAGTGGTCCGGCGACTCGCTTTACTTTACCTACTTCCATAAATCAACACCTATTGCCCTTTTAATCTTCTCTCTCATCTCTGTGCTCTGCTCGGTTCCGATGGCAATAACGGTAGGCTTGATTGAATCGGAGAGCTGCTCCTGAAGCCTCTTGGGCAGCTTATTATAATCCGATTGCTTCAAGACCAGAATTCCCACATTGGAATCAGCCATGACCTCGCCAATCTTTGAGACCATCTCCTCTTCGGTGTTGGCCGCATAAGATTTCTTTATTCCTGCCAGATTGAACCCGAGGACGCTCTCGCTGCCTCCCACAAAAGCAATCTCCATTTTAGGCCACCACCAATTGCTCCTCTATGAGTTCAGCAGGAAGTCCGGCTTCTTTTCCTCTCACAATCTTCCTGATGTTGGAAACTTCAGTCTCTTTGCTCACCATATATCCGAGCACCGGCAAGATGGATAACGGATGATAGTTTGAAAGAGCCCATGCATACCGGATGAGATACGCCCTCAACCTTGCCTCGATTCTGCTGACTGCATCAAGATCTGCAGATGCAATATCAGAGATCGATGACCAGAAGGGATAGCCTTCCAATCCACGCAGGAACTCGCCGAAGGGCTGACCTGCCATGCGAGCCAGCTCGTCGTGCATCTTTCCTCCGGGGATAAGATTCTCTTGTATCACGGCTGCATCGACGCCTGCCTTGTTCATCCTGAAGAGCGTTATCAGGTTTCTGATATCGATCTCTCTTCGGACGTACTTAAGCAGCAGGCCACCACCTACGGACAACGTACCGCCTACGGCACGCTCCATTCTGAAATAATAGAGCTTGTCCAAGGCGTTCTCGAGTGTACCCAGATTCTTGCCGTCGTACTGCGCCAGTGCGCTGGCATAGTCGGTTCCATCGAAGGCCGATATGATATCCTGAATGGTATCCTTCTTGGCCAGCTCGTCGAGGTACTCAGGGGATAACTCGCCTGCAGGCACGAAATATTTTACAATCTCCGTGTCCGAGGCCCCATAGAACTTGCCTCGCAAGAGCGTCTTGATGTTCCAGACGTCCCAGCGCCTGAGGTACTCCAGAATCAGGAACGATGGCTCATCTATTGAGACCCGCTCCAACTTCCTGAAGGTTTTTGCCATATTGGCAAAGGTGGCGTGCTCAATCAGCTCCACACCAGAGTAATCCTTGGAGAGCGCGTCGATCTCATCCTTATACTGGGTCTCTTCCAGGTATCGGGCGATCTCTGACATATCCATGCTCATCATTCTGGCATACATTTCTGCCGGAACGAGCTTGGTTTTCATCGCCCGGACTCTGCCCGTGATGTAAGCGTACTTCACCGGTTTTCCGAACTTCGGCAAACGTAGTACAGGCATCGTCCTCACCCGAATAAGATCCTGGAAACCTCTTTCATGTGGTTACTGAATACCTCACGCGCAAGAGTTTCGTAGGTTAAATCGTAACGCAGAGCCCCATCTTTGCTCTCGACCACAACGCCGCCGATGATGTCCAGGTTCCCGCCGTAATTTGGGGCGAGAGAGGATACGAAGGCCTCATCTCTTTTATTGGAGTAGACCTTCATATCCTTGAGATCGTAAGGCTCGAGCATCTTTTTGAGCATAGACTCGTTATCCTTCTTGGGAAGATTTTGGATCTTCTCAAGGAGCATTGTCCGGGCCTTCTCCAGGAGATCCTTGTGAACATTTAGCTCCGATCTCTTTACTTCGAGATTGGCGCTGGAAATCTCCCTGCGCTCGATTGCCTCGGTGACATGTCCGACCTCAATTTCCTTTCTGGACTTAATTTCTGCGGCACGTTCCCTAGCTTCATTGAGTATCCTCGCAACCTCTTGGTCAGCGTCGCTATTTATCTGAGCGACCTTGTCCTTGCTGGTTGCCAGGACTGACTCAACCACTGCATCTAGTGCCATTGCCTCTCACCCTCTGGAATGGCCAACTTAAGGTGTCACTATACCAGAGAAAGGTGTCCAGGCGAACATCAGAATCA
>PMNG01000160.1:4286-6227 GCA_003162615.1 Methanothrix sp. | reverse complement strand
TGGTACTAAATCGAAACCCTCAACGGTTTAGTAACTGCAATTCTCTTCCTGGGTTTCATAGCGCTGACCTTCCAGATAACCCTGGCAAAGGATCTTCCTGCTGAGCTGCAAAGAGACGCTACAGGCATCAAGGACATAATTCAGAATACTCCTGCCTTCGAGGGCAAAGATCTGGTGATAGAAGGAAAGATACAGACAGAATGCCCTGCAGGATGCTGGTTCATTGTTGATGATGGGGTCGCAAGCATCTATATCGATATCTTTCCCAGTAACTTTGTAATTCCCCAGAAGGCCGGGTCCAATGTCAGGGTTTTTGGAACCGTTACCAAGAAAGATGGAGATCCATTGATTACTGGAAAGATCGTGGAGATCGATGGAGAAATATACAGATGAACTACTTCACTCTGGCCGCGAAGAATTTGCTGCGCCGGAGGGGAAGAACCCTTCTAACGGTGCTTGGCGTGGCCATTGCCATAACCGTCCTGTTCAGCCTCCTCTCCCTAAACTCGGGGTATGAGAAGGAGCTGAACAAAGAAGTAAACAGCCTGGGAGTGCATATTCTGGCAGTGCCCAAAGGCTGTCCCTACGAAGCGGCCTCCCTGATCATCCATGGAGGGGTGATACCGAAATATCTGACCAGCACCGATCTCAAAAACGTAAGCAGCATTGAAGGCGTCGGCCTTGCTACACCCATGCTCATGCATCAATTCATCAGAAGAGATGCCAAGACAGGCCAGGATGTAGCCCATGTGGCTTATGGAATAGAGATCGACGCGATTAGAGAGCTGAAGCCCTGGTGGAAAATACAAGGCCGATTCTTCAACAATAATGAGACCAATGTTATGATTATCGGCCGGGGCCTGGCTGACAGATATAACCTGACCGTAGGAGCCACACAGGCTGATGGGCCGCTTGCTAACTTCACTATAGTGGGCATTTTAGAGAGGACTGGTGATCAGGATGACCAGTTCCATTATCTGCCCCTGGCAGAGGCACAACGTGTCTTCCATAAGGAAGGATTGATTACCACAATCGGGGTTAAGGTCAAGGATATCAGCAAAATAGCGACAGTCTCGGCGGAGATGGAGAAGATCCCTGATATTCAGGTGGTCACCATGACACAGGATCTGGGAACTATCATGAACCTGGCGGGTTCTGCGAAATCTCTCTTGCTCACAGTCATCGCCATAGCTCTGATCATAAGCGCTTTTGGGATCATAAACACGCTGCTCATGTCCGTCAACGAAAGAACTCGTGAATTTGGCATGATGAAGGCCATTGGNNGACATCGGCAAGATGGTGCTGATAGAAACCGTATTCATTACCTTGAGCGGAGGCGTAATTGGGACGATATCCGCCATCGTGGGGTCGAGTCTCATCGAGGGCTTTGTGAAAGGCATCTTGCCCTACTCGCCCCGGGGTTCTCTGGTATCTGCGAGCCCCGAGCTGATTGCATTCGCCCTTGGCTTCTCACTGGTCCTTGGACTCATTTGCGGGCTATATCCAGCCTTCAAGTCATCACGGCTGACGCCCATGGAAGCCATCCGAGGTGGCATAGAATGAGCAGCATAATTGAGGCCAAGAACCTCACCAAGATTTACCGCCGGGGAAGGGAGGAGATTCAGGCACTCAAGAACGTGGACTTCAACGTGAATGAGGGTGAATTCGTATCCATTGTAGGGCCTTCCGGCTCGGGAAAGACAGCGCTGCTCAATGTTTTGGGTTTCCTGGACACGCCAACGGTAGGCAGTCTGCGGCTTAACGGATTGGAGACCAAAGAGCTTAAAGAGCGCGAGCTCNNGATCTGCCTCTCCTTTTCAGCAGTAAGGACGGAAAAAAAGATCGAATCGATGAGATCTTGCGGATGGTCGGGCTGGAGGACCGGGGAGATCATCTGCCCGGCCAGCTCTCCGGGGGAGAGATGCAGCGCGTAGCCATAGG
>PMNG01000160.1:0-4267 GCA_003162615.1 Methanothrix sp. | reverse complement strand
CTCGGATCATCCTGGCAGATGAGCCTACTGGAAATCTGGATTCAGCGACCTCGCAGATGATCTTCGAACTCTTCAATGAACTGAACCGGAAAGGGCTTACGCTGATTGTTGTTACCCATAACCTGGATTTAGCCAGTCATGCTCAGAAGATCTACACCCTCATGGACGGTCAGATCGTGGGATGTCGNNGATGGGTTCGTCTACCATGTCTTCCAGTTCTGCAACCAATGGTTACGAGAAAGTGGCGATCAAAGATATCTTGAATAAGAGCTCCGATTATCTCGGCAAAGGAGTTACAATCGAGGGCAAGATCACCCAGGAGTGCCCCATGAGAGGTTGCTGGATTACAGTAGATGACGGAACTGGAATTCTCCTTGTCGAACTGAGTCCCAATGGCTTCACAATTCCATTGAACCAAGTCGGCAACACGGCAAAAGTGTATGGAAATGTGACGCTGGTGGGCAAAACGAAGTTGTTGACTTTTGTTCCCGGCTCGCCATACATTATCGGCAAGAAGGTGGAAATAACTGGCGACATCAAGCAACCCCTGGTCTCGACAGGTTAAGCGCTTGATCAATAGAATTTGACTCGCAACGAATAATTACAATTGCAGGCATTTGAGTTTGCACGCATGAGAGGCTGGGCTGGAAAAGCCGAGGCTCTCACCGCCCTTTTTTTAAGTGGTTCTGCAGCAAAGTCTGCAGAAAAGCAAGGGCGGGGAATAGTACAAGTTTGCATCTATCGGAGAATCAAAATATCCCGGCTAAAAATGCCTCTCATTGCCCAAAAAACGGCATCAATAGCTCGGATAGACCTTGAATATTTCCCGGGTTTTTCACTCTGATTTCACAATTCCGACAGCAATTTCAATATAAAGCTTGTCCTCTGGGCAATAGTTGTAAATTTCTACAGATGTATATAATATGCCTTCCTTATTGGATCATATGCGAGACATATGTTTGGGTTTGGAGTTCTGCTCGGGAATGATGGGCTCGACTCCCAACAAAGCAAGAGCAGCATCTCATACTAAAATGTACGGTTCAATGGAGGATGGCGATATGGACTTTGTGCCGCCTACAAGGACTTTAAATGAATTTAGAAAAATGTTTATGGATGCCCGCAAAAATCCTCGGCTGCATGCAGGATAAAATGCAAATTAAGCAAAAAGCATCTGCCGTTCAATTTACCGCGAGATCAATGAGCAAATAACGGAGGATAATCAATGGTTATTGGTATTACGATGATAAAGATAGTGCCCGATCATGAGAAGGCAGGCTATGATGCCCTCAGGGAGATCGAAGGAGTCAAAGAGATCTACCATCTGTTTGGTGAATTTGATCTCTTTTTAATACTGGAAGCGCTTGATCGGGCGAAGTTGGACCAGCTCCTGGAAGAGATCCGCATTCAACGATGCGTACTTGACACATGGTCGCTCCTCGTCTCCGAGGAAGCCCCCGGAATCCATCCCGATATAGGTATGGCATTCTCGCAGGCGGGCGAGCTGGCGACAAGCTAGCTTCATCACATATTTTTGAAAAATCGACCAATTAGCGATTGAGAGATCTGTTTCTTTGCATTGATTGCATTTCCATTGCATTTCTTCAATACTTTAATTTGATGGAATGGTTAGACTGACTGCATGATCTTGGTTGTCATTGGTTAGAATTTATGTTCCTGCATTTTGCGTTTAAAAAAAAAAGACAGTNNATCGGAAGGCACCTGACAGGAGGTGCATATGCAATTCGCACTTTCCGTCTTGGGCATATTGCCCTCGCCCATGCAGCAGAAGAGGCCTTTTTGAGAATTCATGGAGCAGTCCATGTTCATGCTGCAGTCCTTCATGGTCCTACAGTCATGACACATACACATGCCCATCATCTTTTCAGACATCATCTTCTTCTCAGACTAAGACATCTTGCTCATCATTTCATTCATGTTCTGCATATTGTTATTCTTCATCATTTTAATTCACCAAAACTCCTTACTCATGCCAGACATTTAACAACTGGCATTTGGGCAAATTTTGCCTATTAGAATAGATCAAAATTTCAAACGATAAGACAAGAATCCCAAGACTCCATTCGGCTAATTCAGATTCGAATAAATGAGGATCATGCCTGATGCAAGCCTCAGGCAGAGGCCTGCCGCTTTTGCATAACCGGCATCTTCCGTGGCAGCTCCCATCCCTGATGCAAAACCGCCAGCCGGCCCCATGCTAAAATGCGATGAAAGCATTGCAAGCTTACCCGGGCCCACCGGCATGGCAACAATCAGGCCGATGAGCCGACCGCGCAAGAGAAAAGATCCAAACCAGTATCCATTNNTCGGCCATAAACTTATCCATTGGAGCAAGATTTGCGAGTTTGTGCATTGATAAATACAATACAGTTCTCTATCGTGCCAGGCTAAATGAGTGATTCCAGAGAGGATAGGTTTCAATTTCGCTTCACAATGGGGATGGTGATATGGCAAAGATCGAGTCGGTAAATGTAAAGAAGTATTTTAAAATTAAGAATAAAGGAAATCAATACGATGAGCTTCCTGCACTCGGCGGTGTCGACCTAAAGATCGATCAGGGTGAGTTTATGGTCATTGTGGGCCCCAGCGGCTGCGGAAAATCCACATTTCTCGACCTGGTCAGCGGTCTTACTCTTCCGGATGAGGGAACTATTTCCATTGATGGCAAATCGGTCACGGGACCGGGCCTGGATCGAGCCATTGTCTTCCAGCAGAACGCCCTCTTCCCCTGGCGAACGACTCTTAAGAACGTCGAGTTTGGGCTGGAGAGCATAAACTCCGACAAGGATAATCGGAGGGAGATCGCCCTTGATTATCTATCCTTAGTGGGTCTATCCGGTTACTACAATCACTATCCACATCAGCTTAGCGGAGGCATGAAGCAACGCGTCTCCATAGCAAGAGCACTGGCTCTGAACCCGGGCATACTGCTCATGGACGAGCCACTGGCAGCTTTGGACGCTCAGACCAGGGAATTCTTGCAGCGAGACATTCTGCGTATAAGCAAAGAGTCCCACAAAACCGTGCTCTTCATCACACACAGCATCGACGAAGCCGTGTTCCTGGGAGACAAAGTAGCAGTCATGAGCGCCCGGCCCGGCATTATCAAACAGGTTCTGGACATTCCCCTGACTGCAGAGCAGCGAACTCGGGACGATGTAGCAGCAACCCAGGAATTCGTGCAGTCCAGGCAGACGCTCTGGAAGCTTCTAAAAGAAGAGGTTATAAAGGTTCAGGAAGCACAAATCCGGTTCCAAAGCCAATCGCCCGCACAGAGCCCTGCCCGAGTCAGTGGAAACGGTTTGATCAATGCAGTTCGAGTGTTAACGAAAATCTGAAGCTGATGCACTGATGCTGCAGCAGTAGGAGTAGATATGGAATCCAATGAATTTATTAAAAAGCTCAAAACATTTGCGCTCAAGTCCTCAGCTATAGTTGCATTTGTGCTGCTCTGGGAAGCAGCCCCACATTTGGGACTGATTGACCCCATCTTCATACCACCTCCCTCGGTAGTAGCTGTAAAAATATATCAGTTATTGCTGTCTGGCGAGCTATTGGTACATATTGCCGCCAGTTTGCAAAGGGTATTCCTGGGATTTATCATCGCACTGGTGGTCGCTTTACCCCTCGGGTTTCTGATTGGTGGTTGGTTCAAAACCTTTGAGATGGCTGTTGATCCATTGCTGCAGGTCCTGGGCCAAGCCAACCCCTTCACGCTCTTTCCGGTCTTCATGGCGCTCCTTGGTATTGGGGAATTATCTAAGATCGGAATAATCTACTGGGTCTGCCAGTGGCCTGTCCTTTTTAACACAGTCTCGGGGATAAAGAGCGTTGACCCTGTCTACATCAAAGTGGGTCGCTCCATGGGTTTGACAAAATTCAATCTATTTAAAAAAGTGCTTCTGCCGGCGGCCCTGCCTGCGATCTTCACCGGAATCCGAATGAGTGCCGTCTTTGCTTTCTTCATGCTGATTGGAGCCGAGATGATCGGAGCTCACTCGGGCCTTGGGTTCCTGATCATACAGTCTGAAGCCGTATTTAATATGCCGAAGATGTATGCGGCAATAGTCTCAGTGGCATTGCTCGGCATAGCGATAAACTACCTGATGCTCAATATTGAGAAAAAAGCAATGAGCTGGAAAGAGGACATCGTGGTTTGAGTATTGTGATTATCTAATTTACAGAGAGGGTTCGGAATGGAGAAGAAGATTAAATTGTTGTTGATCGCTGTGGCAATCCTGGTCGTTGC
>PMNG01000151.1 GCA_003162615.1 Methanothrix sp. | reverse complement strand
AGCGGAAGTCTAGATCTACAAAGAAATTGCTCCGGTCTCTCGGGTCTCATTATACACGCAAAAAGCCTTCGCAGAGAAATGGGTAGAATGACGCCTGGATTACGCGACGGTGTAGCAATAAATTTATATAAAATTCCTGCCATCGGTTTCTTTTCCAAATTTTTAATTACATATGCAATATCTTCAGGTCACTGATTCAGTTTCCTCCCTATGTGAGAGGAAGACTAGTCCTCGAATTCTCCGCGTTGTTCGCCTGAAGAAAAGATGTAGAACTCTTTGTAGACCAAATTTCTGCGCCTCTAAATCCTCTGCCTTAGTTAGGTATATTCATGTGTGTTATGAAGTTGAGCGCAAGGATTCAAGATACAGACAAATGAAGTTACCGTTCATAGGATTACTACAGGTCCAAATATCATGTCAAGGAAGCCAAAAGGCCAAAGGACGCTAGTTCTGAGAAGGTGTCTCAGATTTATCCCACAAAAAAGGAAATGCTACTTAAGTCCATGACTTTCCAGCCATTGAGAAAGCGATTTTGGCCTCTGCATCTCGGTTAAGAGCTTTTAATACTTCGCCCTTGTTGTTCCATGCGTCTTTGTTGCTACTGTCGAGCTGGGTAACCTTATCGAAGCACTTAAAAGCCTCTTCGTATTGTTTTAGTGCTTGGTACGATAACCCTTCCTGATTCCATGCGATTGCAAGGCTTGGGACCAGCTCGACCGCCTGCTGGAAGCTCTTGATAGCTTCATCATACTTTCCCATACCTTCTAAGGTCAATCCTTTGTTATAGTAGGTCTTAGCATTTGTTGGATCGAGAGCTATAGCCCGGTCGAAGGATTGGACGGAACTATTGTAATCGTGTAGGTACCCTGCCAGAAGGAGACCTTTGTCGTTCAGTGCCTGTGAGTTGGAGCTGTTTATCTGGAGGGCTTCATCGACCGTGGATAGGTCTGAATCGTATTTGCCCATTTTAAGAAAGATGAGGAATTTGAGATCCCAGTAAGAATTGTCGTTTGGATTCTGTTGCAGCGACTTGTTGATGTTCTGTAATGCCTGGGGATAAGACCCGTTCTTGAATTCCGAAACCGATTTGTTGTACCAGACGTCATTCAGATTTATCTCTGTGGCCGAAGCTACATGGATAGCAGCGACCAACAGGATAACTAACGCAATGTACTTCATGCTTCCCTGTGTATTTGGAGAAGTGGATATACCTTGTGGTTGACCATCGCCGTTTGTGGCATCTTATCCTTCTGAAGAGAGACTTTTGCCTTCTTTGTAGACAACATACCAGAAGAACCCAGCCCGGCAATTTACCGGTTAGCAGAATCCAGATGATTTGCAAGGAGAGCAAAATATGATCTAGTCTACGGAGATTCGATTCAGACCAGGGGAAAATTTGGTCGCCACAAGATCTGTGACCATGCCGTAAACCACGCCCGCTCCCATGAGGAGCGCCCCGCCTGTGATGCCCGAAGGAATGGTTATGAGCAGGCTGACCACAGCTCCTATGATTGCTCCCCTGGATCAGCGGATGAATTTTAAGTCCGTATGCGATTCCAACTACAAACCCCAATAGTACTCGGTCGTAGAATATCGTAGCCAGTATGGGCAATGTTAGAACGCCAGGAATGCTGGTCAATGTTCCATACAGACAAATTGCCCCCGCTAACACCGCCAAGAGCCGCCGAGATTTTATCCTTCTGGTGTTTATGTAACCCGCAAACTTCATGTATTTAAAATGATAAGAACTCTATTTAAAATTTGCTCCAAGTCTTCATGATCGACTCCAGGGTCATGTGGTTGGTCAAAATAAATTGCTCCCTGTTACGATCTTCATGAATTTTGAAGATAACCGAAGAGGCGGAACTCTGTTGGATCAGTCCTTCTCCTCAGCAAGACTTGATCTTCGTAGCCTCTTCGGGAGTATAACCCTTATGAACTATTGTGCAGAGCTTGCTTACCAAAAGCGTGGGGTCCTCCGCCTGGAAGATGTTCCTTCCTATGGCCACTCCCGTGGCCCCTGCACCAATGGCATCGTACACCATCTGGAGCAAGTCGGCTTCGGTGTCCATCTTGGGGCCCCCAGCTATGACCACGGGAACGTTGCAACCCTTAACTATCTCCTTGAAGGTATCCGGTGAGCCGGTATAGTTGGTCTTGACTATGTCCGCGCCCAGCTCCGCCCCAATTCTGGCGGCCAGCTTGACGTACTCCACGTCGTGCTCCGACTTGACCCTAGGACCTCGAGGATACATCATTGCCACCAGGGGCATACCCCAGAGGTCGCAGGTGCGTGCCACTCGTCCGAGGTCGCGGAGCATCTCAGCCTCGTCCTCGGCTCCGACGTTGATGTGAATGCTGACAGCATCAGCTCCGATCCTTATGGCGTCCTCAACCTCTGTCACAAGGACCTTATGGTTAGGATCAGGCCCTAGACTAGTGCTCGCAGAGAGGTGAATTATAAGGCCAATATCGCGGCCATAGCCTCGGTGGCCGTGCATGGCAGTCCAACGTGACCCAGGACAGCGTTCGCTCCCCCTTCTGCCACCTTGTCCACGGCTGAAGGAAGATCGATTAGACCTGGTATGGGTCCTACGGTTATTCCATGATCCATGGGAACTATGACTGTTCGGTGAGTTTTGCGATCCAGGATTCTCTCTAACCGAATCTGCTTTCCGATCTTGCTCATGGTTGTTTAGTGATATTTGCCGGGAGTTAAAGTCGGCGGGTGAAAAAGCCTTGTCTCAGCTTCCGACGAGATTCGGCATGCGTTACTCAGCTCGTCCCGATTCTCCCTGCACAGGCAAAAGCAATCCTGGCCTCGGTATCCCTGCCAAGGAGCTTGAGGGCAACGCCTTTGTTGTGCCAGGCAATTGCACTCTGTGGGTCGATCTCCAGGGCCTTCTCCAGGGATTCAACTGCATCCTCGTACCGCTCCATGCTGCAGAATACCATGCCTCGGTTGTACCAGGCCTCAGCATTTCTCGGGTCTATCGAGGTTGCCTTCTCAAAAGACTGGATAGCTTCTTTGTTCCTCTTAAGGATAGAAAGAACGATTCCCCTGTTGTTCCAAGCTTCTGTGTCATTCGGATCAAGCTCGATGGCTCTGTCAAAGGCCTTGGCTGCCTCTTCGTATCTGCCAGAGTTGGCCAGGACACTTCCCAATTTTAGCCAGTAGCTGGCTGTATCTTCATCTGTAGGCGTGGTGTGTGGACCCAACTGGAATCCACACAGGAAAAAACATATCAGCTTACAAATAACCCAGACCTCTTCCCAAGTAGTCGTAGTTAGGCGTGCTGCCGTATGGCAAAGTAGGTACTCCCAGCCACGGATAATAGGCCGAGGCCGGCATTCCGAAATTGGGCGAGTAGTAAGGAGAAACACTGCTATAGTATGGATATCCTGAATAGAGATCAGAATTGGTGAAAACCGGCCGTCCGGTGTTCGGATCTACGTAGAAATAGACTGGAGATCCGGTGTAGGGATCCAAGAAGCCATAAATTGGGTAATTGGTTTTTGGATCTACATAAACTTGCCCTAGCCAACCGCTGGTATAGTTAAGGGACTTCCATATATAATATGGATCTGTCACCAACTTTCCGTTAACAGCAATTCTTCCCTTGGGAGCCCCTCCCCAGTTCCAAAGATCATTGCCATTGCTATTGTCCGCGACCGGCTTTGGGTTCTGGATATTGAAGTTGTTCAACCATGTTCTTCCATAATCCCCGCCAATGCCCTGGGCATAGCCCTGGGACTGTGCACAACAGGTAGCTAAAAAGATGCTCAATGCTAGTATGCCCATTACTTTGAATCTGAATTCCAATTGATATCTCCCCAAGGGCGATACCCGCGTGGTGATATAAGCATTTCGCGCCGAAAAATAAGGTTCGAGGTAAGGCGTCGATTGGGATATATGTCGTAGATCCAAATTATCTTCTATATTCCGCCGCCAAAAAACCTCCCCGCCAGCCAGAACAGGACCATCCCCATAATAACCGTCCCTCCCAGGGATTTTGTCCTTAAAGCAAAAAGAAATATTGGGATCGCCACCATCGATTTGAGCTGTAATATCTCCAGGCGGTGTGGGTCGCCCGTCACGAAAAGATCTGAGAATATTAGGGCGCTTAAGATGGCTGCATGGATGAGATCCAACCATTCAACAAACCACTGAGGAATTTTGCGCTGGGTTAGGAAGAACAGGGGAAACCAGCGAGGGATGTAAGTGACAAGCCCCATGCCAAGTATCAGCAGTATGTACTCAGTTTTAAGCATGGGACCTTCTCCCATTTTGAGCATGCCTTTTGATGACGAAGCCAATGGTGGCACCTAGCAGCGATGCTATGATCACAAAGGCGTTGCCGGGAATCAGAAGGGTGATGACGACGGCCAGGGCTCCGGAGATGATTGCCGTCAACACATATACCCGTCCACGAAGCTGAAAGACCAGGAGGCAGAGGAACATGGCACTCAGAGCGTAATCGATCCCGAAGCTTCCTGCCCGAATGAACTTCCCGCCGTAGCCTCTAAGGATGATGCTGGCGATCCAGGCTAGGTTGGCGATGTGATTAACGGCCAGCGCATGGTAAGGTTGCCAGCCACCTTCTCTGAACTTGACCATATTGGCGGCAAAGCTCTCATCCGTGACTCCATAGGCGAAAAGGGACAGAAACCTCCGACTAGCCCTGTGCAGATGGACGGCCAGGGAGGAGCTCATAAGGACATGCCTTAAATTGACAATTGAAGGTGGTTATAACGATGGACGTCGGCGCTGCTCCGCTGCCCAGCATGGCTACGGCAATGAACTGGGAGCTACCCGCAAATACCAGGACCGACATGAGGCCGATGTCCATCGTATCGAATCCTGCCTTTTGGGCAAGAACGCCGAAGGCAAATCCCTGTGGGATGTAGCCGATGCATATGGGCCATGCAGCTCTCATGCCCTCTTTGATAAAGGCCGTGGGCTGTGTGCTCTCCTCCCCTTGGCAGACCTTACGAGGATCCGTTTCCTCCTTGTTAGAGCATCCAGGTCCTCTTTGTCTTCCGCCTAGAGTCAGAGCTTTCACGAAAATCCTTTTTCTTTCCCAGTGAATTATCCTTTCCCTCGTCCCGAAGGTAAAGATCGGCGTTCCGGGAAGACAGACAGCAGACAGATGAGTCCTACTGTACGGCTTTAACTCTCATCATCTCGTTGCCGTCTTTCTGGAACTCATAGTGCACTCATTCCACAAGAACCTCAAAACCGTTCTCCTCTAATCTGTCAATGACGGCCTCAAGATGCCTCGATCTTCTTGCTCCTAGCTCCAATAATGGAAATATCCTAGCCTCATATGAGACCGACAAAGCTCTTCGATAGATTGAAGATGAAAATCCTCTGAAAGCTGATCGCTATAAAGAAAAAGGAGATGAGAACACCATAGCGATATCGAATTCACCATCCTTGAAGGGAAGAGATGGCAGGCTTGCATCTACATAGCGACCTTCCTTTATCCCTGCGGTATAATCTGATAAGAACTCCTTCATAGCATCCATGCGAACTCTGCCCAGAGCTTCAATTGATGGTATGGCCCCCCAGATAAACTCCTCCTTGTTCTTTCTGGTCTGCTCCATGATCCCTTCGTAAGTTTCATTTATGCACTTTTTTATATCTATAGAATCAAAGCGATATATAGGATCAGCAGAGATTATACGGCCGCCGAGTCTGGTCAGAACGCAGTTGAAGCTCGCAGGGCCGCCACCGCAGTCCAGAAATCGCTTTTCAAGGTCCTCCTTTGATAAAACAAACGTGGCCGCATATTCCTCAAAGGAGCGCCCCCATGGAACTACCTTATCCAGAGTGACGGTCATATATACCGTCTATCAAACATAATGATATATTTTCTCTTCGATATATCAGATACTGCGTTTTCGTAAAACGGTATGGCCTTATTCTTCTTGTTGGCACCATAACCTAGCAGCAGGCTTTTTCTCCGGCTATCTCCCTGGGCACTTTCTGCTTTTTAATTGGATGAAATGCGGCCGTGGTCATCATGAACCAGTTAACTGCGGCGATATCATGGGTGATGTTAAGGCTTGATGATATTAAAGAATATGATAATATTAATGCTAATATTTCTGATCGTAATTGCCCTTGTCCAAAGAGTTATCCAAAGGCTACTTCTCGCCCACTGTCCCCTTGATTTCTACCTTGAAGACCTGCTCCTGGGCCGGAGAGTAGACAGAGATGGTCAGGTCGACGGGTATCTTTCCAAGAGCCACGGCTACAGGCTGTCCGTTCTGATTTGAAATGCTCACTTTTATTCCCTCAGCCATCTTGGATATCGATGATATGAGGCCGTTGATGTCAACAGATTCTGCTGCCAGCCTTAAGTCTGGCACAATAGTGATCGGTGCCACTGCTATTGGTGCCACCGCAATAGGATTATTGTTGTCACCAGAGATCTTTGCCGATATAGGCGCCGAACTCTCTCCTGAAACCTGTATGCTCAGGCTTCCATCTTTTCCTGTACCTTTTACCTTGGCCACTATAGGGTATTTCTCCTGATCCTCCGAGCCCTTCACATTTGCATCCACCTTGAAAGAGACCATTTTACACCACCTGTCTGACTCTAGGATATTCTTAGATATAAAGGATGGGCAGAAAGATGACAAAATGATAGCTTAAAGAGAGCTTAATGTCTAGTCACAGGTAACCCAGTCTCGTTGATGAGTGCCAGGTCCTGACCAACCCAACTCTTCCCTCACTGTGTAGATGTGGGAGGAGGGTCGCCTGGACCGTTTGAGAAAAATGGAGGGATCGACGATGAGACTCTAACGGCCCAGGCGGGAGGTTTGTCGATGCTAATTGATGATTGACAGGTCGGCCAATCCGGGTTGTGAACCGTTCGGCACGACCTTGTAGATTGTACCGCTGATCTTAACTTGGACATAGCCGTTTTTGGGTGTCGCATCGTAGTTGTGGGTGGCGAGGAAGAAGGCGAGATCATTTGGTGTCATGTTGGTGTCCCCGCTCTGCGAGATTAGCTTTGAGAGTTCTGTGCTATCTGCTACTCCAGATGCATAGCTCATAGGTGCGAATGCGACGCAGATCAAAGCGGCAAGTAAGATTGGTACAAGCTGTCTCATCATCATGAATGGGATAGAGCTTGAGTTAATATATAGCCATATGAAAAAAGTATTCGAAGTGAAGAGTAGAATCACTCCTATTGATCAGTAATACGAATCAAGCATCCAGAGTTATCCTCTCAGTGAAGCGGCCAGAGCCTCAATCCATTAGCCGTTCCCATTTATTTTGACCTCAAAGTGTGGCACGATCGGCCACCGTGTTTCTCGAAATAATCCTGGTGATAATCTTCTGCTTCATAAAAGGTCGATGCAGGAACGATCTGGGTTACGGCTTTACTTGAATAGACACCTGAGCGGTCAAAGTCCTCTTTGGACTTCTCCGCAGCCCTCCTTTGAGCTAGGTCATGGTAGAAGATCGCAGAACGGTATTGAGTGCCCATGTCCGGTCCCTGGCGATTGGGAGTGGTAGGGTTGTGCGCTCTCCAGAACATTGAAAGCAGCTCTTCGTAAGACACAATCTTTGGGTCGTATTTCACCATTACTGCTTCAGCGTGGCCCGTTATCCCTGTGCAAACGTCCCGATAGGTTGGATTGGGATATGTTCCGCCGGTGTATCCTACAGTTGTTTCTACAACTCCCTTCACCTGCTTGAAGATCGATTCCACGCCCCAGAAACAACCGGCAGCAAAAGTGGCCAGCTCGTATTTTGAATCATCCTTGTCCCTCATAAATACTCTTATCGTCTCAAAAGAATTTAAAACCACGTGATATTTGCCGCTATAACCAATCCAATCGCCGACATGCTTAGTGCTAATACAACGGGGCATGACGCGACACAAGCCAAGGGCCGAAGGCGAGCACGAGGCCCTGCATCTTGCGATATGGTCCTGTGAAAGGAAGCTGCGTATTCCAGTGCTGTGACAGCCTTATAGCCCAGACGTATATCGAACTATGAGCGGACCTGACTGCACTCTGTGACAAGTCCCCTCCTAAAGGCACTGTGGATCGGCGTTAATCCCTGCTTGAGTTCTTCGATTTTGCTGGTTTCTAGTTTTCTAATCATGAGAGTTAAGGCCATCCAAATTTCAGGAGCGAAAGTTATAAATATCGGCAATGAACGTATATGCATTAGGCAAAGGTCGATATCTATTTTCTCCCTCCTACACCAAGACTTTTGCCTCCCTCCTTATTCCAGCACAATTCTAGGCTCTTTTCTCGGTGATACAAAGGTTCTTCTTGATAACATGGCTTTGAAGTTCTGATACGATCAAACGCCCAAAATAGTTAGCCCTTAAAATACACAGTCTTTTATAAATTATCATTGTCCCTGAATAATCTCTCCTGAATATGAGCGCTGAACTGAAGTTGCGAAACACTAATATCTTCGCCCGACCTTCAGCCTTTTTCGATGCTTGAAGTTGGATATCTAAACCTGGATAACCCAATCGCAATCACATGTTCAAAAGATGATTTTCATGGTCATCACGATTCTCATGAGCTTCATGATTCAAATCGGTTCAATGGCTCCGCAGGATTGTTAATTCTCGATGACATCGACCTGGATAAGGTTTCTCTGTCTGATGTTGAGGCCACTCTGAATGAAATAAAAACAGCATCAACTCTCGGATTTTCTGTGAAATGCTCGAGAGACGAGCCTCTGATGGAAGCAGCGAGGTTTGCTGCCCGAAACCTGTACCTCATGGAGCTTGATGCCCTGTCAGGAATGAACGCAGTAAGACTATCGGACCTGGTGAAAAGTATCAAGAGGTGTGGAACCACCCTATCAGCAAAGTTATCTCCTGAGATGCTGACCGAGGATCTGGCCAGAGCCTTGAGGAATTCCGGATTGGATATCATCCACCTGAACCTTAGCGGGATGAACGGAACTGGTCCAAAGATGGTGAAGAAGATCTCGGACCAGCACGGACCCCGGATAATGGCCCTTGGGGATATAGGGGACTTTGAGGACGCCGAATCGTTGCTGGCCATGGGCGCGGACCTCGTTTCCCTGCATGTACCAGACCCAGACTTCGCCGACTGGCTATCTAAAACAATGAAGGAATACGACCATCTCTCCGGATGGTACAATGCGCCGAAGCACATCTGCTCGGGAGGAGACCTGCGGGGCCTCGCCTTCTGTTGCCCGCCGGTCAAACAATGCCCAGTCCTGGGGGCCTTGCGTCGGGCAGGGATAGCCCCTGAAGAGTTCGTAAACCGCAAGATTAAGCTCGCTAAAGGCACTCCCCTGGAGAACGGCGAAGGAACATGCTTCGGCAGCCTTGTGTGGTGCTGCAAGGCCTCAAAACCCTGCTACCTCAGAGAAGCAGCTCTTCGTCGGGCTGGGCTCTCAGACAGGGATTACATGAATCTGAAAAGAAAGCTGGCTGAACAGCTGCTCAAAACATGAGCCCTGACGAAATAGCCCAGTGTGCAGAGGCGGCAATGCTCATCGAGCTGTCGTCCGGCCCTAAGCCTGGGAACGTCGATCGCTGTCACGACTTCATAGATCTAACATTCCAGCAGTTCCTGGTCAGCGCTGTCTCAGCGTACCCAGTCTTCAGAAAGGCTGCTGCAGGAGAGGGCCGGATCGGCCAGCTTCTCCTCGAAGCAGTGAGATCCTGGCGATTCTGGAACATCCCGGGAAACACACATTTCGGATCTCTTGTCCTGATGATTCCCTTGTGCGTGGCAGCCGGGAGATGCGCCGAAAACATGGATCGGTTAGAGGAAGAATTGACCGAGGTCCTAAAGGAGACCAACGTCGACGACGCCTTAGATTTTTACGCTGCCTTCGGCTTGGCAAAAGCCAGAGTAGCTAATGTTCCTCTGTTCAGCCTGAAGGACCCATCCTGGCATGAAAAGCTGCAAAGCCATGGAAAGATCCTTCTGGATTTGATGAACTTTTCTCGGGATCACGACCAGATAGCCCGTGAGTGGTCCAGCGGTTATAAAAGATCCTTTCAAATAGCCGATCGACTAGCCGAGAAAGTTAAAAGTCGCGGCCTGGGTGAGGGAGTTGTTAGGACATACCTCGAGGCCTTGTCAGAGGAGCCAGATAGCCTTGTCCTGGCCAAGTTCGGTGCAGAGTTGGCAAAGGAAGTTTCCCTCAGGGCAAAGCTGGCCCTGGAGGATGAGACCCTCGAATCGGCCAGAAAACTGGACAGAGAGCTCCTGGACGAGGACGTGAACCCGGGGTCCACGGCGGATCTGATTGCAGCATCTTTATTAATCTCCCTGCTGAGGGGATTGAGGTTTTGATGATGCTTTGCGGTAATGGGGTTCTCGAAGAGCTGGGAGTACTCGACGGGATCAACGAGGTCATAGCCACTACGGAAAAAAACGGGGTCATCAACGCCGCTCCCTTGGGCATAATAAGGGACGGCGAATCGCTTTACATCAAGCTTTTTTTAGGAACTCACACGTATGACAATGTTCTAGCAAACGGATGGTTCGTCGCCAATATAACCCATGATTCCTGGATCTTCGCAGAAACCGCCCTCGAAGATCTGACTCAGGATTATTTTGACCGTCGCGACGGCCTGCCTATTCTAAAGGATGCAGAAGCCTGGGCTCTCTTCAAATGTGAGCCTTTTCCCCTCGACATAGTCATTGCTAAGGTGGAGCTTGTGAAAGGAGAGGTATTGAGAAAAGACTTTCGGGCTTTCAACCGTGGAGCCAATCTCGTAGTTGAGGCAGCCGTTGCAGCCACCAGATACTTGGCCCTGAGGACAGACTCCTACTACGAAGAAATCATGAAGATCAAGCGTATCGTTGAAAGGTGCGGCGGTCCCAGAGATAAAGAGGCAATGGAACGCCTCATGGACAGGATAGACAACTATTGCCACATATGATCATCGATTTCCTGCATACGATCAGTGATATTGCTGTTAATGTACGGTTGCCATGACTATGCTAGATCGGTTGCCCTCAGGGTGTCAAGGCCTCGACAGGCTCTTAGGCGGAGGCTTCGAGTCTGGGATCGTGACCCAGCTCTACGGAGAGGCGGGAACAGGCAAGACCAACATAGTAATTCAGTTGGCTGTCCAGGCGGTGTCTAGGGGATTAAGGGTGGCTTTCATTGACACCGAAGGGTTTTCCCCTGACCGATTCAAGCAGATAGCTGGAGCTGGAGCCAAGGATATCGCCGCCAAGATAATGATCTTCGAGCCTTTGAGCCTTGACCAGCAGCACACGTCCATCAGGGAGACCGGCAAAATCGCCGGGAAAGATCTCGGCCTGGTCGTCCTGGATTCGGCCACATCCCTTTACAGAGTGCTCTTGGAGTCGGATGATAACCGTCCTATCAGGAGATTGCTCTCTATGCAGCTCGGAGAACTCCAGGAGATATCCCGAAGGCACAGAATTCCTGTTGTGATCACCAACCAAGTCTACACTGACGTTGAGACAAACGAGCTTAGGCCCCTTGGAGGAACGTATCTTGAGCACATGTGCAAGGCCATTGTGTCAGTGGAGAAGATCGGGGAAGGACGACGTCGGGCAAAAATTGCAAAGCACAGGTCCCAGCCGGAGGGAGAGACCGCTGATTTCGTAATAACTTCCAGAGGAGTAGAGTAGCCGTCTGGTTAAGCGGGGAGTCACCAGCTAGAGTCGCCTTTTCATGATGATCGCCGGTTCTCCATCCGAGTAGTAGCCAGGGTAAATCGTTATCATCTCGAATCCCATGCCCGAATAGAGGGCCTGAGCCTTCTTGTTGCTGATTCTGACCTCTAGGGTAGCGCTCACCGACCCCATGAACCGGAAAGTCCTCAGAATTGAGGTTAAGAGTTTCCTTCCCACTCCACGGCACTGGTAGCCCGGTCGGACAGCCAGCCAGAAGACTCTGCCCTCCAGGGGGGTGTGCTTGAAGCCAAGCACGAAACCGACAACGGAGCCTTTGCACTCTGCGACCAACGTAGTTCTGGGATGGTACTCGTAAAATGTGGTGAAGATGGTCGGATCATAACCCCCGAAGACCTCTCTGTCCAGATCTAGAGCTCCTTCCAGATCGCTAGGCTTGAACCTTCTTATTATAATCGCATCTTCCGCCAACCTGTTTTTGGGTTCGGAATTGATTCTGGACTCAGGTGTTGTTTTGGACCTGCTAGAATCCTGGTCTTCGGTTTGATCTTCTCGGACTTGGGAGGTCATCTCAATACTATTTAGGATCATGCTAGCTAAATAGTTTGTTAAAAAGATTGATAGACTGGCCGGACGGGTCTAGCGCCTAACGCTTCTGATGATTTCCTCGGAAGATTACTGATTTGTAGAGTAGGCTATCTTTTCGCCGTTAGCGAAGCGTACGACCTGATCGCCGCCAGCATAGTCTGAGTTGAAGAGCCGAGCCATCCAGGCCGTCTCCGGAACCAAACAGCTTCGTGCAGCCGTTGCTTCCGGTCACATGGTCGAGAGCGACAGTGAAGTGAATGCCACTATGGTTTTCGGGGTTCCGGCGCATGAGGCGGTAGAGCCCGCGGTGCCGTAGAATGTGTAGGTCTTGCTGGCCTTGTGGCCTTTTTAATAAGAGTGCAATTGCATTAGTTGCAAGATCAATGAAAATTATGAAGACAGGGAAGTTGCGAACCGGAGGTCGCCATGGTTATGGTTGGCCAAAGCCGGGACGAACTAAGAACAAGACAGCAACCAGAAATAAGGCTAACTATCTTTGCGTACTCCCCTATTTTTTTCATCCAAGTTTAATAACATTCCTCTTTTATGAATAGTTATTAATTATAGTATCAAACAATTTTAAAAATTAAAGAACGGCAGGCGATTTATGCCTGCCATACCGCTTCGGGTCTATCCCTAAGCAGGGACTATTTTGTAGATCTTTCCTGCGTCTCCTTTGGGCCCAGAAGCGTCCGACGTCAGGACGTACAGCTCCCCATTATCGTCCTGGCCGAAGGATCTTATGAAGGTGTTGACACGTCCGGCGGAGTTATTGGCGACTTTTACTTCCTCGATCTTCCACAACATACCAGCAGTCGCAGGCATTGCTATGAGCAGCACGCCGTCGCCCTTGGTGAAACTGCTCGACCAGTCACCGAAGACGTAATCTCCCTCTAGCTCCGGGAGCGCCTTGCCCCTGTAGATGTATCCGCCGACAACGACAGTCCGGTTGATGCGGTGGCCGTCGTAATCGATTATCGGGTCGATAAGCGGCTCTCCTTTGTAGCCCTTATCCATACAGGTGGCCGGCGACGTGTTCGGGCTGTTGGGGTCGAAGCAATGGGCACCCTCTTTGATGTTCCATCCGTAGTTGCCGCCTTTGGTTATTATGTCAACCTCCTCCCAGAGATTCTGGCCTGCATCGGAAAGGTAGAGGCTGTGGTTGCCGCCTTTGTCAAAGGCCATCCTGTAGGGATTTCTTAAGCCGTAAGCCCATATCTCGGGAAGGTAGCCCTGCCTGCCAACGAACGGATTGTCGCCTGGGATACCGTAAGCCATTCCCTTGCTCATGTTGTTAACGTCGATGCGAAGAACCTTGCCAAGCATAGTCGAGGTGTTCTGTGCGTTGCCGGTCAACGGAGTGTGGCCAAAGCCTGCGTCGTTCGCACCGCCGCCGTCACCCAGGGGTATGTAGAGGTACCCGTCAGGTCCGAAGGCGATTGTGCCACCGTTGTGGTTCATATAGGGTTTATCGACCTGAAGAATTATCCTCTCGGAGCTCATGTTGACCTTGTTCGGGTTCTCCTTGGACACGGCGAACTCCGAAATATGGTTGGTGCAATTGAACCCCTGGGGCGCTCCGGCCCTTAGAGGAGCGCTGTACATAACGAAAATGTGCCCGTTCTTTGCGAAGTCGGGATGGAAGGCAAGTCCCAGAAGGCCGCGTTCGTCGTATCCAGGGTCCAGCTTGACCATCCTGTCACTAACGTCCATAAAGGGCTCTTTCAGCATGGTGCCGTTGGCGAGCATCACCTTGATCACACCGATCTGGTCGACCAGGAACATCCGCCCAGTGCCGTCTCCAGGACTGACGAACTCCATAGGAGCGGTGAACCCCTCAGCTACCAACTTTAGCCCTACAACGGGCGCTGATACAGTACTCGATTTAGTCGATATCGGCTGTGTAGCGGTTGGCTTTGTCTCAACATTGGACGCGTTGACCTGGGCTTGGGTCACGACAACCTCGCCGACCATTGAAGGATGGATCGAGCAATGATAGCTGTAGGTTTCCGGCATCGAGAAGGTGTGCTTGAACTCTGATCCGCTCGCAATATTTCCTGATCCGAACGTCCCATCAGAGGATGTCACAGTGTGTTCAACAGAGCCGTGGTTAACCCAGTTAACAGTAGTTCCAACCGGCACGGTAACCGTACCAGGTTGGAACGAGAAGTCCACGATCTCTACAGTCTTGGTCATTGGCTGCGGTTGATCCGCACCGAAGGACAGACCGATTGATAATACAACCAACATCGAAAGAAGAAATGCATTGCACCCTTTCATTAGACTCATCTCCTTTTCATCTTGCATCGAAAAATTCAACTATAGTCCTTTCTCGTTTATGAGATAAATAATTTTTTAACGCCTAATCTAATGTTTTTGTTAATTTTAGCATCGATATTGTTTGTGCACTTGGAAAGTGGAATCGTCAGGCTTGATGGAGCTGAACATTCAGAAGAGATGATTTATTGGCTGGCTTCTTTAGGTTTCATTAGATTAGTAGATAGAGCCTTCAGTTTAGGTCTCCAGGTGCTTCCTTAGCTCCGCTAGAGATTCCAAAACAAGGTCTGGCTCCACGCCTGAGCTTATGGCAAGATCCTCTCGGTACTTTCCCGTCTTAACAAGGATTCCTTGCATGCCCAGTTTTTGAGCTCCTGCAACGTCTGTCAGGATGTCGTCCCCGATCATGGCTGTCTGGTCTGAGCTCGAACCCATGTCCTTCAGAGCCATCCTGAAGAACTCCGGTGAAGGCTTTCCCATCAGCTCAGACTTCTTTCCCGTGGCGTACTCCAGGGCAGCCACGAAGGGGCCTGTGGATAGAACCAGGCCATCAGACTCCTGCCAGTATCTGTCCTGCTCCAGGGCCAGGATCTGTGCTCCGTCGAGGATCAATCTCAATGCCTTGTTCAGTCGATCGAAGGTGAAATCCCGGCCAGCGTCTCCTACAACCACGAAATCAACATCCTCGTCTGAAAGAGATATTCCAGCCTCCTCAAAATCCAGATGAACATCTCCCGTGGTCAGGAGGTAACACCTGTCCTTTCCCGATCTTTTCATTCTCTGGATTGCGGCCAAGGGAGGTGTGAAGATGCGCCCCGGCGAAACATCGTATCCAAAACCCTTCAGCCGTTCGGCTACTGAGCTTCTGCACCTCCGGGTGGAGTTGGAAACAAACCGGTAATCGTAACCTAGGTCATCCAGGAGCGCCAGGCATTCCCTGGCACCTTCTATCGGTTTTTTGCCGACATACAGGACTCCATCGAGATCGATCAGGAACGACTTCATGCCAAAGACCATCACACCAGCATCGGATATCAATCAATCGGACACTGGGATTATTCCGGGCCTATGTTATCCAGGCCCTTATTTGAGTTAGCCTTATCCGATGGCTTCTAAAATCAGGCCAAATTATAAGAACCCGCAAGTGAATAGTCGTTTGTCGCTCTTGTCCATGAAAAAAGCATTCTTAGTCGTCTTGCTGGCCTTAGTCTTGGTCTGCCTCTGCATAGTTCAGGCTGAAGAGTTCAACGGAACTACCTACAATCTGAGCCTTTCGGATATGGAGGTCGCTCAGTACATAAATGGGACCAGCTTCAACATAACCACCAACGAGAAGACGGACAACATCAGCCTTCTGACTCCGGACGGCAAGAAGACGGTGATGAACAGCAGCTACTCATACTGGAGGGGAGACAATATTTACCGGATAGACTTCGGAAAGCGGGTCTCAGGCGACCTGGTTTACACGGTGCCACACCTGGGTCAGCAGTTCATCCTCCCTCTCCGTGACAACGGATCTGTGCGCCTGATTCTTCCACCCGGTTACACCACAGGAGACCGCATCCTGGGAATAGCCAGGCCGGATCCAACCGAAGTCACAATAGATAAAAACCAGACAGTTCTGACCTGGATCAACCCGCCTGGACAGGTGATCGAGGTTGACTACTACAAAACGAGCGCTCCTGAAGCCCTGAAAAGGATCTTCGCACTTCTCGCAGTCATGGCCGTCATCCTGCTGCTGGAGTATTATGCCAGCCTCAGAAAGCTTCGGACCATCAGCAAGCAAGTCGATAAGGAAGCATGAGCAAAATAGCAGACAATCTCAGTATTGGTTCTACTCTTAGATTTACTCAAGGTTGATGAAATGGAATGAGCAAAGCATTAGAGATCTGCGATAAGGTGTATGCCGTTGGCGGTTCCGGCCTTTCCGGTCCTGAGGACTGTTGTGTCTACCTGGTGGACGCTGCTAGCGAACTGGTGCTCATCGATTCAGGTGCGGGCCTGAGCCTTGATCGNNCGAAGGTCATAGCGCACGAGCTGGACAGGGCAGGGATTGAGGGAGAGAACAATGATCTTACGGCTGCACGCATGTATGGAATAGACTACCAGCCGATCAGGGTGGACATCCTGATCAAAGGCGAGACCGAGATGCTGAAGCTCGGTGATCTTGAGTTCAACTTCATCCACACGCCCGGCCACACTCCTGGGAGCATCTCGCCTTACATCGATACAAAAGATGGACGAGTTCTCTTCGGCCAAGACATTCATGGTCCATTTTCACCGTCATGGGGCTCTGACCTGTCCCAGTGGAGGAAGTCTATGGAGAAGCTGCTGGCACTAAAGGCGGATGTGCTGTGCGAGGGGCATGCGGGAGTTTACAAAGGAGAGAAGGTTGGGAAGTATATTGAGGCTTATTTGGAGAGATATAGGGCTTAGCGGCCAAATGTGAAGGGGTTTAGGGATTCCTAGCGGGCTGAATAGCATTATTTGGCTGCCCAGCGCTGATAGAGATAGTAATCGCCTAATCTGACCGCCGTACAAATTCCAGCAGTTCGTCAATCCGATGGGCGACTTATTTTACGATCGTTCACTCACACCTTTTTACCAACTGTATGGTGTTGCCCCACGGATCACTCAAGACTATCAAATTCTCACCTGGTCGCTTGATGGGACACTTTTCGATAAATGTTGCACCCTTTGACACCAAATAATCCGCATCCTTGTCGGGATCATCGCTTCTTAACGCGATGTGCAACTGCAAGTGGTGGCTCAATCCCTCGGTCAATGGCAGAACACCCGGGATCTTTCCAAGCTCAAGCATGACCTTATCGGTGCAATCCGTGAGGAATGCCACTCCATTCTCTTCGTCCTCTGCTGAGAACTTGATATTGAATCCTAGCGTTTCGCGATACCAGTTCGCCATCTCGATGGGCTTCTCGACGGCGATTCCTATGTGCTCTATCTCGTACTTTTTCATGATCTAATATTCCCGGATAACGACAGTTCAGCGACGCATCGACATTGTTCGGCAGATTTATCTTTCATGTATCCTACTCACACTCTCCGCTATCATTTTGGGTGTCGGTGTAGTTATCGTTCGATTGTTATAAATCTACTCCTTTCTTTTCTGACCAAGGATCAAGATCACCAGGGTATGAGGACTGGACAATACGCCCTAACAGCCAATAACTTTTTTTAGTTGGAGGTGAATACATTGAATCATCAGTAGCAAGGGGGAAAAGAAAACGAAGGGAGCAGCGGTAGCAGTTATGCTAATAGCTGTTTATGTAGCATGCAGCGTAGCCGCAGGTAACCGGCCGCTCCCCGAGCCTCTACAGAACGACGAGGTCTGCAATAATCTTAAGATCGCGGGAACTGGGATTATTGACATTGACAACTCGATTGTGGATAAGAAGCTGGCTCTGGAGTATCACAACGTAATGCAAGGAGACGGCGATATCGAGATGGACTCAACCAACACAGTCTCCCAGGTCTCCAGAAAGATTCAGGCTCCGATAAACGGCACGATCTCACCCATGAACCTTTATGACACCATTAAGCTGACCTACTCAGGAAAGACTCCACTCGTGGGTATGAAATCCATAAAGTCAGACGCCTTCTGGGGCGGTATGGGCGCAGAGGTGACAGAGTCCTTCTCTGTGACTGAGATGGATAAGATCCAGAGCACCTATTTCGCCTCCACCAGCCCGGCTACATACCTGAAGAACCCGAGCGCACTTATAGATCAGTTGAGGAATAGCCCGGTGCATGCGGTCGGCATGGATTCCAAGACAAGCTTCAACGGCACCTGGATGACCGATGCCAAGTGGCATCAATTCTTCTACAAGGACGTCAAGATACACGAGGCGTTCACAGGAAAGTTCGAGGTGGAGAAGTTCATCCAGTTCCACGAGAACCCTGTACCGGAGCAGAGTTCCAACCCCTGCGCCGACTTAGATTGCTGATCCTAGCCGATGCACATGAATATCACGGCCTGACAACGAACTCCGTGAGTCGCTTACCATTCTAGTCACCGTCGCATAGCACACAGGAACTCAGGGATACTTTGGGTTCCCGGGTTCCAATTTCAACTAAGCCCGAGGACCATACGAAACATAGCCCTGAGCCCGAGAATAGCAATCTTACGATTTTTNNAAGAAATCAGGCGGATCATCTTGAAGAAGTACGGTGGTTGCAGGGGCGATACATACATAGAGAGTTGTGTCGCCTATTGTCTCACCTCATTAATATATCAGGAGTTATTACTATTTTAACTTATTCATTTTGGCATAAGAGCTTTTTTGAATTCCTTGCCCCGATCGGGCCCTTTGCTATTTGATTTTTTAGATAGCTATAAATAATATGGTTTCGTTATAGCTCGATGTCTAGCTTAAATGCGAGCTGAGGCGTGCCGAGATGTCAAGGATAGAGGTTATCACAATAGCAAATGGTAGAAATAAAAGCGAGAAAGATATGCGTCAATTTTTGGTAAAAGAATTTGGAGCAATAGAGAATCAAATATTTTTTATAGTTGAATATATATTCAATTCTAAGGACCGGCTGAACGATCCGAAAAGCTGCATGAAATGGTCGATGCCAGGTTTGTCGGTTTTAATAGAGGTGTTCTTATGAAAAGTTTGTGTATAGGATCTCTCTTATTCGTAGCTTTGTTCATAGCTTTGCTATCGGCCAATTCCTCGGCAGTCGAGGAAAGCCACCCCANNGATAAGACTACACTTTGCAATAAACGATCCATCGGCTGTCATCAGCATTGAGTACATGGACACAAAACGAATCGATCCCAACCAGACGCGCCTTGACTATCTAAAATCATTGTACCTCAAAAAATATACTGGCAGACATTTTGATCTCATTATAGCCTCAAATACCGATGCCTTCAATTTCTTGCTTAAAAATAGGGACGAGATTTTTCCAGGAACGCCAGTGGTCTTCTGCGGCGTCGTTAACTTTGACAACAAAATGCTGGACGCAAGCACGGTTTTACTGGTGTTGTTGAGGCATACGATGTCCCAGGCACTCTCGCTTTGATGCTCCATCTGCATCCCCACACTCAGCACATAGCGGTGGTAACTGATCTAACTACTACAGGCAAAGCCAATCGAAATGTTCTGGATAGGACTATCTCCAACTTCAAAGGGATTGCCTCCTTTGAGTTTCTGGACAACCTCTCTGCTGATGAACTTCGATCGCGTGTAGCAACNNGAAGATTCCTCTGAGCTAATTCGAGAAGCAAGCTCGGTTCCAATTTACAGCGTGTATGATTTCTATTTAGGGTACGGCATAGTAGGCGGAAAGATGATCAGTGGGAATTCTCAGGGAGAACAGGCAGCAGACTTGGCCCAACGAGTCCTCCAGGGAGAACCAGCCGAAAAAATTCCGGTTGTCAAAAATAGTCCAAATCAGTATATGTTCGATATGTTCGAGCTGAACCGTTTCGGCATTACTCTCGCCAGCCTGCCTCCCAAAAGTGAGATAATCAACCAGCCCTACCATGCCCGCGCCAATCTTGCAGGCATGAACCTCAGCGGCCTAAATTTGTCAGGCACCGACCTGAATCAGTCTGAGCTGCAGGAATCCGATCTACGAGGAACGAACTTAAGCCGATCTTCATTGGTGCAGGCCGTTATTTTCGAGGCCAATCTCGCAGGAGCTAATCTCAGTCATGTATTTATGCCAGCCGTTGATCTTCACGGCTCCAATTTATCCCATGCTAATCTCAGAGGGGCTTACTTGCCGATTAATTATTTGATTGGCTCAAATCTGAATGGAGCAGACCTGTCTGATGCTACGATGGACCAATCGTTTGTAGAAAATTCAACTCTGGTTGGAACCAAAATGAATAGGGCAAGCTTGTGGGCTATTAAAATGACCGATGATAACCTGAGTGGAGCGAATCTGGATGGAGCATTTATGGAACGAGCTATCCTTGAGAAATCCAATATGACCGGTGCAGTTATGACCGGTGTAAGACTTGTTGGGGCAAGCCTTATCCATTCGGATCTGACTCGAGCTAATCTCTCCGGATCTAACCTGGAAGAAGCTAGAGCAACAGAAGCAATATTGTTCGGCACGAATCTTAATAAAACAAATCTAATGGCTGCAAACCTCAGTTCTTCCAATTTGGTCAGAGCTTCTCTTTCAGGAGCCTATATGAGGAGGGTCATGTTACGCAATTCGACTTTGGTCAGAGCGAACCTAATCGATGCAGACCTAGTCGGAGCCAATCTCATCAATTCAAATATCTCTGCGGCAAGACTTAACAGTGCAGATTTATCCGAAACACGTTGCTTTGGNNACCCATACGAACCTCAGTACTGCAGACCTCTCCGGATCTGATCTCAATACATCGGGCCTAGACGGTTCAAATCTTTCAAAAACCAATCTATCTGATGCCAATCTACAAAATGCCATGATAGGCGATGCCAGGCTGGTGGGAGCCAACCTGAATGGTGCGAATTTGAATGGAGCACGGCTGGTCAAATCCGATCTATCAGGTTCCAATCTGACCCAGGCCGATTTTACCGACGCCTGGCTTGATAATGCTATACTAAGAGGAGCAAACATGAACAAAGCCAGGATGGTAAGGTCCGACCTGAATTTCGCTGATATGAGAGGCACATATTTGGTTGGTACAACCTTCTTGGGGGCCAGAATCAACTGGGCCGACCTGAGTGGAAGTACCTTCTTAAACTGTCAATTCGCTCGATGTGAACTCTTCAGTGTCAACCTGAGTAACTCCGACCTGACTGATTCGGATTTTACAAGATCTTATTTGCCCAGGGCTAATCTGTCTGGCGCAAAGCTGACAAATACCGTGCTGGTAAATGCTGATCTCACCGGGGCCAATCTAACCAGATCCTACTTCCATGAGACCAAGCTCAATGATTTAAACGCAAATGGAGCAGATTTCTCCTTTGCCGACCTCACCGGGGCGAGCTTAAAATCAATGAACCTGAACGGGGTGGTCATGCACCGTGCTAAGTTAAGATCCGCAAGCCTTGAAGGAATGATGATCTCCAACGCATCTATGGACCAGGCAGACCTTAGAAACACCAGGATCAGCACGATGTACTTTGGTAATGTAAACCTTTCCGGGTCGGATCTTAGCGGAGCTAACCTAACAATAGTAGCCATGAAGGATGTAGATCTGAGTGGCTCCAATCTTGAAGGCATTAAATACGATAAAATAACTCTGCAATCCCTTGCAGGATCAAAGCTCGATGGAGCCAAGATGAGTGCCGATCTGAAAAAGGATTTAGAAGAGGTTCGGTCCGGACTCGAATAAGGAGGGAAGTGGATGCGAGAAAAATCAAGCTCATTGAATTTAGGCACGGATTGGGACACACCAGTAAATACGTTCAAGGCTTAACAGCGCCCAAGCTGGACGGAACATGATCAGAAAGATGAATTGCGAAAATACCGTTTTCAACACGGGTATTAGATGCCATCTTTACCTGATTGCAATCTTGGTTCTTCTGGTGCCTTTGTCCGTCGCTCCCTTATCATTTGCTGTAGCTGATAAATCGGAACTAATAAAACTGATCACGAAGAACGAAGATCCCATCATGAACGCAAATGATCTGGCATTCCTTCTCGTCACCCACGATTTTGATGCCATTCCCAAGAAAGATTTTGTTGAAGTCCGTCTAAACAAAACGGTCTACAAGTTGGTGCCAAATGGTCCGTACCCAGGGCTTGCAAATATTACCATGGGGTCATGAGGGTTACAAGCCTCATAGAAATTTTTTGACAATCCCATTGCGATAGCCGTATGCCCCGATGTAAATTCTTAAACTTGTCTAATCTCTGCATTTTATCCTGCAGATCGGCCCATTTCTTGCAGATCAAACCATAAAGGGCACGACCTAAGACAAGAACGTCACTTGCCTTGTGGTGACGATAGGGCCTTAATGTCTGCCTTAAGGTTATCTGAAATTTTCGCTCCATCTAGCCTTGCTTTTGCCAACGAGTAAAGTGTGAACTGATCGTATTTTATCCCTTCAAGGTTGGCTCCGCTTAGGTCTACACCCGTCATCTCCACTTGATTCAAGGTGGCCCCTCTGAGATCCGCACCGGTCATATTTGCATTGGTCAAGAAGTCCATGATCAGGTTGGCGCCTTTGAGGGAGGCTCCTTTCATCTCCAGGCCCCTTAAGTCGAGCTCACGAAGATTGACTCTGTCGAGCTTTACGGACCTTAGCGTTGCCCCCATCAACCGGACTGCACTTAGGTCGGCGTCAGATAGATCTGCTCCGGATAGGTTTGCCCTGGTCATATCTGCATAAGGCAGCGTTGCGGAAGTCAGAGTAGCGCCTATGAGCTTTGCCTCAGTCATATCAGCATATGCAAGATTAGCAGAGTTCATCTTGGCTCCCGTGAGATCAGTCCGCATCAAGTAAGCCCTTGTAAAGTCCGAATTGGTCAGGTCTGCATTGCTCAAGTTCGTGCCGTAAAGCTCGGCTCTGGAGAACTGACCTTTTGATAAGTAGCTACCGCTCATATCCGTCCAGCTTAAATGGGCACCGATCATATTGGCATTGACCAGATAGATATCCTGCATGTTGGAGCCGCTCAGGTCGGTTCGAAAGAGTCTGGCATCGGTCAGGTCAGCTTCCGATAGATCAGAATCTGATAGATCTGCATCTGTGAGGTCGGCCTTAACAAGGCGGGCATTATTCAGCCTGGATTTCGAAATCTTGGCGCTATTCAAGATAGATTCTGTTAAATCCGCCCCCCTGAGATCAACATTATTTAAAATTGCGCCGGTAAGGTCCGCCTTGATCAGAATTGCCCCGGATAGATTAGCGCCGGTCAACCAGGCGGATTTCAAATAGGCATCACTCAAATTAGCGTTCTTCAAATATGACCCTCGTAGATCGGACTGATTCAGGTGCATTCCGACAAGCTCCATTCGGGTCAAGTCCAATCCACTCATGTTGGCGCGATCGGTCGGCTTCTCCAAAATATGAGATGGCTCTGTGGCATAGGCTCCACTCACAAGAAACATCAAGATAGTCGCCAGGTGCATAAATCCCATAGGCCTCATAAATTCTCCTGAAAGGATGCATTCATCAAATAGAACCATATGTTTGAACTTATTAAATATGTTTCTGTTATGAGGCAGCAAGCTACATTACAAAATTATCACAGACCCGTGAACTGAATTAACCAAATCTCAGTCATGCGCTCATCAATCGCGGTCACAAATGGGTTATGCCTCGATTTCCAACCATTCTATTTTCTCCAAATCATAATCGAGGCTCCGGTAAGGGTCGCGCCCACCACGATGTTGAAGAAATAGGTAATCAAGCGCCAGAGGACAACCAGAGGCACCAGCAGAACCGGGGAGACGAACATAGAGTAAAGGTAGCTCATGCTCAGCTCTGCCACGCCGCTGCCTCCCGGTGTTAATGGCAATAGGCCAATTATGGCGAGGATTATTTGAGCGGTGATGGATAGGAGGAAATTCGGCTTTGCGCCCATGCCGACCAAGAGTGCAGATGGAACCAGAAAATCGCACATCCAGATTAAGGTTGTCACGGCAGCCATCACTGGCATGCGGTGCAGTATTTCCCCTGCCAGTTGAATTCCCGCGTCTCTGAAAAGCCAGACCTCTCGCTCAATAGAGAGGACGATGGGTCTGTTGCCCGTCTTCTTCTTGATCCATTCCAGCAATCTGGCAATTCTCTCCGGTTGGACGACCAGCTGCCAGAGAAATGTCAGAAAGAGGACGAGAATGACGAGGAATATGGCCCCGATCTCCAGTCCAAAGCCTGTAAAGAAGCCGGATGCCATCAGAAATAGGGCCAGAGCTGCCACGAAGAACACGCTGTCCATCAGTCGTTCGCCTACTGCCACCGCTGTGGCGCTGCCGTAGCTCATGCCGTCGTCTGCCAGCATCTTTATTCGAACAGGCTCTCCACCCGCAGAGGAGGGCGTAATGGAGGCGACGAAGTTCGAGGCAAGAGTGGTCTTCAGAGAGAGCCGGAAGCTTATCTGGTGACCTGCCATAGAAGTCAGGAGCTTGAGCCTGATGGAGTAGAAGAACCAGGAGGACACGTGGAGGATAAATCCTAAGATCAGGAATCTCCCATCAACCTGGGAGATCATCTGCCAGCTAACATTGGCATTTGTGTATTTTAATATAATAATAATTGAAGCCAGGCTTATAAAGGTCGCCAGCAACACGGCTTTTATTCTTTCGTCTCTGAGGTTGTTGCTCAAATATCTATTCTCCGAACTCTAGCCCAGCTTTCGTGGTGTGTCAGTCTTTTCGATCCCAATATCTCCGCTGCTCTCCGCTGCTTTTCCAAGGATTGCTTTGGAATTTGTATCATTGGCTACAGCTACCTGAATGTCCGAAGAATGGTAGTCCTTTTCCGCTGGGGACTTCGTCCCCCTCTGATTCATCAGCAGGTCTATCTGCTGGTCGATTTCCGTAGTGAGGGCAAAAGCGGTCTCGAGGGCGCTGTCGAACGAATCCTCTGGTGCGTGGCGGCCGTCCCTTGCCAGGACGCGGATCTTGTAATCTCCCGCAGGCAAGTCTTTGGTTGACCATCTCCAATTGTCGGATTTGGACCACCTGTTCATGTCCCTGCCGTTGACCTGAAATTTGTAGAGGACAGGGTCGCCATCAGAGTCCAAAGCCACGGCCTTCCAGAAAACTACTGCGCCCTGAACCTGAGGACTGGAATTATCGGCCTTCAGGCTTTTCAGGATTGGTGGCTGATTGGAGGCCTGGAGGGCGAAGGAGGCATTCTTGGAGCTATCGAATGAATCCTCTGATGCGTGGCGGCTGTCTCTGGCCAGAACAGTGATTTGATAGTTTCCTGCCTGCAAATTCTGAGTTGACCAGCTCCAGCTACTGGACTTAGACCATTTCCTCACCTCTTTGTCGTTGACCAGGAACCTGTAGAGGATCCTATCATTATCCGGGTCCAGAGCCACTGCTTTCCAGAAGACCGTTGTCCCCTTTTCCAGGGGGCCCTGCTTGTCGGGCAGGAGGCTCTTCAGAACTGGCGGCCGGTTTGGTGCCGTGATGGTAATGGAGGCATTCATGGAGTCGTCAAAGGAGTCAAGAGCCGAGTGTTTCGCATCTCTTGCCAGGACTGTGATCTTATGGTCGCCCGGCGCCGCAGTGGACGTATTCCAGATCCAGGAATTGGATGACGCCCAATCATTCACTACGATGCCGTTTTCCAGGAATTTGTAGTATATCCTGTCGCTGTCGGGATCTGTAGCGTTGGCAGTCCACTGCACTATGTCTCCCAGCACCGGATTGGTTTTGTCGGCGGTGAGTCCCACTAGCTTTGGCGGCAGATTGGGGCTCAGATTCTCCTGGGGCCTCTCGATCCTGTCCGCGCGGGATTGATCAGATAGATTATTCCCGTCCGAGACGTTTTTCGTGCTGCCGCCAGGTGGTGCGAAATCCAAAGATCCGGTTGATTCCGGCGGCTTGCTCGATTCAGGAGACGTGATAGATTCAGGGGTTGTTGCCGGTTGAACAAAAAAGGTCGCATTTGATAAAGTTGGTGCGGATGACGACTTTGTCGATTCATTGGTGGAATTATTCAACTGCAATCCCGGATTCTGAGCACCAATATCCGCAGATTGTTTTCCCGAAATTGTCGTATCCTTTGTTGCAGATAAAGCCTCACTCTCTGGTTTGGTGACCGTCTCGCTGGTGCTGCCTGCGCTGCTGGCGCTACTGCTGCTGGTACTGGTGTCGCTGCTGGCACCGCTGCTCTGGAATGGCACTGCAGACGGAGTTGACTGCGACTCTGATTTTGACTGCGATTGTGATTGAGTACCTGCGGCAGATCCAGAAGCGCTGCCCGAATGTGTTTCGCCTGCACTGAGAACGGTTACCTTGCTCTTTTCCTCCAGGATTACGGGAGACGAGTTCTCTATTGCATTGATCTCAGAGGAATTGGCGACAGAAGTCTTGTCGCTTGATTTGCTCGATTCACCGGAATCCCTTTGGCGTATATTTTGAGTCTCATTCTGAGATTCATTTTGAGACAAATTCGAAGAAGCATCTCCGAGTAAATTAACCCCCAGGTTCACCTCTCTGTAAGGTGTTGAAAAATCCCCTTCTCGGAACAGTTGCATTTCGAGCCTCTGCAGACCGGGGCTTCCGCCCAAGGTGAAACCCAAACGGCCCTGCCAGGTCTCATTATATCCCAGATTCAGGTCCTTTGTGAAAAGAGTGGAATTGTTGAGTTTTAGTTTCAACGTATAATTGGTGGAACTTTTTTCACCGTTTATTATCCTGGCTATAGCCTCTAACTCGCCCCCCATCTTAAGCGGCTCAGATTGCGAATTCAATGCTTCTCTTGGCCAGAAGACCTCCAGCGACGTGGCTCCTTCGCCGGATGAACCATGGTTCAGGCTTACGGCGAATGCGATGGCGGCGACAAATAAGACCGCGACGAGGGCCAGAGGAAGAAAAGCTGTACGCCGGCGACGGCCCCGGATGCGAACTCCAGGAATGCCGGATAAGATCTTTGTGAGTGGATTGCCTCTTCTTGACCGGGAGACCAATCCCCTTTTGTGAGGCTGCGTTGAGACGCGGATGTAGGAGATAGCATTCAGGAATATGGCCAGCAGAGAGAGAATTGTCGCCAGGGATGCGGGCTGCAGTCCTCTGGGGGTGAGCATCAGAACGAGGCTGACTAAACCCGCCAGGAGCGCGGAAACTCCCAGGCAGAGGATGATGCGCTTACTCAATTCGAGGTCTCTATTAGCCGGAAACCGAAAGAGGACGATAAGATAGCCTGGGACCAGGATAACCAGACCGAGAGCCAGGAGCGAACCTGTCTCCTGGACGGATTCAGGGGATAGATTGGCCAAAGCGAGAGCTAATAGGGAGATCAGAGCAGACGCAATCAGGTGCACGGGCGGTGGCCAGGCCAGCCTCAAGTTTCTTTATCCTCCTGCAACTAAGCCTGAAAGTTCCCTTCTCAATTTATCGATAAAACTCTTTTCCTCGAACAGAATACAGATCTGCGGGGGCTCTGTTGTTAGTCTTTTGGAATTTTTTTTCTCAGAACTGACAGATGTCCATAATTTTCAAGACTCACCTTGACGATTTCGTTTACAGAGTGGGAAGGATATCTGCAAAGCTCCGGGCTCCCGCGCGCGGGCAGGTGGGCACGTGGCTGCTCGGGCGGGAGGCAGCAAGCGCTGGAATCCAGGGAGAGCTATCTCCTAGCAGCTGATGATGGCGAGCAAATCATTGCAACATTAACGTTGTCCAAATTGCTTCAAAAGCGATAACCGAAGGACGATAGGCTTTGCACGTAAAGCCCATCCTGCACGAAAAGTCTCGGACTTGCACGCAAAGTGACAGATATGATCGGTGTCTTGATCATATTAATCGATAAGCAATTTGGTCAAACTTTGAAAGAAATTTATATGATTAAAGCATAGCGTTGTTTAGACTTCTTGCACACATTATAATTTTTTTGTGGATAATCCTTAAATGCTAGACATGTGTAAAGACGGCACTATAACGGGAGAGTGTCTTCATGCCAGTTAAAACCCCAGAGGAAGCGAAAGAATTTGTAAAGACCTGGATGGTTGATCGCAAGGTCTTCAAAAGGGACACTTTGAGTGAAACCGTTCATTTTCAATACGAGGGGACCTGTGTTACTGGAGTCAACTTTTCCATACAACACCCGAAGGACATGGTACGAGTTGTGGGGATTACAGTAAAAATGTTAATTGACCCCAATCATATAAAGATAATTGATAAATCTGGCCCTAGAAAACGAGAGAAATTTTATAGAAATCTATCTGACCGCCTTATATTCGTGCCTCCCGCCTTTCAACTCGGGCCTACGTTGGAACATCCGGAGTGGTTGTTTTTCGTTAAAGAGATATCATACGATGAGTTAACCGAAGGAAGGTTAATGGATGCCGTGGATCAATTAAGTCGCACTGTTATCTTTGTATCGTCTATATTTATCGATAAATTTGGCGAACCTACGGGAGAATGAAGCGATGATGGTCTGCCTAAATAAAAGCTNNGTGGGATATTCAGAACTATCAACCCACTATTTGTCAACTGAACAGGAAACAGTTATGACATTGTGGGTACCCCATAAAAAACTAATCTCGGGCTTTGTCAGGAGAAACGAAGCTGAGAACACGATCATGGGTGTGCCTATATTAGCCACAATGCCCAATCAGAGCTTTTCAAGCGCGATAGATATAACTATGATTGACATCAATAACAGATTGATGAGCCCCAAGCGCCCCTCCGAAAGCCGCGAAGTCCTCGATGATCAAGAAGAGGAGTTTATGGCATTATCGATAGAGGTCATCTCGGATCTCATTGACGAAGAACCCGACATCTGCACAATCGATGATGTTAAGGTCCGATTTGAATGAGTGGTTATGCTGAATCCGGGGAAGTCCAGGTAAAAGCAATCCAAGGCAGAGCGCATAGTATTGCGCCAGGAAATATAATTCAAGTCGATTTCCCGCATGTTCGCCCTGCGCAACAGACCGATGGAGCTATCGAAACAAGCAAAAAACGGCCCGCGCTGGTTCTATATATCGAGAAAAATCAAATGGTCGTAGCATATATTTCATCCAAAGTTCCAAATCTGCTCAATCCTGCGGATGTTTTAGTTCTTGATAATAATCCTTCCTTTGGAGAAACCGGACTAAAGAGGTCTTCAGTCATAAGATTGGGGGTGCTCGCCACCGTACCAATTCGCAATGCCACTGGCTTATATGGTTCGGTTAGTAGTGATTTGCGAAGCGAGATTAACAGCAAACTTATCACATGTTTTAAAATTTGATTATAAAATTTATTTCATAAATCGTTTCTTCTTTTCCTCTCTGACATAATTAACTGCTATGTAGCTCATCAGATTACTCAGAGGGACACCAGTCTCCTTCGCTTCATTTTCGAGAAATTCCCGCGCATCGTCTGGCAATCGTACTGGAGCCATCTGATGAAGAGATTGCCATGTGCCTACCATTATTTCCGGAAGGACAGTATGCAGATGTACTGCATGCAGCCACCAGCATGAGTGCAAGGGCCGTCTTGATCTCAAATGATCGGCATTTCGAGAAGATCCGGAATGCTGGACTGATTGAGGTTTGGACAATCTCCGAGGCGATGGTCAGGCTGCTCTAAGTGCAATGAATCGTCACTGATTTTCTGTCGTTTCGCTTGCAGTAGGACTAACGGCACGAAAATTTGATTTAGCCATTGACATCGAGCTCTATCCCCACCGGGCAGTGGTCGGCTCCCATGACATCCTTGAGGATGAACGCCGATTGGATGCGATCCCGCAGACTTTCGCTGACGAAGAAGTAGTCGATCCTCCAGCCCACGTTGCGCTCGCGCGCGCCTGTCTTCAAATCCCAAAAGGAATAGTTGCCGCCCTCTGGGTGGAAGACGCGGAAGGTGTCCACGAATCCGTGCTCCACCAGCCGGTCTATCCAGGCTCTCTCCACGGGCAGGAATCCGGAGATCTTCTCATTGGCCTTGGGCCGGGCCAGATCCATCTCCTTGTGAGCGGTATTGACGTCCCCGCAGATCACAATGTTTCTGCCCGCTTTCAAAAGCTGGTCCATGTGGTCCAGGAAGCGATCGTAGAACGCGAGCTTGTAATCCAGTCGCTCCTTTGAGGCTTTGCCGTTGGGGAAGTAGACATTGAAGAGTAAGAAGTCCCCAAAGTCGGCCACGATTGCTCTATGCTCATCATCAAAGCCCTCGATTCCCAAAGAGTATTGCACGCTGACGGGCTTTGTTTTGGAGAAGAGGGCCACTCCGTCGCGGCCTTTTCTGTCCCCTGAGCCGAAATAGGAAGTGTAGCCTGGTAGATTCTTCAGCTCGATTGGAATCTGATCAACTGCCACCTTCGTCTCCTGAAGACAGAGCACATCCGGCGTATCCCGCATAAGCCAATCCACATGACCTTTTTTATAAACGGCTCTCAGGCCGTTCACATTCCAGGAGAGAAGTCTCATAGGTCGCATTCTTTCCGCCTCAAATGGAAATTTTCGGCATCTGATTAATCCCTTGCGATCCCGAGATTACTTTAGGACCTGCGTTCAGTAAAATACTTCTTCTCCAGGCACTATCTAGAGATCAAGTGATTTCTCGATTTTTCTAAGCCCATAACGATGCACATTTGACCAATGCCTGTGAAGTTTTAAGTAATAATCTCGCACATCATAAAATTAATGCGTATATTTCATAAGATCATAAGATTTAAGAATATATACGGAGATTTTAAAAAATTTCTTTAAAATTTTTTATCCTTGGTGAAAGCTCACGCCACATAATTATTTTAAAGCCCTGCTAATTGGTACTAAATCGAAACCTCTATTATATGGGCAAGAGAAAGATGTCTTTGGATCTTTATGGCTTCTCACAATTCGATAAGGCACTTCAGCCAGATTGATATAGCGCCTACAGTCGCCCGAACCCTGGGCTTTGTCCTTCCCCGCACCGATGGCCAGCCAATCGATCTAGTGGAAAGCTGGGGCTGCAAAAATGCGGCTATCATCATTATTGACAGCCTGGGCTATGATCTATTCATGTGGCTGCGGCCGAGCTTGGAGAACATGTCCCATCTCGCCGATGACGGGCTGCTGCTCAGGGCAACGGCCGTCTCCAATCATACAACTCCGGCCATAGCCAGTATCTTGAGCGGCCTCATACCTCTGCATCACGGAATTTTCGATAAAGCAGGAGCAAAGGCCTCGAGCACACCCAGCCTGCCGGACATGGCCAGCGCCTCCGGGCTGAAGGCCGCTGTCGTTATGGAGACGAATGGGGCCGAGGTCTATCGTGGCTTGATCGAGATCGTTGAAGGGATACCGGACAGCATTCCGCCGGAGGACTTCGACCGAGAGGCTTGTCGCAAAACCGTTCAAGCCATCTTGCAGAGGCCAAGGCTTCTTGTCTCCTACTTCATAGGCATAGATAAGAGCGTTCACCGGGGATTGGGCCTGGAAGGGATCAGAAAGGCAGCTCTAAACATTGATCGAGGCATCGGTGAAGTCGTAGGGAGTGCAGACGAAGAGACATTGTTTATCCTGTGCGGAGACCATCCCATACACGCCGGGCTCTTAAAGAGGACTAAAGAGCCTTATTGTGTGGCTCTAATACTGGCAAGAGGGAGATTGCAAAGTTAGAATTCAATTGAGCTTTCGATAGGTTTAAATGTCGCAAGAAGATAATCAGACTCCAATGGATGAAGATCTCTCCGAGGTTTTTCAATTAATTGCCGAAGACGAACGCAGGCGCAGATATCTTAAGGAGGTCGGCGACTGGCTTATAGAAGAATACTTTGAGCTCCACCAAGCATCTTAAATCTTTACCAATTTCTTAGTTTTCTTTGTTGATCAAGACTCTGTTATTATGACGGGAGCAATTCAATCCTGCCGGATCATTTTGACACATCACTGTCTGGACCACTTTCGTAACTATGATACTTAATCCTGGTTATGATGCGCGATCGTGTATTCGTCCCACTTAGAAGTCGTAAACCATATTCAATTGCAAATAACACAATATTTGGGCCGGAATATAGCGTTTATAGAAGCCCGCCGATAAATCCATGATCCTTGTGCGGCAGGACAACCGACATCATTTCGAGCATTTTGAGCGATGTGTCGCGCGCATAGCAACACAATTCTTTTTGAGGTTGTGGCGAATTTCCCGGTCATTTTCTTATATTTTCGATAATAGTAGCCTAATGTGAAATGGTTTCACAGTAGCATTGCTCTGGCGCGCACAACCACGAGCATTACTGATCGCTATTTTCATAGTAGTAACCGCCTGAATTTTCTTTTCACAATACATCGTAACGCGATTTCTGAATCTTATACCAGACTTGTGAAATACTATTCTGAATACTATTAGGGCCCTATTTCAGAAAATATTGGCAAATAGAAGTTTTAAGCCATTAACCACAACTATCGACTATTGGAAAGTTTTATATACCACAAATACTAGGTTAATATTGTGCCAAAACGGCCAGGCAACCTGTCTGAATACATCAAGACGGGATGACTAAGAAGGGCTTATTCGTCTGAGGGGATGGATGAACCTTCATAACATATCAGCGAAGTAGATAGCGTATCGTGTGAACATATCGGAGATACAGGCTCTATTCATTCCACATATAAATTGTGGTGGAGTATTGTTCGGTCCCGAGAAAAGTTCACCACTGTGTAAGCAAAAAAAAGATACCAAGAAGGGATGGCACAAGGGAGTAAGCAATGAAGGGGATATCGATGGGCTCGAAAAAAAGGTCTCTCGATCTTTGGCCAGATGCTTCACAATCATACGCTTCGTAAAAAGATTGGCACAAGGGAGTTAGCAATAAAGGGGATGCGTTTCAGATTCGGATATAATCGTCTGTCTAGAGACTGTTCACAGTCGGAAAGGGACGGCCGTGCACAGATTCAGACGACGATTTCCATGCCTCTGCCAGTTTACGAATCCCATTGTCGGAAAGGGACGGCAGTGAGAGTCGTTTGGGGGAGGCCATGTGTCCAGGATTTGAGATGCGTTGTTGCGAACAGGCTGTGAAAAGCAGGGGAAAGCCAGGGAATTAAGGGGCCCGGGCTAGAATTGTCTTTCACGACCTGTATAGAATAGAAGGGATGGCACGAGTTGGGAAGTATCGATCGGATCGGCAGGAAGGGGTAATCCTTGTTGGTCCGATGTAGAAGAGATAGCAGAATTTGTTCGAATTATGAGGAGGGGGAAGACTGTGAGGGGGCATATCAAGTTGTTTACGTTGCAGATGAACCTGGTGAAGTGCGAGCAGCTAAGAATTGCCGGGGCGGCAGAAGACGTCGGCTATGGCCTCAGCCGGGATGCTTCTTCCTCTATGAATCGCATATTCCTTCCAATACCAGAATTGACTGGAAGATAATTGGAGGATACGATGAGGATCCGGATCGAGATAGAAGACGGAGGGCTCAAGTCCTCTCATGAATTTGAGTCGCAAAATAGGGGCGGAGAGGCTTTGAGAGATAAAATCATAGGCTTTCTGTCAGCTTCCGGTATCTTCGAGGACAAAGTGGAGAGTGGCCCATCGGCGGCATCAGCACGTGATTACGGTAGTATCGGGACTCTCATGGACCGTCTGGAGAGCTTCATCAAATTTGAGTTTTCAAATACATGGTTCACAACACAGGAATTGAGAGAGCGATATGAGACCGTAGCGGATGATATCAAGCTCAGTACAGTCTCAACTTATCTATCTAGAATGAATCGTGATGGCTTGCTGGATAAGAGAGGAAACAGAAATAACCGGCAGTATAGACTGATGGAGATGGTTGAGCCGGAGATGGTACCTAATCATAATTATCAGCGCCAAAGTAGCTATGAAAAAAGAAGAGCATAAGGCAGATGAAATAGCCTGACTGGAAAGCGGCTCATGGTCTATTTTCCCACCACCGCAAATACCATGCCGCAAATACCATGCTATTTAATTCCGGTCCGGCCAGTCTGCTTCCGACATGGCAGGCTTTCTATGCAGTTGTTTCATTGAGACGGGTGCGAGTTAGATCGAGGCTGTAGAGGGCAGGGGTGTTCCCCGGATCGATCTCCAAGACCTTTTCGAAGGCACCAATGGCATCTTGGAAGCGGCCTTGTGCCACAAGAGCCAGGCCCATATTGTATTGAGCGCTTGCATCTTCTGGCAAAAGCCTGATGGCTTTCTCATAGCTCGACAATGCTTCGCCGGACTTTCCCGTCAGGTTTTGGGCCAGTCCAAGCCCAAGCCAGGCAGAAGCGTCCAGAGGTGCCTTCAAAGTCGCATTCTTGAAAGCCTCTTCGGATTGCGTGTATTGGCCTGATACAAAATACACCTGGCCCAAATTGTACCACACCTTTTCATCGGACTCGTTGGCCTTGCTGGCCAATTGCAGGCTCTGCAGGGCCTCGGCATGCATCCCGGAAGTTGCCTGCAAGCTTCCCAGATTGGACAGTGCTGCGTAGTTTCCGGGATCGATAGAGACTATCTCCCGGAAGCATATTATAGCCTGGGAATTATTGCCAAGAGCCGCCAGTGCCAAACCTTTGCCCATCAAGGCATCGATATCCGATGGCTTCTGGCCCAGGGCTCTATCGAAAAATTGCAGAGATTCGTTATACTTTCCATAGAAACATAGAACATTCGCCAATCCCTTATTGCCGCGGAGGCTAACGGGTTCAAGGTTTAAGGCCGTGCAGTAGTATCGGCGAGCGAGACTGAAGTTCCCTTTTTCATAAAACACGTCGCCCATTCCGGATAGGGCTTCAGGGCTGTGCGGTTCTATGGAAAGAACCCTCTCATAGCAGTCTCCTGCATGATCTGTATCCTTCAGGCAGAGCAGGGCGTCCCCTTTACCCATCCAGGCAGCAGTGTTATTGTTATCCAGTGCCAGGATTTCTTCATAATATTTCAAGGCCTGTTTGCAATTGTTCAAAGCATCGTGAACTCTTGCNNAGGCAGGGCCAGTTCCGGGGAGTTATTTCGCAGGAGTGCATCCCCTTTGCCGAGAAGCGCAGGTATATTATCAGGATACCTGGCGAGGATGCGACCAAAAGCCACCTCTGCTCCTGCAAGATCGTTTTGTGCAGACAGCGCATCTCCCTTACCCTGCAGTGCGATGATATTTTCAGGCTCCAGACTGAGGACGAGGTCATAGCACTGTAATGCCATATCCAACCGGCCCTGNNAATTCTGCAGTACCAGGAGAGAGTATCCCTTTCCGAGATTCGCCCGAATGTCATCGGGCTTTATCTTCAAGGCACGATCGAAGGCCTGAATGGAGGAGTTGTAATCCCGGGCGGAATAGAGAATCTCGGCCAATCCGATCAAGGATTCAAAATCCCCGGGGTTCTGCAACAATACCGCATTAAAAGACTCTTTTGCCTGGTCGTACTCCTTAAGCGCGAGCTGTGTTTCACCCATGCCCCGCAAGGCATCGACATTTCCCGCATCCTGCCGCAAAACGTGCCCAAAGCTCTGTCCTGCCTCCTGATACAAACCCATTTCAAGCAACAGTCTGCCCCGGCTTAAGATGATCTTTGTATTATTATCATCCTGCTGCAATGCCCTATCGTAGCTATTCAGGGCACCCTTGTAGTCGTGCAACAGCTCTAAGACCCGTGCCGAACTGTTCCACAAAGTTATATTATCTGGCTCCAACCTCAGTGCAGAGTCGAAACATAGCTTTGCCATTTTATATTTTCCAGTCGCTGACAATACCTGGCCCTTTAAGTCCCAGGCTGATGCATTGTACTGGTCCAGCTCCAGCGCCTTATTCAAAGAGTATAGAGCTTCGGTCGGACGGCCAAGCCAG
>PMNG01000140.1 GCA_003162615.1 Methanothrix sp. | reverse complement strand
AAGTCAAGTTCTTCGGATGTTAGCGGCGAGATTAAATCTCTGAATTCAGGATCTATTACGATTTTTGATGTCTGACACTGCCAATTGATATCGCCGACAACGTTCCGTTCAGCTGCTGCCATCGCGCTCACCGACGAATATCTCTATCGTTAGTTCCATTAAGTCTACATGTCACTTCAGTGTTTCTATACATATGTTGCCGTCATACCATCGGGTTTCTTGCCGGTGCGGCGATCAGGCACTATCGAGATCACGGCTATGTCTTCCATCTTGACCAAAGAGCACCTCTGGTCCTTGTGGGGAGGCAAAGGAATTGCTGACCTACTTACTCGACTTTGCCACTGATCCTATGCTCGCTTGTTTCGCCGTTGCATGTGACCCACAGGCAGTCCACGATGCCATGCAGGACCTCATAGGGATAGACCAGACAGCATAGAGGCCATTAAGACTCCTTCAGACCGCCCTCGGTGTAGACGAAGCTCTTGGCAGTGTCTATGAGCACTGTGCCCTCTGGAATCATAGCTCCATCTCTGTGGTTGACTAGGTGAGTAAAGCAGGACTGCGGCCACTTTTGGCTGCATTGTGCAACCCTTGGAAGACGTACTCCACCATCCCTCGGGGGTCCTCGTAGAGCATGCGGTCGTGCTCGATTACGATCAAGAGTGACGGGCCTCTTCAAGAATGGTCATGAGCTGAAAGACCGTGAAGCCCCGCATACCGGAGGGGCATAATTGGGATCAAGGCTGATGGCCTTGCCATAGCGATCAATGGCATCATCATATTTGCCTTGATGATCGAGAGATAAGTCTTTGTTATTCAGGCAACGACATCCTTGGGAACCTAGCCTGATAGCCTCGTCGGAAGCCTTGATAGCGTCATCGTAATTACTCTGCTCGGAAAGCGCAAGTCCTTTTTCATACCAGCTCTCCGCGGTTGTCAAAGCCCAACCGCTTAAATAAAGGAGACCCAACTGACTATAAAAACTGGCGCTTGGTATTAATGCACGATCCTAATATTAGCACGTCCCTCTGATCACTACAGGGTTTAAAGAAGCTATTGCTTATACTCTTGGCTTGATCCCAGATCCGGTTCCGGGCTTCATCTCTGCTTCTTGATCCGAGGTACCATATCAATGGGATAGCCAGCTGAAACGAGGGCGCAGGATTCAAATGTGAATGATGAGGCTCTAAAATCCTTTTGAATGATGAAGCTCTTCATCTTTCCATTGAGAATCCTTTTGGCGGACTAAGATCAATCTTTAGCTTATCCATGTCCTTGATCTCCAGACGATTCATCAGCAAAGCAACAAGATCCTCTTGCCTGGACTGCCCGAAGACCATCCTGTAAACGGCCAAGGACTTGCACAGCTCCCGCAGACGCTCCCTGTCCTTGCTCAAGGGCAATGTCGGAACATATCTTAAGATCCTGGCTTCGCCTTCGGTGTATATCCAAAACGGGACCAGATCGCCAGACCCGTCTTTCCTGTCTCGTTTTCCTGCCGTAAACAGAGCCTCCCACGGGTCAGTATCATTCTGCCCGACTTCAGAGAGTCCGTACCTCTCAGCAAGGTTCTTCCTGATAGCATGGCCCTTATACCTGTGAACCCTCCCCTCGCGTTGTTCCAGGTCCACCGGGTTCGATGGTAGGTTCCAATGAACGACTGCATGACAATACGCATGGAAGTCCAGCCCCTCCTGGCCAATGGATGTGGTTGCCAGGACAAATGGCCAGAAGGGGGAATTGAAAGCCTTCCTAACCTGCGAGACCCTGTTCTCGGACGGGCTCTCATCACTCCTTTTGTCTGAAAGCATAACTGCGAAGTTTGTTCTCATCGTTCTTTTGGACCTTGATATTGACCTGGACTTCTTATCGAGGTCTATTTCATCAACATCGAGGCTCGCAGTCCTGAGGCTTAAGGCCTCTGCAGCCGTCTCCGATATCCTGCATGCGGCCTTGCCCCTCGCATAACCAAAGAGCCCCTCGGATTCCTTCAGGAAGTGAACATATTCGTCCAAGACAGCCTGAAGCCCGCCATCGAGGCAATATTCCAGAACTTGCCGCCAGTAAGCTTGAGCACCTCGAGAATCCGATGCATAAAGACCGCGGAGCAAGGCACTGGAGGTAGGTAAGTTGAAGAGGCGGACGAAAGGCCGAGACATTCGCATAGCGCTCATATTAATCTCATCAAGCGGCTCCCATAGGCCGCCCACAGACAGTCCTCCTGTAACCCTAGCCAGAGCCCTTAAGCATGTTATTCCAGGTCCCGCTATTGCCATCTTCGCAAGAACAAGAGCCAGATCCCTTGGTGGCCTCTTCAACAGGATCTTCCCCTCAACCAGTTCGATAACCTCTGCGATTGCTTCTCTCCAGAGGGATGGACCTTCATCACCGTCATCATCATCACCGGATATCTCTTCACCGCCCCAGATATCTGCTAGCTCTTTGCTATGGAAGAACTTTTCAGCGCTTCCGCGATGGTAATGCACATCCAGAAGAATGGGCGCTGCCCAATACCAGTTATCATCTTCGGGTCCGTATTCGGGAGAGGAGCTTACAATAGGCAGTAGAAGTCTCGCTATCTCAATTTGGGCTCTATGAATCGCGTCAGCCGCAGAAGGCAGCGATGCAGAGGCAGTCTTCAGCGGATCGCAAGCCTTGGCAAGAGTTATGCTTGGGTATATGATCCCGAGGATTGGCAAGCCAGTGAGTCTTCCATCTCTGTCGCTCCTAGCAAACTTAAGCAGAGGCCTGAGCCTTTTCCTGGAATCCGGGGTATTTCTGATAGAAGAGTCAAAGAGCCCGATCATATTTCTCTCCGCCTCATAGCTCGTCAGGCTTGCGATCATCCTCGGGACCATCCGCCATGAGGAGAACACCAATCTCTTTGTGAACTTCTTGAGCGCCGGGTCTGCGAATGGCCATCCTAGACTGTAGTATGGCAGAGATGGGGGCAGCCATAGGAGTCTCCAGGCATTAACCCCAACGGTCCCGGAAAAGAGACTCCTAAGCCTCGCATTCCCAGGATCAATCTTTTCATATGCATCTATGTCATTCCAAGGAAGTAATAGACCATTCGTCTCGGTTAGGCAGCCGCAAATCTTTCGATTGTTGTCCAAAATTGCTTTCTCGAAGTCATTCTTCAGTTCGTACTTGTCCATGAAGTTCAGCGGATAAGGCGAAGATTTCCAGTACTCAAGAGCGTCGCGGCTGCCTAACGATTCAGCCAGGTTCTGCAGGCCACAGTAGGCCATTAGATCACCCGGCTCAAGCTTGGCCGAGGCATCAGAAACCTCTTCGAGCATTCCATTTCTGTCCTNNCGAGCCGCTCTGTCCTGACCATAACCTTGCAGAGCTGAGCCTCAAGTGCTTTCTTCAGACTAACCAGCTTAACATCATCACCATTGCCAATGCGAAACAGCTCATCCCTGTACTCTTTGATGATGCTCTCGCACTCCTTCACAATCAAGGAACCCTTTGCAGGAGACTTGGGGTCGCTTACGAGAAACTCAAAAGTTCTCAGAAAATCTCTGTAGTGATCCTCCACTCCAGTCTCATCCGCCGTTGTGTACATCTTATAAGGTGTCGCAGACAACAAAAGAACCCTGGCTTCGGAGTTCTCATCGGCGTAGGAAAAGAGTTCTCTGGCAAGCTCCCTGGCGGACGTCGCCGATTCGTCTTCACCCTCTTCAACATACATGAGATGCTTAAATCTCTGAAACTCGTCCAATATGATCAGGTCCGGCTCAAGAGCCTTCAAGCACGACCTCACAAGAAGAGCACGCAGCTCCGATATACATCGATTGCTCTCTTTTTCGAACTCTCTTTTCTGAAATGCGCCCAGGCCTTTTTCGGAAAATGCCCCAGCAAGCTCTTGTATCCGGTTTCTCAAGCGAATTCCGGGATTGCTTCCCCTATCATCTACGCAGTCATGCAATAGGCTCAGGAACCATGCCTTCAGTTGAGGGTCGATTTTGTTCTTAGGGTACTTCTTGACGAGTCTCTTAAAGTTCTGAAGATTCATCCCCCCGCGGAAAACATTCAGCGGCTTTCCGTCGTCGAGATTCCATTCGTCTTTCAACATCCAATACAAAAGAGCCCGCTCTTCCCCGATTCCCGTTCCGGATGATATATCGAAGGAAGTGCCGGGTGTGAGCGAGATTATGTTTACCTTTCGATCTTTGAGATTCTTGATCTTCGATGGCAGCAAAGAAATGCGACTGGCTCGGGGTGCCTCATCCTCCAAAACATTCAACTTCGCAATATTTTGGCTTGCGATGTTCGAATTCGAGCAGATGTAGACGATATCAATTCTGGGAACCGTCTCCCAAAGGTGATCAATTGCCTTGGCGATGACTCCGCGGGCTACAAGGGTCTTTCCAAGCCCCACCTCGTCTGCGACTAGGAATCGCCTTGTGTAGTCACCATCAGTATATAGCCTGGCAAATACATAATCTACCGTGTCCTTCTGGAAGTCCTTCAGGCTATTGAGAATCTCGGAGCAATTGGGTTTTTTTGGGTGCCTCCGGCTCATAGGAATCTCTTGGCAATCAGTTTTCTTCATGGACCACTCCACCCATCATCTTCCTTGCCTCCCAGATTGGCCCCCAGATCTCATCTAGTCCGTCCGGTAGGAGATCACGGGTCTCGAGGTGGCCCTTTAGATCCTGAATAAGGCTATTGAGTTCGTCGATCCTCTGCGGGTCCCTGGCCACCGCCCTGACCATGCACTCGAAAAGTGGCACTATTCCGGGAGGCTCGCCCGTCCGCCATTTCCATGCCTCAGCGAAACCCGATCCCTCAGCTAGAATGTCCGCTGGATCTGATCCTCTTTCCAACGAAAGAATAAGCAGCATCAGCCTAAGCACCTGGCTCTTGTCTTTCAGCATGTCCCGCAGAATGCGCTCATATCTGTCTTCCGGGGCCCCTTCAAGAGGCAGCTTCAGGACAAATCCTTCTGTCAGGCTCTTGCCCCCAGATCTCACAGTCAAATCGAATGCAAAGAATGCCGAGATCTCTCGAACTAATAGTTGTTTGAACTCCGCATGTATGATGAGGCCAGCAGAAAGATGTATGGCCCGAGCCTTAGGCAAAGTTATCGGCCGGCATGTGACAGATGCCTCATCAGGAATGTACGAGATCCCGCCATCTATGAAGATACTAAAATGCTCATCGGCATCCTGGGAAACGCGTGCTGATAGTCCAGCTTTCACTAGTGCATTCCTGGCTTCGTTGGCCAGATGCTTCAGAGGCTCATTCTCGTCGATAATAGGAACATCAGAAATGGCGACAGGATCAAGAAGAATTCTCAGGCCCGCCAACTTGCCATCCTCCGTTTCCTTGCCTCCATTCAGCACGGCATCTACGCCGCAATACTTCTTTTTCCCTCGCAACTCTACAAGGAACTCTATGTTCCTCCTGAAAGCAGCATCTGTAGCATTAGCAGAGCCAGTCCATATTCTACCCTCCCTTCCCGCATCGGCCACGTAAAGTTTCACGTGCAGCCCATCGAGATTATCCTCAACGAAGGCTTGCTCCGTTTCGATATGCGTCGGTGCTGGGCCGGGATTTGCATTGTCTGATCCATCCTCCTCTAAGATGGCATCATCTTTGAGACAGAATAATTCTGAGAACCTCCGCAGGCAATCGGCGGGGACCTTTTGCATGCTATCCAGTCGTGAGACCAAGACAGATTCCTTTCCGAGGGATGCCAGGCGATTAAGACTGCTCTCTGTAAGGAAAGGAGACACCACAAGCATCCTATCTATCCTCCCGGATATTGGATTGGCCTTTTTATTATCGATTCCTAATGGGTGGAACGCTACCTTCTCGAAACCAGAAGGAAGATCGAAGGCGACCCTTCGAATCTCATATTGCATCCGGTTTATTCTATTTTGCAGATCTTCCGGTAGGCCCTCCTCAACCATTCCAGGAAGTGATGCGAGAAAATCGCCTATAGGATGGTTGGAAGCAAAGGCGTTCTCCCTATCGGCCAGAATGCCGTCAAAGACGAGGGCTGTATCCCAAGATCTATCATAAGTGAGATTTCTGCTTAAACAAAGGAAACGATAAGCCACAGGCTCATTTAGTGAGGTATACCGCAAAGCCCAGATTTTTGGGTGGAATGAACCATCTCCGCTCTGCGGCAGTGCTTGGAAGACCGATCCTTCGAGTAACGAGTAGAACGGTTGGCCGTACTCTTTGGGGATATGAATCCTACCGGCATGGCAGAAGATACAGATTTTTCCAGCGTATCGCCGCAGAGATTCAAAGAGCGCCAGCGGGTCCGGCGTTCTGGACTCACACTCAGCCTCAAAGATAGTGAAACTGAGTGGCGTCGTCAGAAGCGCCAATAGATCAAGCGAGAATGTGGTGCCTATGGCGAAATCAAGAGAATATCCTTCCGGCGGCCTGAGGATCTCCATGAGATGCCTCCTATCATATGGATCGAGCATCACGACCTCCGAAGACCGAGGAGGATATCTGAGATAATTGTCTCTGCTGGACGCCACCTGTACCTGAGCTGTCCTGCAATTCTTTGGCTAGCGTCTCTGCTCCACCTGGCGAGGGCTTCGGGATTGTCAAGCCTTGCCAGATTGCGCTTCAACTGCCGTTCTCTCTCGTAAATCAGCTTTCTTGCATAATCGTCCTCTGCGATCTTCCGAGCCCGTGTTGGCGACAGAGCCATCTGGAGCCATTCTCTGATGAATTGCAGAGTCCGCCCCGTAGGCCTCGCTCCTTGATGGGATACGATCTCCCAAAAGCGGCCTTTGTAGTCCCAACGATCAAACTCATCCCAGCGCGATTGGATGTGATCGGCCCATATCACCAACTCATCCTCAAAGTAACTCAACATGCTATCATAGTCCTGGAGACCTGATGCCTTGGCCTTTTCAGCGAGCATAAGATTGTAGAGAATTGCAGCGCCGTTGATGGCCTCGGAGAAGTTTCTTGCATGAAAAATTTTCTCACTGATTGGCTCTGGGAGATCAGGGCAAATGGGATGGTCCCATGGGAACGGCACGGATTCCGATGGCGTCTCGGAGTCCAGGAGGTATGCAAGCATCGTATTTGGCCATCTGGCCAACACCCTTTCCTTGAGATAGCTGGCCTCCTCGCATGTCAGGCTGAAGGAGGCGTTAGCGGGGAAGTCCTCAGGTGCAAGAGGGAGGCCGGGATGCCAGTTGCGCCGTCGTTCGCTGCCATCAATCTCTTCTTCATAACTGTGCAAGTTATCCTTGCTGAATCTGTGGAACGAATCTAAAGAGCGATGGTAGTCGGAAATGGAGTAAGGACAGAGCCGGATACCCCAGGCATCGAGTCCTTGCCAGTAGATGCTGCTCGGAAGGCGCTTGAGGTTCTTTTTGGCGTCCTTGCCTATCACGCCATTGGTGTCGTCTGAGTCCAAAAGGGCGTATATCAGTCGCACCTCCTCATCTCTTGCCCGCTTCTCTATCTTTACTGATGGGACTTTTTTCTCTTCTAGGCTTCTATATATCCAGGGCACAAACAGAAAGTACCTGGCTCTTGTCTGGATAGTACTCGTTCCGGGAAAGAACATGTCTGAAAAGGCATCCCTGACGACGCCTATCCCCAGCTCGTCCCTCGTCTCATGCTCTTTGAGGGCGCTGAGGACATCCAGCATCTTCTGTCGATCTTTACCTGAGTAATCCAGCCATGTGAATGAGGATGCCATCTTTGATCAATCCTTGAAGAGACTCATTACCTTGCGTCATACTGATCTATATGCAGGATGAATAAGCTGACGGTTGTATTGATATTATTAGAGATATGATGCTTCTTCGACGCAAGATCGCAGTTAGTGATGTGGCATATCGACATTTCATTGTCTGTGGACAGCCCTAAATGCTTGGAATTGATGACTGATCGCACCTGGAACGAAAGTAAAACTAGCAAATAAGCTTGAGGATGAGTCATTCCTGTTTTGCGGCGCTAAGCGATAACTTAAACATTTCAATTGATATAGTGAAGGCCAGGAGGGATAAAGAAATTTGAAACTGCGCATCTTCATGGGTCCAGCTCTCTCGGGCAAGGCCGACCGGACAAATTGATCAGGACGGAAAAGGGCTGGAAGATGCTGGACTTCAAGTTCTCAAAGTCGGATATCCACAGCGAAGCAAATGAGTTTCAGATGCGATTTTATCTGTACCTGGCCGGACAGATCTTCTCGCCACTACTTGGTGCTGAACTGTTCTACCTGAAAGATGGGGTGACCCGGGTGGTACGGCTCGAAGAAAGAGAGACTGAGAAATTCGAGCAGGACCTTATGATGAGGATTGAGATGTATCAGAGGAAAATGATCGCAACCTCAGACAAAGGAGATATTCCGGCCTGAGAACTTAGAGGTGGCCTGATCTTGGTCAATGCTCAATTAAAAGTATCGTACGTGTTTAGCTGGATAG
>PMNG01000031.1 GCA_003162615.1 Methanothrix sp. | reverse complement strand
TTGTGGGCGTCTTCTCCATTCAGCAGGCTGATAAATACCGGGATGATTGTAACCGAATATGGACGAATATTAGCATTACCTGAAGCATGAAACAACCACCGCACTATCGAGCCCTCTATCAATAGGGTCCGTGGGCTTCTCCATGCATGTATAGCGGGCATCAAAACTCTCCAAGGGTAAACTGCTCCTGCAGCTGAATCTCCTTCTCCTTGTGTTCTATCGAGAGCAAGTCCATCAATAGAAATGCGTTCCTGACAGACTTGGCCCTGGCGTGATTATTGAAATAAATCCTGACCTTCGTGGCCTTCTGCTCGGCCTCTTTGATCTGTGGCACCCAAGAATCCAGCTGGTCTTTTTTGTATAAGTAGTCATATCGGTCGAGCCTGTGGTCATTCTCTTTCTCCTCCCTATACCAAATGTCGTAGTTCCGCCCATGAAACCGTAGATAGGAGTGATTTGCAGTCTGCCCCGCGCCCAAGTTAAGTCCGGGGCCATCGATCAATACATTAGCGATGTTTCGTTCTCTTAAGACTTCCAAAGCGGCGGGATCTATCTCTTTCTCACTATCGTCCAGCCAGCTATTGTGCCTGAACTCAACCGCATAATCGACCACCTGATGGGAAACAGCATCTAGCACGCCTTTCAGGTCGTCGAGAGCTTACCCTTCGTTCTTAAAGTAAGGAGAGAGCTGAAACAGTACACCGCCCAAGAGACCCGCCTCTGCCAGTCGCCTCACACAGGTCTTTTCAAAAGAGGTGGCCCAGAAGATCGCCCTATCTTTATCTCCCTCTACAAGGGCCTTATGGGTGACCAACTATGGCACCTTAAGGGAATACTCAAAACCCTTTTTGTCCTTGCCCTGACTATATAGAGAGAGCGCTGATGCACCATAGTCTAAGCTCGGCCGAAGTGGAAATGTACTTACGAAGGTGGTTTCAGTCGAGATGTGTAGGGTCTTTGCTCCATGGAACTCACTCATGGGATATTTCTTCGACAATCTCCGAATTTTTTCAAGTATAAGACTCAGGCGGCATAAAATGTATAAAATGTGATAAATCATGAATCATACAGCATCAATTTATGGCATATTTAGGGTTATATTTTCATTTTGGATCATTTAAGATCGTAGTGCCATTTAATGAGTCAAGTGAAAAGCTTATAAATAGGAACGCTAGTGTGAGGATAAGTATAGGCAAATGACGATAAAGCCCGCAATGAAATGGATAAGAGATAATGGAGGTTAATATTTGACCAAGAAATGTGCAGTTCTCTCTTTACTATTCGTGTTCATTCTTATGGCTGGACTATCCATGGCGCAGAATCCAGGCAATAACACGAATAAGATCGTTGAGAACAAAGCTGCGCCCGTAAACTCTGAGAAGTCCACGACTAATCCGGAAAATAATAGCCCAAATGTCGCCAACGCCAGCGCTTCAGCCGTTCCGAAGAACAATGCTTCCGAGACGGCAAAAGCCGCTTCCGAAATAGCAAATGTGAAAGGCATCTGGTCCATAACTGGGATAGAGCAGGAACAGATAACCATGGCAATTCAACAGGACGGTGGAGATCTGTTCGGACAGGCAAAATACGAACCTGATGGAGGTGTGGCCTGGAATGCCGTAGCCATTGGATCGGTCTCGGGAGATAACATGAATCTTGTGGTTACTGCCCTGAAAGGAAATAATCAAGTGTCAACATGGATGAATGGAACCTATGACAATGATGCCTTCAGCGGCAAGTTCTTCGAGGTGAGCAATGGAACCATATCCACTCGTGGTGATTTCAGCGCCACTTTAGTTAACCCAGATATATCCGAATACGTTCCTGCAACTGTGACTGCGCCGACGGTGACCCAGCCAAAGACGACGACTCAAGAAACCCCTAATGCGTCAGTAACAAGCAACTCGGCACCAGTGGCTGCCGTTAACACGGCGGCGACCCAGCAACCAGTCACGGTGGGTGGAAGACAACCGGTCCACAATGTGGAACAGGATTGGGACAAATTAGGCCCAGGCGGCGACCTCAGCGGCGTACCACCGGGAATGGGTGGGAGTGATATTTAAGATCTTACAATAGAGGACTCCTAATGACCTCGGTTTCTTGGCGAAGCTTTATAAATGATATATAAGGCAATGCGCCGTTTGGTGGTTTTTAGGAATCCTCAATAGCATAAATTAACTGATTGATTGAACGATCAATGCAACCAATTCATTTTATTTGGGATCAATTATTTCAATTAAGGTATCTTCTACAAGAGATTTATAATTTACGAGAGGGATTTTGCTAATTTCGCTGCTTTTGCTGCTGACGGCCAAGCCAGCGCAAACTCTTACTTCAAGGTGATTGACGTATCTCCATCAAGTGGCCCAAGGCTCTGAGGCTAATTTCACCTGATCATCAAGAGCAAAGGAGGAGCGGATCTTTTGTCGAGCACATTTTAAGTTAAAAACACCGAAGGACTATTTGGCAGAAGCTCCGGGCGGTTTGCGATACATAGTTGCCACTGGAAGTCGAATCTACAACTGCACCATTAAAGCAGTGGATATTGCTACGGGAAACCAATCCTTTCAGGTCGGCGTCTATGCCCAGGACGCACCGTATAGCTGAGGACGGTCTATGTCTTAGTCGAAACCCCCAAAAAGGCCATCGATATGTCTTTGATTGCATCTTTGAACAATTTAGTACTGTTCAGGGCCGGATGTTCGATTGTCTCGGGCGAGAGGTTGTACTTCACAATGATGGAAGGATAGAGGGATGTGAAGTCTATCTGGTGAACCTTCTCGTAGACGCCTGGCTCCGGCTGGAAAATCATGCCTCCCTTGTCCGAGGCCCTCTGCTCCGAGATGTTCCTGATGCCCTCAGCGTCCCTCTTCCGGAAAGGCACGGCTACGCCTCTCCTCAGTGCCTCATAGACTTCGTAAGAGGAGATGAGCGTGCCAGGGGTGATAGCGAGGAGGTGAGGTTAGGCGAGAGCCCCGACAGACGAGAGGCCATAAGAACGCCCTTGAGCCCACCCTCGGTATAGACGAAGCTCTTTGCAGTGTCTATGAGTACCCGGCCCTCCGGGATCATAGCTCCGTCCTTGTGGTTAACCTTGCCATAGCTCCAGTAGGATTTGGAACTCATGGACTTGAAAAAACCGCTGCGGCTAATTGTTGGCTCAAGGCCGTAGCGTCTCGCCTTCTTGACAATGATAGGAACCCATGTGTCTGCATAGGGAAATAAGATAACGTCGGGGTCGTGGACCTTGATGAACTCCAGGAGATCGGCGAGGACAACCTTTTCCGATCCCTCGAACCTTTGCTTGCGCTCATTGAGGACCTGGGCTAGATTCAGCCTTGGCTCCGGAGGCCGCCCTTTAAACATGCATTGGCTTCCTGGAGAATGTAAGCCCTGTGTTCGGGAGCCATACCAAGCCGGGCCATTCTCAAAAATCCTAGGCCCATGAAGAACGGCAGGATCCGGGTTATGGCATAGAACTCTGGCTCATTGCAGCTGTATCGCCAGAGATAATGACCGATGTAGGGCTCAGCCATGTTTCCATTCCCTCGGTGAATGGCAAAATAATGCTTTAATTCAGCGGCGATAAGTCCCAAGTCGTGAACGAAATGGGCATGCTCCTTTGAGCTCTCGAGGTCTAGGACAAAGACCTTGCTATGGTTGAACAGATAGTTCATGGGATTTGCGTCACCGTGCACCATGCAGCCAAAGGGCCGGTCTAGCAACGGACTGTACCACCATTCTCCCAGCAGTCGGTTGTATTTCATCCTGGTCAATGGGTCCATACCGAGCTGGTCCAGGACTCTATGGAACCTTGCGAACACTCTATCTTTTCGGTAATCGGATCTCGTCCGATCGTGCAGCCTTCTTTGCACTTTTGCGATGGCCGTGAGCCTGTCGTATAGCCCGTCGTCTCTCTGCATGTATTCATAGAGAGATCTTCCTTCTACATATTCCGTCAACAGAGCACAATGGAAGTCCTTGTTCATTGCCAGCAGCCGTGGAATTTCGATGATCTGCTCGAGCCTCTTCAGAATATTGAACTCATTCTCCAGAGCATGAACGGGATCGTAATTCCTATTCCAGCCCGTGGGCTTGCCATAGAACTTGGCCACCACGCTGAATCCTTGATTAGGAAATTCGTAGCGGCAGACGGTATGAGAGGAGGGCTTGATATTGTAGACATTGACAGGGCAGTTCCGGTCGTCTATCCTCCCGCCCAAAACATCCATTAGCCAGTTCCGGAAGGCATTTCCTGGGCCCAAACTGCCCACTCGCTTTTCCTTTGCCATTTTCCCAACCAATACAACACTTCACTGGTATTCTCGCCCAAGCATTCTGCGAATAACTAATGAAACATCCTGAAATCTGGGAAAGATTCCCTCTGAAGGCCAATTTGTATCTCGTGTTGTTATATAAGCCTAGCTGATATCATATTACCGAAGAGCCTCCTGGCTTCCTCGATGAAAATGGTCCCTCTAGTTATACTCGGGCGTGTCATTCTTTCGGGCCATGACACCTCAGATCTTCATCTTGCCAGTGTTCAGCCTGCCAAGTAGCGGTTATAGCTCCTGTGCCATCGCTCATGGGCAGGAAGGTGATCCAGTCGTAAGTGTCAACCTCCGTGAGTGTGCCTGTCTCTATCCTGTGCGTGGGACAATAAACCTGCGAGTTTATCAGTAAACATCGCACCCATCCTCCAGTAATTATTTGAAGCACTGAGCTATCGGCAGGGATTCATTGTTCAAACTACTGAGGGACGTATACGGCATAACCCCGCGGTGGCGCCCAAAATTCAGCCCAGCCGCTCCCGTTGGTCCACTTATCCTCTGGCACGCTAGTATCGTTGCTTCCGCTCCAGGCTTCCGGAGAGAATCGTGTGTCGGTCCATTGAGTCTGGACTCCGGCACCGTTCCAAGTGTTGAGGTTATTCAACACAAGCACCAATCCGCGTTGCACACCCTGTCCATTGCGTTGCATCACGTAGAGGTTATCGTCCACGTAAAGGATGCGCGTGGCTCCGCCGGCGTGTTTCTCATGAACCTGGACCAGCGCGGCGATACCGCTACGTTTACCTTCCTGCGCTAGGTTCCAGTTGAAGTAATCCTGCCAGAAGATGCATGGGTAGCCCTCGTGGGTGAGGATAAAAGCGTAGGCGAGCAGCTTGTCGTGGATGATGGGGTTGTCTCGCGCCACATCATGGTTCTCAACGAAGGTGACAGTTCCGGCTGGCCGGTCATACAAGAGGGTTCCCGGTTGTGGTTTGAGGTTGAGCAAGCTGAATCCGAAACTGTCGCATAGGTCGTGGAGACGGTCCCGGAGCGGGAAGTCAAAGGCGCAAACGGGATTGTCAGACCATGCGTTTGCTTCGCTGAGCCAGTCCTCAATTGTACGATCGCTGTCCCAACATTCGCCGACGCCGTAGGGCTTGAAGGCCTTGCCGTCTCGCAGCGCGCGCAGTTCCTGGATGGACCGTACCATCCAGCCGCCATAGTCCTTGACCATGTCGTAACGGAAGCCGTCGAAGCCGATGGTCTCCAGCAGCCATCTCGCGTATTCGATGAGTTGCGTATAGACGTGGGGATTGCGGTGGCAGAGGTCGGGCATGTCTCCGAACGTGGCATTGTCCCACTGTTCATAAGGGCTGGGATGAAAGCATTTCCAGTCACGGACAAATTGAGTGCTTTCGGGTTTAAATTTGGTCCAGCGCATCTTGCCGTCGAGCGGATTTTGTTCCTGGGCATCCGCTCCGCTATTGTGGTTTAACACCAGGTCGGCATAGACCTGCATGCCATGGGCATGTGCAGTCTGAACCAGATCAAGCAACTCGGCCTTGGAACCGAACCAGGTCGGTATGCCGCCTTTCTGATCGAACTCGCCTAGGTCGCAGTAGTCGTATGGATCGTAGCCCATTGACTTCCACGAGGCCGCCTTGCTGACAGGCGGCAGCCAAAGGGCCGTGAACCCGGCTTGTTGCAGTGCCGGGATACGATTCTTGATCTCCACCCACCATTGATGTTCGCGGGATTCCAAAACGGGACAATCCCAGTAAAACGCTTGAAGCATGACTCCCATAATCACTCTCTCCTTTCTTTTAGTTTAGTTTTTGAATCAAGCATCATCAACCAACGCGTGAAACTCCCAGAGAAACCCTTTATAGCGACTCCCTCGTTGCCTCAACCATCCGAATCGGTTGCACATCGCAAGCATCGAGCCCGATCGATGTCTTTCCTTTTAGCACGACAACTACCCCAGATTTCTGCGCCTTGGATGGTCCCACGTTCCCTGAATCGATGTATATTTTTTCTGCTTAAGGGATAAATAGCTGGTCCATTGGTTTGCTGATAAATATAAAGCACAATCGCATACAGCATAGTTCCTTATCCCGTTAATTTTTTTAGGGTGCAAATATGGGTTTCTCCTTCAATCTGTACTCTAGAAGACCTCTGGTCATCTCAGTGCACCTTCAAATAGCCGCTATCCAGGAAAACGACGCTGAAATCCTTCCTCAATGCTATCACGACATTAAGGAATCGATAGTCACATAGATAAACGCAAGAAATGATCAATTGATTTCTAGTTTTGTCTCTCAAGCCAACCTAACCCAAATTATTGACAGGAAATGTTCTATCCCTATTCGGCGCATTTTCGTTTATTTGAAGAAATACAGACAAATCATTCGCCAAACCTGCGAATGAACCAGGTCTTCACGACCTGGGTTAGAATCACATAGAACACCAGCATAACTGCTAATAACACCCAATACTGGGTCGGCAGAGGGACAAATCCGAGCGCTCCGGCTAAGGGCGAAACCGTTAGCCACGCGCCGACCGCGACTATGATCACCGAAGTAGCGATCAACGGCAAGCTCGCCCGGCTTTCGATGAATGGAATTTTGTTGGTGCGGATGATATGAATGATCAACGTCTGGGTAAAGAGCGACTCGACGAACCAGCCGGTGTGGAACAGAGCCGGATCAGTCCAAGCATTGAACACGTAGAGCATAATGAAGAACGTCAGGTAATCGAAGATCGAGCTGATGGGTCCGATAAACAGAATGAACCGCTGGATTTCACCAATAGCCCATTTGCGCGGCTTGGTCAGCCACTCGGCATCAACTTCGTCGGTTGGGATGGTGGTCTGCGAGAAGTCGTACAGCAGATTGTTTGTCAGCACCTGGATCGGCAGCATGGGCAGGAACGGCAGGAAGGCACTGGCTCCCACAACGCTGAANNGCAGCTTTCAAAGCCGGGGCGTCGTTGATGCCGTCGCCCATGAAGCCGGTAACATGACCTTTGCTTTGAAGTGCGCGGATGACGCGCTCCTTGTGTGCCGGAACCAGTCTCGCAAAGACGCTGGTCGCGCTGACCGCCTCGGCCAATTCCGTCTCGCTCATCGCCTCAATTTGTGAGCCGAGCAAAAGATTCTCCACTGGTACGCCCACTTCCTTGCAAATATAGGCGGTGATGATTTCATTATCTCCAGTCAGGATTTTGACATCCACGTTCAGGCTGTGAAGCCGCTTCAATCCCTCTGTTGCGGTATCCTTGGGCGGATCGAGAAAGGCCAGAAAACCAAGGAGGATCAGGTCCGACTCATCCTT
>PMNG01000051.1 GCA_003162615.1 Methanothrix sp. | reverse complement strand
TTCGTGACCCTCCGCGCTCCCAAATACTAACTTGCGAAGTGAAGTGCATGAGAAAATGCTTGATTGAGGGTTAGGCATAGGGGTAGTTATGTTTTACATTTCATTTTTCTTTATGTTATGCCGATTTACAAATATGTTTAGCTGAAAAAGTCGAACAAAGCTGCCATAGGTGCGATCGTGCGCAATATAGTTTTTGCACTTGACACATAAGAAATACGTAAGCTATTCAAATAATGATTTGGTTTTAAAATTTATCTATGAACAAAGGCGGAAAGGATATAAGCCAGATCCGGTGAACAACAACTAAGCTAGGATGGATTTTAAGATGGCTGTAAAAAATGGCGATTTTATAAGGATCGATTATACTGAAAGCGTTGATGGACAAGTCATAGCCGCTACCGATAAAGAGGTAGCCACTGCCAAGGGCATCTTCGATGAAGAGTGCCAGTACGGCCCCCACTTAATCGTTGTAGGTTCTGGTCAGCTTGTAGCAGGCATGGAGGAAGACCTAATCGGCAAGGAGATAGGATACGTCGGGTTGGTCGAGATCCTGCCTGAAAAGGCCTTTGGAACCCATGATCCCACGAAAGTGGAGAGCATACCCATTAACAAGTTCAAGGATAAGAAACCTGTACCCGGAATGAGGGTAGGTGTCGAGAACAAGGTCGGAACTGTTACTAGGATTATCGGAAGAAAGGCAAGCGTGGACTTCAACCACCCACTGGCAGACAAGACCATAGTCTACGAGTACAAGATCCTTGAGAGCATCGAAGACCGGGCTGAGAAACTCAAGAGCCTGATCAAAACCTTCGCCAGGTTGGACCTAGAATCCAAGATTGATGACGATGTGGCAACGATCATTGTTCCCTGGGAGCTGGGCTACTACAAGGAGTGGCTGATGATCCGGCGCGGCCTAGCGGACATGATCATCCAGCACCTGGGCTTGAAAGAGGTCGATTTCATCGAGAAGCACACCGGGGAAAAGGTCAGCACCGAGGTAGTCTCCCCTCCAGGCAAAGAGGGCGCTCTGGATACGAAGGAACCAGAAGAAAAAGCTGTTGAATCCGACCAGAATTTACAAGCTCAGGGTGCTTCGCCGACCTAAAGGCAAATCTCGCCTGCATAATTCCTTTTTTCGCCAGATCAATTACTTGAATAATTCTTCGCTGAATATTCCTTGCAGCATCGCTGACTCGGGCAAGAGTTTTATAGGACGAAAGCTCACTCGATGAGCATGACACAAGAAGCCTCTATGAGGGATCGTCTTCTACGATGTAAGAGATCTTCGCGGCGAGAGAGTTAGAATTTTTGATACGACTCTCCGCGATGGAGAGCAGACTCCGGGTGTTTCACTCACCCCCGAAAAGAAACTTGCTATTGCTAGACAGCTCGATAAGCTGGGTGTGAACATCATCGAGGCCGGTTTTCCCGTGTCTTCCAAAGGCGAGTTCGAGAGCGTCCGGCAAATTGCCCGCGCTGGCCTCTCGGCCCAGGTCTGCGGCCTTTCCAGAATTGTCAAGGCAGATGCACAAGCCTGTCTCGATGCCGATGTTGGCCTTGTCCATGTCTTCGTTCCAACCTCAGACATCCAGATAGCCCATACGATAAAGAAAAGCCACGACGAGATAGTGGCCGGGGCGGTGGAGACCGTGGAGTACGTGAAGGACCAGGGAAGGACATGCCTCTTCTCTGCTATGGACGCCACTAGGACCTCTCCGGAGTTCCTCAAGAGAATATTCAAGGCAGTCGAGGAGGTCCACTGCGACATAATCAACATTCCCGATACCGTGGGAGTCGCTGTCCCTTCGGCATTCTACGCTTTTGTGAAGGAGATCTACGAGTACGTTGACATGGTCGTGGATGTCCACTGCCACAACGACTTCGGCCTCGCTGTTGCCAACAGCCTTTCCGCCGTGGAGGCCGGGGCAAGAGAGATCCAGGTTACAGTCAACGGTCTGGGAGAGCGGGCTGGGAATGCAAATTTGGCGGAGACTGTGATGAGCCTGCACTCAATTTACGGTGCCACCACCAGCATAAAAACAGAGTATCTGGTAGAGACCGCAAGGCTTGTTGAGCGGCTCACAGGAGCGAAAATACCCATAACAGCCCCGATCGTTGGTGAAAACGCCTTCTCTCACGAGAGCGGAATCCACAGCCACGGAGTCATCGAAAACAGCAAGACCTTTGAGCCGGGCATAATGACTCCCGAGATGGTCGGCCACAGAAGAAGGATAGTCCTGGGAAAGCACACTGGTCGGCACGCTGTTAAGAAGGTCCTCGAGGATGCAGGATACAAGCCGACGGATGAGCAGCTCCATGAGATCTTGGAGAGAATAAAGGAGCTGGGAGACAAGGGAAAGCAGATCACCGATGCAGACCTTCAGACCATAGCCGACGTGGTCGTAGGGGAAGTAGCAAAGGCCAGTCAGGCCATGGTACTCAAAGAGGTCTCAGTGATGACCGGAAACATCATAACACCCACGGCCACAGTTAAGGCCTTAGTGCGGGGCCGTGAGAAAGTCCTGGCCAACATTGGCGTAGGACCTGTCGATGCCGCGTTAAAGGCAGTACAGGGACTCTTGGACGGCGACACGTCAATACGCCTCTCCGACTTCAGGATAGAGGCCATATCAGGAGGTTCAGACGCCCTGGCTGAGGTTGTGATAGGCGTCGAGGACGACCGCGGAAGGAAAGTGAGTGCCCGGTCGGCACGCGAGGACATAGTGATGGCCTCGGTGGAGGCTCTTGTCAGCGCTATCAACAGATTGATGCTTTTGGAGGAAGACCACAGTTGAGCGAGTTCGGAGAAGGGGCGATAGATTCCCACTGTCACCTTGATTTCAAGCATTTCGATAAAGACAGGGAAGCGGTGTTGAGCAGGGCCCGAGAAGCGGGCGTCGTGATGATGATCAACTCTGGCGTCGACCTCGCCACAAACAGGAAGAGCCTGGAGTTGGCGAAAAAGCACGACTTCATGCGGGCAACCCTTGGGCTTTCACCCAACTTCTTAGAAGGGCTGAGCAACCAGTACCTGCAATCCCAGTTGGATTTTATCAAAGAGAACGCTGGTCAGGCCGTGGGAATAGGGGAGGCTGGACTAGATCATTACAGGTGCAAAGATGAAGTAGCCAGGAACCGCCAGGTTGCAGTCTTTCAGAAGGTAATCGACCTGGCCAAGTCCCTTGACCTTCCGCTGGTGATACACTCTCGGGATGCCGAGCAGCAGGCCCTGGAAATGGTAAAGGATCTGGACAAGGTCGTGTTCCACTGCTATGGCGGCACCATGGACACCATGAAACAGGCAGTGGACCGAGGGTTCTATATCTCTTTGGCCACAGTCGTGTGCCGCTCCGGTCCGCATCAAGTTCTGGCAAGAAACGTTCCTCTAGACCACCTTCTCGTGGAGACGGACAGCCCTTTCCTTGCTCCCAAACGAGGGCGGAACGAACCTATGAATGTTCTCGAATCAGTAAGGCTAATTGCCAAGATAAAGGGCCTGTCGCCATCTGAGGTCGCTTCAGCCACCACCAGGAACTTAAAGAAGATCTACAGCATTCCATGATAAAGAGCATGGACACAGAATAAGTAGATGGTGCATAAGATAGATAGAATAATATATGAGATAGATTTTTATATGATACAGTCGGGGGTTATCTCAAGGGATCTGTGATCTGATGGCGATACACTTCGAACACATCATGAATTATCTGGGTTCCAAGAAGGAAAGAGGCAGAAAGAAGATAGGCCTTCTAGTGGATGGTCCCAACATGCTCCGCAAGGAGTTTCAGATGGATCTTGAGGAGATAAGGGACATCCTTAAGGATTACGGCGACATCAAGATGGGGAAGGTGTTCCTGAACCAGTACGCATCGGAAAAACTCGTTGAGGCTGTGGAGAACCAGGGGTTCGACCCTGTCATCTGCACCAGCGACGTCGACGTTAGGATGGCAGTTGAAGGCATCGACATGATCTATAACCCAGTCATAGATACAATCGCCATGGTCACAAGAGACGCAGACTTGAAGCCTGTTCTCATGAAAGCCATGGAGCACGGCAAGGAGACCATAATCTTCGGAGCCGAGCCAGGCTTTTCGGTGGCCCTCCGGAACTCAGCGGATTACGTCATAGTGCTGCGCGACGGCCAGTATGTGACTGAATAGTCTTTTCGACGAGAGATTAATGGCGTAATTTTATAAATGTATTGACGACGTTTATTGGATACCATACTCGAAATGTATAGAAAATGTACTCGATAATGTATCAATATCAATGTTCAAGAAAACATTTGAGGGATCATGGCAGGTCAGGAGATAAATAATATTGTAAAAAATCATATCGCTAGAAGCCTAAAAGATCGTCTCAGTTACACAAGATCATTAATTCTTAGCCCAATTCTCGCCTCAATAGGCAGCAGGGATGATTTCAGGCACAAAGATGACTGGAACGACCCTGCACCCTGGGAGACCCGGAGCTGGAGGAGCAAGATTCCGACTGGTCTTCCCGTAAGCTATTCTATGGCCATCCTGGCAGTTTGCGTGTTTGTGTCCCTCTTGAGCTTGATAGCTCCTGATTTTGTTTACAGCTATCTTGCTCTGAATCCGGCATATGTAATGCAGAGGCCCTGGACTCTCATTACTCACATGTTCGTCCATGCCAACTTCGACCACCTCTTCTGGAACATGCTGTTCCTCTTCTTCTTTGGGGTAGAACTGGAGAGGCGCGTTGGCGAGACCCGTTTCCTTGAGATATACATGTTCTCGGGGCTGGCTGCGGCTCTGGGACAGATGCTGGTGTCCACTGGAACCCTGCTAGGCGCAAGCGGAGCCCTTTACGGAGTCATGGGGTGTCTGGCAATTATTGCCCCTGAAATCCGGGTACTGCTATTCTTCATTATCCCATTGAGGATTCAGTATGCAGTCGTTCTCTTTGCCATCATGGACTTTTCGATGATGGGATCAGGAGACAGCATAGCTCACGCTGCACACCTCACTGGTCTGTTGGTCGGATTGGGCTTCGGGTACATGATGAGGAATCAGCCCCAGGTCTACTATGATCATTAAGGAATAACGCCTAGAGGACTGGAGGGTCGAAAGGCAGTCGAGCGCTTAATCCAACAAGGCGACATTAAGGAGGTACCATCTTCACTCGTCAAATGCTGCCGCTCGGCCAGGTACTGGCCGTCCTTTGAGCGATCTCGATTAACCGCTATCTGTTGTAGTGTAGAATTTGTAGTGCAAAGGTCTTGACTTAACGAGATCGAAAATATTTATAAAATATCCGGGCTCCCAGAACTAGAGCGGATAAGTTGTATGATCTTCTCTGGATAATTTGCTGGCCGGGTACAATATTTGATCGTGAGTTATGCTCCGATGAAGCATAGTAACTCTATTGCTGTTGACTCAGTTTCTGTTTCAGTTCCTGTTTGACCTCCAAATTTAATTCCTTTAGTTCGCTTACTGACATGTTATTCAGCTGATCATTGGTTAGGTGGTCTACTAGTGGCTGGCTCTCTGTATGATGATTTTCAAGTACGCTATCAAATGCACCATATAAAGCAGCCGACCCTTGGATGCATAGCATAGCTACCGTTAGTATAGCACTCAGATACTGTAGGAGGTCCAGATATTTCATTTTCATCTTCATATTGTCTCACCTCACAATTGATCTGTAGCTGAACGGCTCGCTGGTAAATCCATGAAACCGTTCTATAGCTAGGTGCATGTTGCGAACGATATATAAAGGTAGGACCGAACGAACATTTGACGCAAGACTGAGAAACGGCTAATGAAGATCTATTTTTTGATAAAAGTCAATATAAGAGTTCTATAATTTGTTTTCGCGATTATTTCCATTATTCATTCGTTTAGGCCGCTAAAATGAGTCTAATCTCGAAGTTTAGCCTTACAGAGTGTCTTTATAGACCTGGGCATCGTACTACAATGGCTAAAGCTCTGAACTGAAAAGCCAAGACAAAACGGATTCTTCCGATTGCTTAAGATCGCAAAATCAACGTGGACGGAAAATATCGAAGGCGATGTGCACAAGTCCAGATCTCCGATCGCTCGATGGTCTGGATTCTATATGAGTCGCATATTGTTGCGTGGATTAGACTCCTTACTAGTAAGAACCAAGAACAAAAATCTACTACTGAATATATAGGTGTGGGGAATGATAAACCTGTACGACTTTACCGATAATCTGCCAATGGCAATGTAAAGCATACCCTACTCCTAGCTCTGACTCTATCCGGATATGGCCGCCGTGGACCTCTAAGATCTTCTTTGCAATGGCCAGGCCAGCTCCGCTGCCGTCACTCTTTTTGTTAATTTTGTAGAACAACTCGAAGGACCTTTTCATGCTGGCTGGAATCGATGCCTAAAACCACAAATATGAAGCGTCTTGATTCCGCGCATCTCGGTCATCTTGGTCAACTCCACGGCTAGAATCCATCCCCTCGAAACCGATTTATGTAATGAATCCTCACTATCCCTTGTTATGCAAGACTACTCCGAAAATCAGTTTCTGGCCATCGCCGGAACCCCACCACTAGACATCGAGATATGCGACGTGACCCTTCGCGACGGAGAGCAGATGCCGGGAGTAGTCTTCAGACCGGATGAGAAACTGGACATAGCTATGCGGCTGGATGAGATCGGAGTGGATGTCATTGAGGCAGGCTTCCCTGTAGTGTCCAAGGCTGAGAAGAGCGCTGTACGGGAGATCTGCAACCTCGATCTGAATGCCAAGATATCTGCCCTGTCCAGGTCCGTCAAGGCTGATGTGGACGCTGCCCTTGATTGCGGCGTGGACATGATCAGCGTATTCATCGCCACCTCCGAGCTGCACCTCAAATACAAGCTTCACATGTCCTGTCCTGAGGCTATCAGGTGCGCCCTAGATACTGTGGAGTATGCCAAGGACCACGGCCTCATCGTGAGATTCTCGGCTGAGGACGCCACACGAACGGACTTCGAGACATTGAAGAAGCTGTACAAAAAGGCAGAGGAGTACCATGCGGATTACATAAGCGTTGCGGACACCGTTGGGATCATGAATCCGCGGACAACCTACTACATGATCAGCGAAATCAAAAAGGTGGTGAAGATCCCCATCTGTATGCACTGCCATGATGACCTGGGCATGGCCCTGGCCAATACCCTGGCTGGGGCAGAAGCCGGAGCCAAACAGCTTCACACAACAGTAAACGGTATAGGCGAGCGCAGCGGCAACACACCTCTGGAAGAGATGCTCGTGACCCTTAAGCTGCACTACGGAGTTGATGCTTACGATCTCACCAGGCTTAAGGATCTCTCAAAGCTGGTGGAGTCCTATTCTGGAGTGTCCGTTGCCAGGAACAAGGCAGTCGTCGGCGTCAACGCCTTTGCCCACGAGTCGGGAATTCACGTGGCTGCAGTTCTGGAGGAGCCAAGGACATACGAGCTATACTCTCCGGAGATAGTTGGTGCTGCCAGACACATTATAATAGGCAAGCACACCGGAGCCAAGGCCCTGAAGTACATCACCGAACGAATGGGGTACCACCTGAAGGAACGCGAAGTCTGCGAACTGGCTGAGAAGGTTAAGATGTGCAGCGAGTTCAAACGTCCCATAAACTGCGAGGAGCTGCGCCGATTAATACTGGGAATGGAGAACCTGGAAATCTCCTATCCGGGCCCGTGAAGGGTGTTAGACAAGTGAATTGGTAGATTAATATAGTTTGAATTTAGAAAATAATTTCTAGGGCTACTCAGATGTTTGCTCCTAAACCCTTTATGCGGGCACTAATGACGATTTTATAAAAACGCACAAAATCTGGCCCTGCACTGCTTCTCGGCCAGGAAACCGAGCCGGTAGAAGGTCACCGCCTCGCCCTGTTTCCGATCTCCTGATTGATCTAGAGAAGTCTGATAAATTCATTCTCGTCTTAATTCTATCTTCAACTTTTTTGACAAATTATCAAGATCCTGCACCACATAGAAGAACGCCATCCACGACCACTTGCCCCATCTGCGCAGGCCCTCCTTCTTTATTCCATCTATCGCCTTCCTTCGGTCTTTGGGCTCTTCTCCGTAGAACAGCTTTCCGAAGACATCAACTGACCAGGCATCGATGGGAAATCCGCCGTGAGGATTTATTATGTCCGCCGAATAGTCGCCTATTCCCGGTAAATCCAATAGCTTTCCTTTGGCCTCTTCGGGCGTGAGCTTTTCCAGCTCTCCGATTGTCGGAAACTTCTCGCTTTCAAGCTTTCTTGCAAGATTTGCTATGAACTTCGCCCTGTACCCGAGGTTGCAGGCCTTCGCAAGCTCCGGAGCGTCGTGCTTGGCTATGGCTTTTGGCAGAGGCCAAATCCGCACTTTCTGGCCATCGAACTCGGCGACCTCGCCATACTTGGTTATGAGGCAGCTCATCATCTCATCGCTCCTCTTGAATGTCGTCATCTGTAGCAGTATTGCCAGCAGGGCATCCGGGAAAATTGTGCTCAAAGATGTGCTATGCATTCCATAAAGGTCCTCGATCACGAGCTTCGGTATGCTGTCGCTTTTGGCGAGTTCGTAGAACTCGGCCAGATCCCCGTCCGCACTGAGATCGTGTACCAAAGATTGCTTTATTTCGTTTAGCTGTTCCGGCTTAGGTTCGCTCTTTAGAAAAAGCTGGGCATTAATCCTCGGCTGCTCTGTTGTGCCCCTTGAAATGAGTTTGATGCCTACGAGAACGTCACTGTGATGAGTTGCTGTCCAAATAGTACCTTTTTCATAGACTTTCAAAGGGTGTGAACAGAGGCCAACCTGCTGGCTTTTTGACGGTGAGGTCAAAATTGTACGGTGCGATCGGTTCTATCTCATATTCGAAGGAATACGATAGCTTTACCATGCTATCTATAAGATTCCACTTGAAATTATTTAAGCCTCTGTCTAATGGGGCAGTTAAGCCTTCAAAAACCATGCTTCGGCCGTAAGCTCATCGAGCAACTTCATTTAGCAGTGGTTCGAAGGTTCTGGGGTCCAAGGATACATTGTTCTGGCAATAGCTGCAGATAGTCTCCAGACAGGTGCCTTTCTGCAGGGCCTCGTCGACATCTTCCTGAGGAGTCAGATACTGCGTCATCTCTTCTCCGCAATTCGGACAGGTCACCTTCAGCCAGTCTAAACAGCTCAAATCTCGAAGCGTTCTTATCAGCTTGCCAATAGCATCGCCGAATTCAGATCTAGAGTAGGGTATAGGTTTCGAGTGCTCTATGAGAAAAGGCAATTTAGCATTCTCTTCAAGCAGTGGTATAACTAGCAGATCAATGCCCCTGGCTAGGCCGATCTCCTGGCATACTGTGGCGGAGGCCGAGCTTTCCTTGGTTAGCAGAGCCACGAGGCATTCAGAGTTGCGAATTCCAAAAGAGACCCGCTCTGCCCTGGATATGCCTGGGCTGAGCTTGTACATTGCAGCGTAGCTCTCCAGGCCCACTCTCCACAGAGCCCTGGAGATCTCTTGAGCCAGTTCTTCGTCGTGCTCGTCGTGAGAGATGTATACTCTGGAGATCATTGCATGTTCAAGCATGCCTTAATTCAAAAACTTATTCCAATCAACTCGACACAATCCGCTCTGTCCCGTCCGTTTGAGTGATCCAATTCTGATAAAAAAAGAAGAGCAGCGCATCTGGCGCCCATCCAACCGAAAGGCGCAGATGTGCATGTTCCAGCCATTTTCAGAAAGCTGATGAAACTAATCTAAACCGGATAAGGGAATGGCACTATTGTTCTCAGCCTGAAGCTGCAGCCTGCGATAGACATAGGCATTGGCCAGCCATGAAACTGGAACCGTAGCGATCAACCCAACTCCCAAAGCTATCATTCCCAGGATGTTAATCCCTACCAGCGCCAACCAGAACAGCACCAGGTTCCGCTTCACGCCTTCTGTCAGGACTCCGCTTCTTTTGATGGCATCTATTGGTCCCATGCCCTTGTCTATGATCAGGTAGTCGTAAAACTGATATTTGACGGCCAGGTAAATGCCGGGGGCGATTAGGAAGACGAACCCAATGGCCACCATTATTCCGTAGACAATCGATCCTACAAGGTAATTTAGCAGAAGTCTATAGGCAGAGAAAAGGTCGCGGTAAGTTGCCTGTTCCTGGTCGCAGAACTTCAGGGTAATCCTAATGACGCCCATGCTGATGAGCAAATCCAAAATCCAGGATATAGCGCTCACCGCGATCACCAGCACTTTTGGCGCTTCCTCGGAGAATGAGGACATGACCAAGCCGACTAGAAGGTTGATCGCTACGACAATTGCCAGCATTCCCAGGAAGAAACCGAAGTTTTTCTTCAGGGTGTTCCATCCGAATAAAACTGCTTCGCTTTTCGAGAAGAATCTCGGTGACATGATTAATCACTGTATCACAATTTATTAAAAGCTTTTGATCGAGAGACTCCAGAAGATCTGGCGAGTTGAGTTACATTTTCCAATCCTGTCACTTTTTATATCCCTTAGGATGTACGAACTCGGTCAATAGATGACGAAGACATCCATAATTTCAACCAACCTGAATCAGAGCGAAGGGAACTACCTTTCTTGGTCTCATCATGGCGATTCTGAGTCAGAAAGCCATTGATGGATCAGGGGGAGGAAGGCGATCAAGAATGAGCGACCTAGACGGCAATACTGAAGAAATCGAAGTCGAAAACAGCGACATAATCGCAATCAGGGACTTGATGAAGGTCTACAAAGGCGGAGTGGATGTCGTGGCCCTTGACAACATCAACCTCAATATAAGGAGAGGCGAGTTTCTGGCCATCGTGGGGCCGAGCGGTAGCGGAAAGAGCACTCTGCTCAACATGATAGGTCTGCTTGACACCCCCACTAGCGGTCAGATCACGCTCAAAGGGACGGACGTCACCAAGATAAGTCCAAGCGAGCGGGCCAGACTCCGGAACAAGGAGCTGGGTTTCGTCTTCCAGTACCACCACCTCATACCTGAGTTCACAGCCCTTGAGAACGTCATGATACCCATGTTGATCGCAGCCGAAAACAAGAAGGTAGCAAGGGATCGGGCCAGGGATCTGTTGAACGACGTTGGCCTGGGGGACAGGCTGGACAACAGGCCAAACCAGCTTTCAGGAGGCCAGAACCAGCGGGTAGCTGTTGCAAGGGCCCTGGTGAACAGGCCATCAGTTGTCATCGGTGACGAGCTTACTGGAAACCTGGACACAAAAAGCTCCAACCGGGTATACGAACTGCTGAGGGAGCTCAATCGCAAGACGAACCAGACATTCATTTTGGTCACCCACGACATGGTCATGGCGGAGAAGACGGACAGGATCCTCAGGATCGTTGATGGGAAGATGGTCAGCGAACTTAGACGAGAGGGGGATAAGTTCGTTCGCAGTGGAAAGGGCGAAAGTGCGGATGAGTGAGAATAATCAACGCTGTAGCATAGGATTTCGCCCGACTTACATAATCAAACTCAGCATTCGGAACACAATCCCGCCGAGGAAGATCGCAAACGTCACCTCAAAGACCGTAATGGCAGCCGTCTTCTTCCAGCCGAACTCCTTGGCAAAGCAGAGGATCAGGGCCAGGCACGGGATGTAAATCATGGTCACCAGTGCGAGCACTATTAGCTGCACAGGAGACATGACTGACGCAAAATTTGTTGTCTGGAATATTACCGCCAGCATCAGTATCGTCAACTCTTTTCTCACTATCCCGAAGATCAGCAGGATGCCCACCTCTGCCGGCAATCCAAGCCAGTTAACTGTAACAGGGCTTAGAATGTCGTTGAGGGGGTTCAGCAATCCTGCTGCATAAAACGCCTGGAGCACTGCGCTGCCTATGACGTACGCCGGAAATACCACCCACAACAGCGACTTAGTACGAGCCCATGTCTGCTTAAGCACGACTTTCGCAGAGGGCACGTGATAGCTCGGCATCTCCATGATGAGGCCGACCGACTCTCCAGGCACGACCTTGAACGCAATCCTTCCCAGAAGTAAGATGAGGATTATATCGAAGGCGTACAGCGCCAGAGCCCACCAGATGTTGACGAAGGCTGCCACCAGCCCGAGGATCACGACGGTTCTCGCAGTACACGGTACCAGGGAAACAAGAAAAGCAGCCACGAACTTCTGCTTAGGAGTCTCCATTATCCTGCAGGAGAAGCAGGCAGGCACATTGCACCCATATCCCAGGATCATGGGAATTATCGCTTTTCCATGCAGCCCTAGCTTATGCATCCCTCGGTCGAGCATGATGGCTATTCGGGTTAAGTAACCGGAGTCCTCGATCACCGCCAGTATGATGTAGAAGGGCAGTACATAGGGTACGACGAGAGTCACGCCCGCAACAAAGCCTGTGAAGGCTCCATTCCAGATGATATTTCCAAGCGGACCCGAGACCACAGGTTCATACTGCTCAACAGAGCTTAGCGCATTTTGCAAAATTCCAGAGATCTGGGACCCCAAAATGAATGTCCAAACCAAAAGGCCGCCTATGACGCCCACTGCCGCCAAATAACCGAGGATTGGATGCAGGGCAATTCTGTCGAGCTTGTCAGTGAGCGTTTCTTCCTCGGTGCGGATCTTCTGGACCTTCCTGGAAATCTCATCCGCAATTTTGTAACGCTCGGCGCTAATGACCACACCGCTGGGTTCTCCATGAATCCTTTCGATCTCCTCTGCCAACTCCTCCGCAGCCCGAACGACTGTACCATCGGTACTGTCAAGCCCTTCTACAAGCCTCGTGATCTCCCCATCTCTTTCCAGGAGCTTTATGGCTAGCCATCTGTGGGGATAGAATGTCTCGATCTTGCCAAGCAGTGAGATGAGCTTCTCTATTCGTTGCTCAACCTCTTTTCCGTACTTGATCTCTGGAGGGGCTATTTTCTGTTCTCCGAGCTTTATTATTTCCTCCGTCAATTCAGAGATGCCCTTTCCTTTTATGGCAATAGTAGGAACAACAGGGACTCCCAGGATCTCTTCCAGCCTCTGGTAGTCAATGGAGATTCCTTTCCTCTCCATAAGATCGATCTGGTTCAATGCGACTAACAGGGGCGCATTTAGCTCCAGAAGCTGAATCGTAAAGAAGAGGTTCCTTTCAAGGGCAGTCGCGTCTACTACATTGACAACTATGTCAGGCTTTTCCAGGGCGATGAAATCCCTGGAGACCAGCTCCTCCATGGAGTAGGTGGAGAAGGAATAGATTCCGGGCAGGTCTATTACCTTGATTTTCATGCCCTGATATTGCAGTGTTCCCTCGGCGCGTTCGACGGTCTTTCCGGGCCAGTTCCCTATAATCTGATCCACGCCGGTCAGTTGGTTGAAAACAGCGCTCTTTCCGACATTTGCATTGCCGGCTAAGGCCACCACCAGGTCAGCGTTTCTTTCGAAACTATTCCTCGATTGCGGGCAACCTTGGCAGCCGGGCATCCTCAGCTTTCTCCTGCAGCTTCAACGAAGATATTGTCGGCGATGTCGTGTCCCACTGCAAGAGCCGTTCTTCTTACTGAAAGTTCAATGGGCCCTCCCATGGGTGTCTTTCTCATCAGTGTTACCTCGGTCCCTGGAGTTAGACCGAGGTCTGAAAGCCTCTGGATGACCTTACTGCTTCCCCTGAGAAAAGCTATAGTCCCCTTCTGGCATCGTTTCAGGTCGGTTACTGGCAAAATCTTCCTTTGGCTCGCTGACGATGCATCTTTTTCTAATGTCTCTTTACACTGGTTGCAGGTCTCTATTCCCTTTTCGCAGGGATATATCAGTTTACCACTGGGACATCTGGCCGGTGCGTTTAACTGCCTGCAAATGGCGTCTCCGACCTCATCGGAGATGGAGTGTTCCATTTTGCAGGCCTCCGCGTGGACCTTCTCCGGAGCTATGTGAAGGATCTTCGCCAAGAATACCTCGAGAAGCCTGTGTTTTCTCTTGATCTTTATCGCGGCCTCGACCCCTTTCGTTGTGAGGGAGACTCCCTTGTAGGGCTCGTACTGAACGAGGCCGTTTCGCGCCATTTTCTGGAACACCTCAGTCACGCTGGCAGGGGCAATTTTCAGCCTATTTGCAACTTCGGTGGTCTTGGCTGTGCCTTTCTCTCCGGCTATATCGAAGATGGCTTCGATGTACTCCTCTATCTGTTCCTTAGGCATATTCTACGAGGACATTAAGGGCAACCTAAATATAACCATTTTGGTCGACCTAAATTAGGTTGCGCTTTTGCATGTATCATAAAGATCAGTTGGTTTCATGTCAAAAATATTTTTATTTAAATTATCATTTTTGGTAGTAAGGCTTTTTAAATGGTTCATGTTAACAGGACACAAAGTTAAAATAGTATTAAAGCGATTTCAAAATAAAAAAAGTTATAATGAAAATAATTGGAATCGGTTTTGTTCGGCGTTCCAGCAGAGTTGCTTAGCTCTGGGGCCGGAAGGATCTGTTCCAGGAAGGGGAAGACTATGCCAGTATGGATACCATTGGGAATTATTCTTTTGGGAGGAGCTGTTGGAGGCGTTATCAATGCCATAATCAGCGATAATGGATTCGTCGTGCCTCGTGAAGAGATAGTCGATAACGTCTGTATTTTTAGGCCGGGCATTGCGGGTAACGTCCTTATAGGGGCTGTTGCAGCCTTCATCTCATGGGGGCTTTACGGCTCGTACAGCGGAACGCTCATTTTTAGTGGTTCAAGCGGCGTAGGCATGAGTGAGCTGAACCTCACCATATCATCCGTAGCAGGCGCGATACTGATAGGCATCGGTGGAGCCAGATGGCTGACTAACGAGGTGGACAAGAGCCTCTTGAAAACAGCAGCAGTAACTGCCGCTGCATCCCCGTCATCATCAGAGGATTCCCAGAGAATGGTTAGGGCGACCCCGTCTCAGACATTCAATATCGCCAAGGGTATGTACCTGAACAGATAGACAGAGGTTGAACTCAGATACTTTATTTTAGTATTTCTTTTTTATTATCTTGCCTTTAAAGAGAACATAAATTATTTCACCATAAATCACAATACTTAATTCGAGACTAATGCGCTACAACCACAGAAATCATGCAGGCAACGCAGGAGATGTATGGAAGCATTTTATCCTGGCAGAGGTAGCAGAATATCTTCTGGCCAAGGAAAAGAACCTCGTCTACATTGAAAGCCACGTGGGTTATCCAGAATACGCTCTTGAAAAGCCTGGCGAATGGCAGAATGGCATTAGTAATTGTTGGAAGCGCCTTGACGTTCTAAAAGAGTTCAGCTATTTCGGCATCCTCAACAATATGAACCCTTCTGGGTTGATGAATTATCCTGGTTCTGCTGTCTTGGTGCTGAAAGCGACTGAAAAAGTCGGCTTTGGTCTGAAGGCTGATGTCTGGGATATAAATCCGGAAGTTGCTGCCTCTTGGCATGACATAGCTCTGCCGGGAGCGGATAAGTTCAGGTTCCATCTTGGCGACGGATTTTCAGGCGTAAGGTCCTTAATGGACAGTTCCGATCCCGCGCTTCTTCTGATAGACCCTCCATACCTGGAAAAAAGAGACCTCGAAAGAGCCGTGGACCTCCTCAAAAGAGGTGCATGTTCACGCTGGACGGTTCTCTGGTGGCAGATGGCCGACGTCGATGCTATTCCGAAAAAATATTGCAACGTAAAGATGTATTCCGCGAACTTCTCCGATTTTGGAATGAGCTGCGACAAGTGGAGAGGAGCCGCAATGATCCTGTCGGGAAGTGACGATTTAAGGGATCACGTGAACCAGCGAGCTAAAAATTTTCTGAGAATCATGCGATGCCCAGAACCTATTTAAGATCCAGAACCACGTTTCTTAAGGAGGACATTGTTTTGCGTAGTTCAGTAAAGCTAGGTATGGCGCTGTTCGCCCT
>PMNG01000083.1 GCA_003162615.1 Methanothrix sp. | reverse complement strand
AATTTGGAATCGTTATACTAGTATTCTCCCATCAAAAGGGCAGCCTATTTGACCAACAAATTGTTTCCATAGTGTTCGTTTTCATTACATTAATATTATCGTTGGTATCGATAAATACCTTAAGCTAAAAATGGGAAACCTCCAACATCTTGAGCTCTTGGAGGAAACAATATATAAAGAAGTCCTCCAAGCTAAAACAAATTAGTTCAAGTAGTATTGCCCGTTTGTAGTATCCACTTTACATGGAGTCTGACGTACCAGATGATTGGTGGACCACATGAGCGTGTCGTTGTATGCTCTGCTGAAAGCCTTCTGCATGATTATTTCTTTGTTTACTTTGCCTTCTTCTTCTATAGATTGGCAAAGGTAGTACGTGAATACACTGACAGGTGCAGTCCAGTTTTCGTTGCTGGGTTCATTCTCGTTTGAAGAAGTCAATATCAACTGATCTTTATCAGCAGCTACCTTAAATGCACCGCTATTACAGGCATCTATAATAATGGCCAGGTTCTTCATGCCTTTCAGATATTGATTGACCTCATCCTCACTAATGTATGATGACAAGTCTCCATCTCCGTCTTGAGGGATGATATAAAAATTGCCTTTATTATCCACTTCTCCGTGTCCCGAAAAGTAAAGGACAACATTCCCCCTATCCTTCTTGAGGCTTATCTCTTTTAGTGCTCCTTCCAGGATATTATGCTTTGTCGGTTTAATCTCCGCTCCATCCGTGAGAGTAATGACTTCATATCCAAGAGACTTGAGGAGACTTCCAAGGTAATTAGCATCGTTTTCTGACGCATGAAGGCCTTTACGATCATCATAGTTATTGATTCCCACAACAACTGCATAGTTCTTGTGAGAAGAAAGCTTTTTGCCCCATTGCAACGAGAGATCTCTAAAGGCATTTGAATGAAAAAGGTCAGGCTCAAGTGGATAGAATTCTTCATTGTTGAACCAATTTTCAACTAAAGATCCATCAGATCGTGAAATATTGTATGGATCGATCTGAATGCAAATGCGGTCTAAGTTTGAGTTTAGCAGCGAAACAATTCCCTGGTTAGAAAAGGTTTTTCCTGGAGCATTACTATCATTTTGATACATTCCCATGTGGTAGAGGCCGCCAATTATCGAGTCTGTATCTGAAGCTACATTCGGACTCGCGATCAGAAATTTGTTTTTTAAGCTCTTGTCAGGTCGGCTATTTTCATAGATGTATCCCAGTTTTGAGTTTATGTTCGAAGCTATATCGGAACCTGTAACTTTTTCTGTTTTTACCCCCCTGTCATACCTCCTATATTCGTAAGCGTAGCCTAATTTCGAGTTTATACTTGAACCGACATCCGAACTCGTGATCTGGACCTGGCCTGCATTGTTCTTGTCAGATCGACTATTTTCGAAAAGGTATCCCAGTTTTGAATTTATATCCGATGCGGCATCCTGACTCGCTACCGGATCTTTTCCTCCGAGAACCCGGTCGACGTGGCTCCTTTCGTAAAGATATTCGAATTTCGAGTTGATGTTTGAAGCAGCGTTAGAACTCCCTAACAAGGCATCGTTCTTGGAGCTGTTATCAGCATGATTTTTTTCGTTGAGGAAGTCGCTATTTGTATCGATATTAAAAAGTTCTCCTAAACCTGATGTGGAAATACCGCTTGGTACGTTAAAATTTAAGCTATTTTTTGAATTATTAATGTAATTTAAATTTTCGTTTAATCTTTCTTTGAGGAGCCTATATGAATCATTAGTATTACTAGTATCGGGTTCAACAGTTGGTTGAGCTGTCAAATCACCGCAGTTAGCATTTAGATCCTCAGCTTCTCGATTATTAATAATGTCCTTGTTTGCTAATATATTCAGTGAATCCTGATAAGAACTTATTATAGTTGCATTATCATCGACAGCAGCTTCTATGCAGTATGTGAGCGCCATAGTCACTATTGCCGCCACTAATAGCCACCTCATACACAACAACTCACGAAGCTAAAGCCAATACGTACGTAGACTTAAAAAATACTTGTTGTTATGCAATATAAAGTTTTTGAAACAATATAATTATAGTTTATATAGTATTATATATTTGATGCATCATTCGAGGATTCCTAATAACCTCAGGTTTCGGGGCCATGCCTTTATCAAGAATATATAAAGAACATGCGGGATTTAGCGGGTTTTTATGAATCCCCATTTTCGATCCAGAATATAGAAGGACCAAGATAAGAGCATGAGGCATTCAGCGGTGGCATTGGTCGTGTTGCATTTGATGTTAGCGTTAGTTGCCAATGCCGCTGGAAATGCAAGACTCTATCAATTCGATACCTAGTTATGGATAATGAAGGCTGGATGCAAACTATGACAATATTGTAAATACAAAAACAACAATTGATCTAATTATAGTGAAGCACCTAAATATTGATACTTACCGTTATGCTTAGGTTTATCATGTGACCATGAGTATCAATCTTTAGGTTTTTGAACTATAATCTGTGAGTCAGGTTAAACAAGAAAACCTCCTTAGTGAACAAGTTAATAAACAAAATAGACTATAATCTAGGAAATATTATCAAATCTGGTTCCGAAGAGAATGAAAAGAATGCTCCAATCTAATGAATATAACGACTTAAAAAACAATATAACCTGGCGAATTTAACCGATTGGTACTTATCACATTTTGGTAATGTGTATGGCAAGGTGTAAAAGCATCCGGAACAAATTTCTGAATTTTTTCGTCTATGGGTTTTGCAGGTCACTCTTAGATTTCAATTAGTCCAAGGAGCAGTATTGATAAATCTGACATTGTGTTTAAAAAAGTTATATATGGAAGAAGACTAAATGATCTTCTTGCACTAAATCGCCAAGGAGTTTATTGAAAGTGACATGCTTGAGCAACGATCTTGAAATATCTTTGAATATTCATGCATATGATCTTCGAGTAGCAATTGCAATTGAACACCTGACACAATATATATAGGGATTGCACGATGAATTTGATGTTTAGGAAATTACTTGTGATGTTCCTATTACTGTTCATGATAGGAGCCATAGGGTTGTCGGAAGGGGGGTCTAGCGTAAAAAAGATTGGCAACGGATCAAAAGAAACTAACGTTGAAGCATTGCAGAAAGCTACTCAAAACGCAACAGACGCATTATACATAGATCACTTAAAGTTAACCTTGAGCCAATTCAATGATGATCTAAATGAGTCTTCTTTCATTTTAGACGAATTCATAAGAAAGAATATTTCGAACAGAGATGCAATGGTTGCAAGTACGTCATTGTATGTACTAACTTCCCATACCTTGAATTCTATCAATCAGACACAACCACCAAAAAAATATGCAACTTATTTTAATTTTACTATTCGTGCTCTTGAGAATCTGGAGGAGTACCTTTGGAATATGGGAAAATTCTACGAAACGAGCAAGACCGATTATGCTATAACTGCAAGAATGAATTTCAATACCAGCATGTACTATTATGAGAAAGGCCGTGAAGGAATAAGTTTATAGAGCGCGTTATCAAATTTTCGTATAGTCAAACGACGACACACTATACCGCATAAAGACATAAATAAGTTAGCTAATAGTTCCTAAGAGGGATTATGCCCTTATCGCCACAGCATATCTGTGATGATATCGTGATAAAATCAATCAAATTAGTGCTTTCTGATCAACCCATACGGATGGCAGCATGCCATCCGCAGTCTCATAACTTGACCAAACAATGATAACTTTTCCTTGACCAAAGACAAGTCAATGCAATTTATTCGTGCAAAAGTTAATAATATTTTCTCAGTAATTTTAAATAAGCATCTGCTTAAGGGTCATAACCATATAACAGATTGGCTGCCTTGCTGTCTTCCGGGGAATTCCATTTACTAAATTCAGCCTGCTGAACCATCGTATTTTTCTTACGTAAAACTATTTCAACGAATAACTCAAAAAGATCCAGGGTGACTTTCTTGAAATTCATTATAACTTTAGTGTTAATGCTGATAGCTGCTTCTGCGGCTTCCTCAGCGCTTGAAAACCAAGACCATCGGCCCCTCACAAGTATCTTTTGATAAATACGACTTTGAATTACACTGTAAAACTCGAACAACCTATTGAAACGCCTGTAAACTCGTTTTACCAAATTCTGTTAAACACTTATAATTACACTCTTGCAAAAGTACAAGTAGAGGAGTACAAAAACCTCTCGGATTCGTCTCTGGATGTAGGCAAGACCATATTCGAACTCAGTATGGCCAACCAAGGGTTTAACAAGAATATTTCAGCCCAAAATATCATTATTGACGGCAATAAGGGCTTCGTCGTCACAGGAATGAATCCAAAAAATCTGAGATTATGGCAGGCGTACTACTGGCTTGATAGCACTGATTGTGAATGCGGGCCCGTCTCGGTCGGAAAGACCGAAATTGGAATAATTTCCTTATATCCACTAAATGTAACCAGGAACTTGATAAATAGTCTGCACGTAGAAAACATCAAACAACCTGCAAAGCCAAAGACTCTTACATTTGGGCCTCCGAAAATGAGTTAGTGCTCTTTTGGAGGCCTTTCATTTTTATCTCATATGGCAAAAGAGTGTTTTCTTAATCCATCTCAAAAAAGGGTATCTCGATCCGGTAGGTTCGTGTCGTGAAGGTGATGTCTTTATCACTGCCCCAAACAGAGAATCTTTATCCTTTCCCGCCTGTACAATGTCATTATGAGGCTTATTCTACCTGAAGAAATGTCAGCCATAGATGCCAACTGTAAGTACTTCGGCCTTCTGCCTCTGCAGCTCATGGAAAACGCCGGAGCCTCATTGGCAAGAGCGACAAGGGCTAAGGCTCGAGGAAAGAAGATCGCTATAGTTGCCGGAAAGGGAAACAATGGCGGAGACGCCTTTGTCGCCGCCCGCCACTTGGATGGATTCGAAGTCACCGTTTTTCTCCTGGGCCGATCCAAAGATATCGCGACACAAGAGGCAAGGAGGAATTGGGATATCCTTGTGAAGCTCGGTTTTGATACCAGAGAGATCAGTGACATTCGGGATATGAACTTCGGCGAATACGACCTGATAATAGACGCCGTCTTCGGGACCGGCGTGCGCGAACCCATCATTGGACTGGAGGGCGCTGCAATTGATGCCATCAACTCTGCTTCTCTGCTGGTGATATCCGTTGACGTCCCTAGCGGCCTAGGGACCTCAAAGGTCGTCAAGCCTGACCTAACGGTCACCTTCCATAAGCCCAAGCCCGGCATGACCGGCGAGGTTATTGTTGAGGACATAGGCATTCCCGTCAGGGCTGAGTTCTTTGTGGGTCCGGGAGACCTCCGGTTGGTCGGTGCAAGGTCCCCGGACAGCCACAAGGGTGACAGCGGCAGGATCCTCGTAATCGGAGGCGGCCCTTACACCGGCGCGCCTGCTCTAACTGCATTGGCAGCCTTGCGAGCTGGCGCGGACATAGTCACTGTGGCAACTCCAGAGAGCGCTTCCAAGACCATTTCAGGGTACTCTCCAAACCTGATTGTCAGAGCACTACCAGGAGACCATCTATCTCCACAACACCTTCCCATTTTGAAAGATTTGATCGCCAGCCACGGCGTAGTTGTCATGGGAATGGGCCTGGGCCGTAACCCCGAATCCCGCCAGGCTCTTGCTCAGATAATCCCTATGTGCCAAAAGACGGTCATAGACGCGGATGCGTTACAGCCTGAGCTACCTATGAAGGGCATAGTCACACCTCATGCCGGTGAGTTCAAGCGGATAAGCTCCGTCGAGCTGCCTGGACCCGATTACAAGGTGCGTATCGAGCCGACCAAGAGATATGCAAACGAAAAAGGTCTGGTAGTGCTCTTGAAGGGCCATGTCGACCTGATCACAGATGGAGACGTTGTTCGAGGAAACACTACGGGGAACCCTGGGATGACCGTGGGGGGCACTGGGGATGTGCTGGCCGGAGTAACCGCCGCCTTTTACGCCCGAACAACTGCTCTACGTGCGGCGACGGCTGCCGCCTTCGTCAACGGGCGTGCGGGAGACCTGGTCTACGTCGAGAAGGACTACGGCATGGTTGCCACTGATGTAATCGAAAAGATCCCTCTGGCCATGAGGCTGTGATCTGATGGAGATCGAGGAAATGAGAGACGGCTTTGGAATGGTGGATATAACCGACAAGCCTCCAGTCCATCGGACGGCTACGGCAACGGGCCTTATCAAGTTGAAGGAGTCAACTGTGGAGGCTATACGTTCCGGCCATGTCAAGAAAGGCGATGTAATCTCTACTGCTCGTGTGGCGGCCATCCTGGCAGTAAAGGACGCCCCGAGGCTGATTCCCTTTTGCCATGAAATCGCCATAACCGCTGCTGATGTCCTTTTTGATATCCAGCCGGACGCAGTCAGGGCGACAGTGACAGTGACATCGGTTGGCAAAACAGGAGTAGAGATGGAGGCATTGGCAGGGGTATCTGCGGCCCTGCTAAACGTTTGGGACATGGTAAAGTACCTGGAGAAAGACGAGACCGGAAACTATCCATCCACAGAGATCGATGACATAAGAGTAGTCGAGAAACGAAAAGAATCGATTTGACTAACTTTAGCGCTTCTTCCGGGAGCCAAAACGCGGCTCTGGGCTGTACTTGTCTTTTCTGGAGGCCATCCTTCGGGCAACGCTTATTGCAACTGCCCGCTCCATCAGATCTTCTCGCTGCTTTTTCTGGCCAACCAGCTTTTTAACTATAATGTAGTTGGCGAGATAGAAGGCTGGAAGCAATAGCAAACAGATTATCAGAATCTGCCAGATCTCCATGAGATGTGAATGGCGCTTATGATATAAACCTACTTGACTTGAATCCGCTCGACTTAGATCCTATTTGGTTTGAATCCTTCTTTAACTTGAATTCTAATCGGACTTGGGCATATCCAAACTTGAATCTACTTGAACTTGGCCAGAAGACGCGAATAAAACTCCCTCTCCGGCCCGGATGTGGTCCGTACAAGTCGATCCAGGATCAGTTCTGGGGTACTTTTGGCTAGATAGTTGAACCGAGGCGTCCGTCGAACTATTAAGTTATTGTCGCTATCCAGGCCTGAAGCCTCTATCCCGTCAACCCTAACGGGAGTCTCGGCAAACCTCTTGACCTCTTCCGCTAGATGGCTGACAAAGACGGCCACAGAACCAAGCCGGTTAAGTTCATCAAGCATGCATGCTATAATCCTGGCCGAAGCCCCCGGCTCGGTTATGGCCTCCAGCTCGTCTGCTAGGACGATCTTTCGCTTGCAGTTCTCCACAAGGGCGAACTTTCGCATCGCAGTTTCAAAAGCACCGGCAGAAAGCGTACCCCGGCTCTTGCTGAAGTAATACAGCTCTTCATAGATGCAGAGTTTGCAGTTCTGGGCGGGCACAGGCATGCCCATGTGGGCCAGTATCACTATCTGGGCCAGAAGGTCGAGTAGTGAAGTCTTGCCTCCAGAGTTCACACCGCTTAAGAGCACTGTCCTTTCCTGAAACTCTGGCGATCCCGTTTTCCCTAAGGCGTAGCTGACAGGCTCAGCCTTCTCTAGGTTCAGATTTATTCCATTATTAAAGCAAAGAGATGGTTCGTCCACAATCTCCGGCATAACGAGTCCCTGTCTGAGGGCATAGGTCCCTATTGCGTAGTAAAAATCGAACTCCTTGAGCTTGGTAACCATCTTTTTGACGGTCTCCTTTTTGNNTAATGGCTCTCGTCTCCAGCCGAATTCTCAGCTCCTGCTCGAAGCTTTGAAGCGCCTGTCCGTCCAACTCCAGAGGGTACTGGAACTCTGAGCAGAAGATGTCGTCGAAGCGTACCGCGTCGGTTCCTGAAAGTTTCAGCTCAGAGGTCGCTCTGGCCTTAGCGTCTTTGAGCACGTCTCGAAATATCCCGCTCATCTGTTCTTCGAAGAGATTTCTGACACCTTCGCCTCTACCCAGGGCCTGGAGGATGTCCATACCGGCAAGGGTCACGGAGCTAGACTCAATTCTTCTCTTCAGCTCAGCGTTGGCCCAGGCGACTGCTTCTTTTACGCAACCATTAATATTCCCAAGCACTCCTGCCAGCCGGGACGACTCAGAGTCGTCGTCCATTTCTAGGCCCTGGATCAGCTTGTCTAGACCGTTCAGATCCCTGAGGTGGCAAATGCCGGTCTCCTCCAGCATCTTCGCGGCCTTTAGAGCAGAGAGCAATGTCTCGAAGTTGTCCTTGTAATAAGTCAGAACCGCCTCGGGAACAAGGTACCAATCTTCCATGCTTTCTGCGTGCTCAATGTCTATTGCGTTGTCTGCCAGCTCTCCCACAACGCAGACATGGCTATAGCCTCTGGAAGCTTCGACCATCTCTCGATCGCTTTCTGCCAGATGCACGTCTATCAGCTTATCCAGTCCTCGCATTCTGAGCTGCGTGTGGACTTCAGGGGAGCTTGCCACGATTACTCGGTCTCTTATTCGCGCTCTAGGTCGTTCTTTGAGAGGCTTGATTCTGGACAGAAGCTCTCCAATTCCTTTTCCCTCCAGCATTCTCGCCCAGTTCATGGATTCCTCTGCCAGCTTTCGATTCTCTCTGATCAGCTCCATGGAGGATGATGGGAAGAGGGTACCGATCTTCAACCGGGCGTACTCCGTGTGAGCACATGCAGCCATCTTTGATATCAGAATCTGATAGATTCTGTTGGATTCCTCTGTGGCCAGGAAGCTCTCTGGTTCTGCTCCGTACTTCTTCCCCGTGGCCCACTGGACAAGAGACAATGCATGGCGCTCACTTACTACATCCAGGAGGCTCGCTACGTCACCCTGAAGGATGCCCTCAATAGCCGCCTCTTCGCTCCCAAAGCGATCGACTAGCCGTTCCTTTATTCGTGCCCCTACGCCGGGCATTTCCATGAGCTTCAAACAATCCGGATATGGTCAGGAATATAATATAGCTGTTTCTGTTATCGCGGAACGTTGCCCTTCCAGTGGCTGCGCAGTGTACGAGTGCGTGATCCGGCGTTGCAAGAAACTTCATATCCTGTGTTATCCAAAGACAGAACTGTGTTGCTACATCGCATCCTCGACCTGAAAGATGAAGATGACGTTTTCCTGGCAGAAGAGTCCCTTGGAGACCTAATTGCCTTACCTGTGACTTCTGAGTTTCTCAGCTCGGGAATTGAGTCAGACGAGGCCATAGAACTCGTAGGAGGCTATGGGGTGGCCTTTCATCTCCGTGAGCCAGCAGACTTCTGGCTTCTGCTGACGGACAAATATTCAACAATGAAGATTCTTGAAGGCTTTCGGCTTGAACACGACAGTATATCTTGGAAGACTGCAAAAACATCGGACGGCCAATTCTTCGAAGCCGTCGCCGAATACTTCTCCCTCTCCCTGGCAGGTGAGCTCTTTTGTGAGAGCTGTGAAGTGCGAGATAGTTCTTACTATATAGAAGAAAGAATCCATAGGTTAGAATCATTTCTGTCACCTATAATTCCTAAGAATATCAGCGTCCTTGAAGTGGCTTGCGGAAACGGCATGGCAACCCAGTCGCTGCATCGATTGGGTTATGGGCCGTTTACCATGGAATTGGACCGCTGCGAGATGTGCCAAGGTCTCAAGGCTGGAAAGCTAGAGTCAAATCGATCCTTCGTCCTGGATGCCCGTCTCCTCAATCGCTTTCTCAATCCCGGATCTTTCGATGTCGTAGTGGGTTTTATGGTAGGATTGATAGAACAGGTAAACTGGAACATGTGGATGGAGATTCTACTGACAGCTTCCAATCTGGCCAGCAGGATGGTACTCTACACCATCTATACCCGAAAGGAAGCTGAGCTCATCGCGAGGTCTCTGGATGAAGCAGGCTGGGATGTATCTATAATCGATAATCGAGATGCAAGCGGAATCTATGACCAGTGGGCCGTTCAAGCCGATCGGAAGGGCTGACGGAAAGGTTAATACAACTTCAGATAACGATGAATATGGTGAGTCTTATGTCTCAGTTTAAGAAGAGAGATGTCGAGCGAAAGGGCGGAAAGAAGCAGGAGAACTTAAGCAAGAAGCTCCTCGAAGAGAACCTAGACGACCTGAGAACCACAAGCGAAAACGAGGAATGAATTAACTGCAAAAATAGCCTGCGGGGAGAGAGCATCTTCCAAAAAGGGCCCGCATAGGTCGCTCCAGAAGAACCCGTTATTGAGCCACTGGGGCGATCTGAGAATTAATCAGAGACAGTATTGTCCCTGAGCAATGCATCCTTTTACCCTTTGTGGGATGCGATCGAACCCCGTTTTCGATGCAACCACAATTGAGAGCTATTCAGGCGGAAGGGCTCTCCTCGCTGAGAGATCTGCTCATCTCCTTTAGCTTCTCTATGCTCTCCATTGTCTTGGCAGATTCCCGTCTCTTCTCGTCCTCGAAATACTTGATTATGTCACCCAGAGTTATGGTGAGCTTGTACACCTTCATCGGCCTGCCCTTTCCGTCTTTCTTGATCTCCCGCTCTTCCACCCAGTTGTGGTTTCTTAGCGTCCTCATGGCTATGCTGACCTCGGGCTGACGGAGGCTGGAACCTATCTCAATCTCTCTGGATGTTGCCTCCTCTACGTTGGCCAGATAAGTGATCATGCTCGCGACATTTCGAGGAATGCCAAGTTCTCGAAGCACCTCAACGAACTCTCGATCGTTGTCGTCCAGAACCTTAACTGAAAACTGTCTCATATTACCCTCAATCTATTAGCCTATATAGAATTACTTTATCATATAAATAGTTTATTTCGTCAAAACTTATTTATGTTAGCCTAAGATTACCCGGCCATTTAAATCGTATCGGAGATCGATCAGAGAATCTCTGCTATTGCGATCATTGGATCTAATTGGGCCTCGATACAATAGCCAGACAGAGTCAAGAATCCATATCAACAATAATAATCCTATAATCTAAAGGCAAAAAAAAATCCGATGAATTAGTGCCGAGAAGGATGAGAAGACAGATATATCTGCTATTTCATTGCCCACAGACATGGAAGTGAAGCTCGATCCATGGGGCGCAGTGTTCGTGGATGATTACTCCAAGCTCTTCGATGAGTTTGGGATATCCAGCTTTGACAAGATCCTGCCTCTGATTAACAACCCTCACCCTTACATGAGGCGGAAAATAATTTTCGGACACAGGAACTACGATTCAGTCCTCCGGGCCATGCAAGAGCACCGTCCTTTTGCTGTCATGAGCGGATTCATGCCTTCCGGAAGGGCTCATTTCGGTCACATGATGGTCATGAACGAGATTATCTGGCACCAGCAACAGGGAGGGGACGCCTTCGCCGCCATCGCTAACATGGAAGCCCATGCTGTTCGTGGAATAAGCTGGTCCAAGTGCAGGGAGCTAGGAATTAACGAGTACATCCTAAGCCTCATAGCTCTGGGATTCGAGCCTAATGGCCACATATACTTCCAGTCGGATAACTTCAAGATGAGAAACCTAGCCTTCGAGCTGGCCGCTGCTGCCAACTTCTCGGAAGTCAGCGCTATTTATGGATTTTCTGGAGAAACGAGCATTGCCCACATGGAGAGCGTCATGGCCCAGAGCGCCGACATCCTTCATCCTCAACTAANNACCCCCAGCTTGAGGAGTACGGTGGGCCCAAGCCCGTAGTTATCCCGGTTGGCGCAGACCAAGACCCTCACATAAAGCTCACACGGGACTTGGCCTACCGGATGAGAAAGTTCCTGGTGGAGCGTCGAGAGGAATATGTAAGCATCAGAGGAAAGTCTGCGGGTGTTGATCTGATGATCGCCGCAGAGAAGGCCCTTCGGTCCGCAGGCTACCAGAAAGTCAAAAGGTACGAAGAGCACATAGATGTCCTGGGTATAAAAGACCTGGACGGTCTTCGATCCGGGTCCTTGCTGGAGGAGATCGACCGGCTCATAATAAAAGTGGAAACTGACCACGGAGAGTACGGCTTCATCCCGCCGGCGTCCATCTATCACAGGTTCATGACAGGTCTCGCAGGAGGCAAGATGTCCTCATCCAAGCCCGAGAGCCATATCGCCCTCACAGAGGACCCGAAAGCCGCCGCTAAGAAGATCATGAAGGCCATCACAGGAGGCAAGCAGAGCCTGTCAGAGCAGAAGAAGCTCGGCGGCGAGCCAGAGAAGTGCTCAGTTTATGAGTTCCTGGTTTTCCACCTCTCCGATGACGACTCGGAGCTTTCAGAACTTTACGAGCAGTGCAGAAACGGAACCAAGATGTGCGGGACCTGTAAGAAAGAAGTTGCTGAGAGGATTCAGATTTTCCTGGCGGAGCACCAGAAGGCCAGGGAGGCTGCAAAGGAGAGGTTGCCCGAGTTCGGGATAAAGATGTGATCCACAGAAGCAATTAAGATGTTCACATCACACGCTTTACGTAATATCACTCGACGTAATATCGCTTCGTGAAGATGGGGCTCACTCTCCTTCCACCTTCTTCTTCCTCTCCCCTGCATCCTTCGCCGCCTCCGCCTTGCCCATGACCTTTGCAACAGCTTCGATGGCCTCAAGGTATCGCACAATCTGGTCCAGCCAGTTTATGAGGTCGCCCTGGTAGGCATACATCCCGTATCTATCGCTGAAATAGTCGATGATCTCATCAGGGCTCTTGCCCTCAGATCGCAAATCCAGGATCTTCAGGGAGATATTCTTCTGGGGGCAGCCGCAGTAAGGAGCATCCATGCAGGTGCAGCGGAGAAAGTCCTTGGCGAAGTCCAGGCACTGCCTCTGAAGTTTCCTCTCCAGGTCGTTCAGTTCTGCACTGGATAGCAGGTCCAGGAATGAGCCGTGCAGGGCGCGCTGGGAGATAGGCATCCTAAGAGCCGTTGAGATGCGCTCGGCGAACTTCAGGTAAAGGTTCTCAAAGCCCTCAATGGCTACTGCAACTTCGAGAGGCGGCTTGCCCTTCTGGAGCTGCTCTACAATTGTCTTGACCTCGTCTGGTGAAAGGAAATGGGCAGAAGCCGCTGACCCTAAGCGGGTCGGCTCTGTCCCTTTGATCAGGCCGGCCTTGCCCAAAGCCTTCAGGGAAGTTTCCAGGTCGTCCAAACCCAGAGTAAGCTTGTGCAGCTTCTCAAGCTCCTGCCGATTTCGCGCAGCAACGGCGTTTGCCAGGACCTCCTCCATCTGCTGGGCCTCGTCGAACTCGGGAGCCACGTCCTCCATCTCTCCGTTCAGGAGATGGATGGCCATCTCGTCCTCCGTTTCGCCGCGAGACGACGAAAATTTGCGACCGGGCTCGGCCAGGATGTACACCAGCCCTTTGTCGTGGTAACCCGGCCGGCCTGCTCGCCCTAGCATCTGGTTGAACTCGTGGACGTTCAGCCACTCTATGCCCATAGCCAGGGATTCGAAGATAACCTGAGACGCGGGGAAGTCGACGCCTGCTGCCAGGGCGGCCGTAGTGACAACGGTGTTGATCTTTCCTTGGCCGAACATCTCCTCAGTTCGTTTGCGCTCGTTGTACTGAAGGCCTGCATGGTAAGGGGCAGCTCCCGGTATAGCCTGGGCAAGGTTGAAGCAGTTTTTCCTGGAGTTGGTGAAGATTATGGTCTGACCTTTGTAGCCCGTTGAGGATGTATGAGCCTGGGCCTCTTTGACCAGCTCTCTCATAAGCCTGCGCTTCTCAACTCCTGAGGAGAATATAAGGTGGCGCTCGATAGACACAGGCCTGACCTCGTGCTCCACGAGAGTCGCGTCCAGGCGCTTTGCGAGCGCCCCTGGGTTTCCAACCGTCGCGGATAAGAAGATGAACTGTGCCTCAGGAGCAACGAGCTTCAGCCTGGCGATCATGCCAGCCAGCCGATGGCCCCGTTCAGCGTCCTCCAACATGTGGACTTCATCTATCACGACCGTTCCCACTTTTCCCAGGCTCTTCCTGGTGCGTATGACCTGATCTATGCCCTCGTAGGTGCCTGCAATTATGTCAGCGCCAAGATCCTGGTGCATCTTCCTCCCATGCCCAAGCTTGATCCGGCTGACTCCGACGCGTATGGATGTGTTAAATCCGAGCTCGTTGTAAGCGGATAGCTGATCGAACTTCTGATTGGCCAGGGCGACAAGGGGAACCAGAAAAAGGAGCTTGCCCTTTCCTTCCAGAAGGTTCTTTATCCCGGCCATCTCCCCAATGAGGCTCTTTCCGGTAGCAGTTGCTGACACGACCAACTGGCTCTTTCCCTCAAGCAGACCTGCCTGGACCGACTTGGTCTGGACTGGCAGAAGATTCTTCAGCCTCCTCATGAGTACAATTCTCAGCTTTTCGGGAAGATCCACTTCTTCCAGGTTCATGGTGATCTCGTCCCTACTGGCGGGTATAGTGTCGAACCTGGTCAGCTCTGGGTCAAGCCTCTGCAAATTAAGGAGGCCTAAAACGTCGTCCAGGTTCCTCCGTTTTCTCAGAATTCGAGCCAGATGGGCCTTGGCAGGCCTGCTGAGACCCCGGAAGTCCGCTTCCCTGATCAGCTCCGCTGCAGCGCAGTTCTCACAGATCTTGGCTCCCTTGTAGGATATGGCGCTGCTCCCTACAGAGGTAAACCTCTTCTCGCCAAGGCAGTGGTTGCAGACCGAAACCCTTCTGTAAGGGAGCTGGTAGGCGTCCAGCAGCTCCAGAAACTTCTTCTCGACAATCGCTTCGCCTCTGGCAATGTATATGGCTCCAGCCTGGCGCAGGAGCTTTGTCGCATCTTCCGGTGGTAGATATCTCTCAGTATCATCCTTTACCAGAAACTTGAAAACTCTCGGACCCTGGGGCATATCCTTCAGCCTGAGATACCCTTCAAAAAGGGCCTTTCCGTCCCTCAATGGCAGAAGCAATATTCTGGACCTATCGGCCTGAGCCAGAACCTGAAAAGACATCTCAAACCGTTGTCAAGTCGACCAGCTCGTACTTCAATCCTTCTGACTCCAGACGTTCCAGAAGACTCGGTACTTGCTCGTCGACGCTCGCTATAACTGAATTTATCCCGTGAAATGCTGCTTCAACAGCCGACTCTTTAGCTCCGAAGATCACGTCCGGCTCTCTCCCAGCCTTCCTCAAAGCCACCAGGGCTTCGATCCCCAGGGCACCGATCATTCTTTCACCGGAGACCAAGGTTTTCAGGGTGTTGATGTCTACCTTTCGAGAGCCACCGACCTGGACACGCGGGACCTTAGCAACGATGATCACTCCCTCATCAAGGCTGATCAGGCCCTTGAGGTCGGATACTCCCACGTCCTCTCCTGCTCTGGCATCAGAGATCGTTATGCCGCTTGCTTCTATTCCTTCTTTTCTATTGGCATAGAGCAAACCGCCTCGCATCTCCAGGGAGACCCGTTCGCCTTCGACCAGATCGGCTTCCGCCAACGCCGTCCAGACAGAAACATGGCTGATTATGTCCTCCATGACCACTCTTGCATAGCGTTTGAGCTCAGCGGCACCCTCCAGGAGCCACTCTACGCCTTCCTTGGTGATGCTGTAGCGCATCCGGCCGTCCGTGGTGACAAGTCCGTTAGCTACCAGCTCCTTTATGTATTCAGATATGGCCTGTGGCGTAACCCCCAGACGTTCTGCAACTTCCTTCTGACGCAGATTGGGCTGGTGGGCGGCTATTTCTACAAGGATCTGAAATCGAGAGCTCTCCCGCTTGCTCTGGAGGATGTTTACCATTCAGTGCTCCTCGTCGTAAAGCTCTATCCGTTGGCCCCTCACAGTTAGACCTTCTGCCCTCTTGGAGACGCCCCGGATGAAGACCTGGCTCAACCCCAGTTCCCTGGAAAGGTTCGTCAATGATGTGTCTCCCTGCTTGACAATCGTCAGAATCTTTTCCGTCACGTCACGCAGCTCTTCTTCCGACATAAAGGTCAGCCTTATGATTTCGCTCAGATCCTCCATGGAAGCCCCAAAACTTGCTTGGATCCGGGAGTAAGTGGAATGGTATTCCTTTTCCGGGCTTGCCCCAGGTTCGGGCATCTTCCATTTGGTTTCCACTAGCCCACTTTTGCGAAGTAAGCTTATGGACCTGTGAACGCTGCTCTCATTCCCGATTATATCAACTAGTTCACGCTCTGTGCGCCAGCCTTTGTTCAGCTCATCGAAGGCTTTCTTGTGGATCTCTGAGCCGAAAGCTTGTAGCAGAGGGACCAGGTCTGAGGGATCATTGATGATCCGAGTTCTCTTTCCCGTCACAAAGAACCTCGCTTGAACATGTTTGCCCTCAAATAATATGCTTGAATTCGATAAACCTTTTGAAGAACATATCGCATAATGTATTGTGAGTAGGCGAAGCTATCTAAGTTATTCGTTTTACTTCCAGGTTGATCTCTTATCCCCATGCGATACGCCCTCTAAAGGTAGCTTACATCGAAGGGCCAAGAGCCTTCAGATAAGCCTCACAGTCTCCAGGTTCATGGGAGCCATGGTCGGAATTCTGTACCTCTTGTAAAGAGACGAAGCCAGATCAAGACAGCTGCTCTCATCACCGTGGTTGGTCAGGATCCTTCCGGGCTTGGGGTAAATCCTACGGATGTACTCCATGAGCTGATTGCGATCGGAGTGACCGGAGAACCCATCGACTGTGGTTACTTCCAGGTTCATCTTCACAGTCTGGGTCTTACCCTCGGATGACAAAGGCACTTCCTTCCAGCCTTTCTGGATCCTTCGCCCGAGTGTTCCTTCAGCCTGATAACCGACAATGACAAGAGTGTTCTTCTCGTCCGGCCCGAGGCGTTTCAAATACTCCATTATCGGCCCGCCATTGAGCATGCCGCTTGTGGCCAGAATAACACACGGAGGCCCGTCGATTACATCCGTCCTCTTACTCGGATTCTCCACCTGGACAAAGCACTCGGCCAGGAATGGATTGATCCCTCGGTGGAAAATCAATTCTCGGAGGTCGTTGTTCAGGTACTCCGGATAGGTGGTGTGGATAGCAGTTGCCTCAAAGATCATCCCATCCAGATAAACAGGCACCTCATCTATGACCTTCTTTCGGATGGCCTCCTCAAGGACAATCATTACCTCTTGGCTTCTTCCAACAGCAAATGCGGGGATAACGACCTTTCCGCCTCTACCGATGGTCTCCTTTACCACTTTGAGGAGGTTGACCTCAGCCTCTTTCCTGGAAGGCTGAATGCTGTTGGCCCCGCCGTATGTGGCCTCGGTGACCAGCGTCTCGAGACGAGGGAAGCTGTTGACTGCCGGGTCGAACAGCCTTGTTCTTTCGTACTTGAAGTCGCCGGTGAAAGCCACGTTGTAGAGGCCGTCGCCTATGTGGAAATGCGCAATGGAAGATCCCAGGATGTGGCCGGCATTGTGCATTGTGAGTTTAGTGTCAGGGGCTATGTCTGTCACATCTCCGTAGTTTAGTGTGATGGTATGCTTGAGTGCCTGACGGATCAGATTCGAGTCGTATGGAAGCTTTCTCCCCTCGCGCCCTGTTACCTCTATGTAGTCAAGTTGAAGCAGAACGAATAGGTCGCGAGTGGGCGGAGTGCAGTAGATCGGTCCATCGTATCCGTACTTGTAGAGCATGGGCACCAAGCCCGCATGGTCAAGGTGAGCGTGAGTGAGAACCACTGCATCGATCTGGTTCAGAGGGTAAACCTCCGGGACATAAAGGAAAGGCGTGGCAGAGTCGTCAGATCCGACGTTTATGCCGCAATCGATAATGATCCTGGACTCCGGGGTGGACAGCAGCATGCAGCTACGTCCAACCTCTCGGCAGCCTCCGAGGGTGGATATCCTGACCCATTGATCCTTTGAAGCTATGTCTCGGTGAATCTTTCTGCCGACTGTCCGCAGTATAGTCTTTCTTTCCTGTTGGACGCTTCGCAGGTAGTCTTTTATGTTGGCGATTGTGGAGGACCTGACTGGCGGCGTCCTGACGACCTTTGGGGTCCAGCCGATCATCTTGGTTATCTCTCGGAGAGTAGCGCCGTGCCTGCCTATCACCAACCCGGGCTTCTCTGCCTCTATAACCACCTCACCAGTCTCTCCATCGAAGTAGTAATCGGTAAGGACCGCTTCTTTTGGCACTACCTCCTGGATCTTGGTTATGGCAACCTCGGGTTCGGCCAGCACCTTCAGGTCCGGCCTGACCACAACGCGCTTTCGGAGTTCCTTGGCCAGGGACCTAATTATCTCTCCGTCGTCCGCCAGTTTCCTCGGGTCGTCTGTGTATATGACCAGCTCCGGGCCCTCGAACTCCAGGCCCGTTACGTTTGTATCGGGCGGCAGCTTACTCTGCACCTTGCGTTTAAGCTCAAAAAGTACTTCCTCAACTGACAATAGAACACATCCAAAAAAGATTAAATGAGGCGCATTATCTCTTCTAACTCCGTATCGCCTACCTCTTCGTACTTGTCCTTGGTTATCCTGACAAGCTCTATCTTATCGCCAGAAGCCGAATCTCTTTTAATGGCATTCTTAATGGCCCTGGCAGCTAAAATTGTTCCGTCCTTCACATTGATGCCGGGCTGGTAGAGTGCTTCCAGAACACCGTAAGCGGTAGGGGATCCAGAACCAGTGGACACGATTCTCCTCTCCTCGATCTGTCCCCCGAGGGCGTCCAGGGAGTAGATCTTTGGACCGTACCTGTCCACGCCACCCAGTATCAACTGCACCATAAACGGGAAATATCTCCTCGATGCGAGGACGTTCGAAAGCATCGAAGTTACGGCTTTTATTGTAAGGGGTTCGCCTCTCTGCATCCGATAAAGCCTGGCCTCCACTTGGACCATTCTGACCAGGGATTGGGCATCTCCCACTACTCCAGCAGTTGTAAGCCCTGCCAGGTCGTCGACCTGGTAGATCTTCTTGGCTGTGCTGCTTGCTATGAAGTTACCCATGGTAGCGCGGCTCTCCGATGCCAGGACAATGCCTCCATCGCAGAGTACTCCTACCGTAGTTGTACCTTTGAACACCTCGACCATCTAATTACCTCAACTAAAATCAGAAAATGGACAAAATACCTTTCTCTCGTCAATATAAATACTTTCCGGAATTGAGACGACTACGTCTGTAGCCGTATAGGCCTGACAAGATCCGAACGATAGAAATACCATCCGGGAGGATAGTAAGCTAGATGAACCCGGATCTCGGCACTTGGGTGTACAACTGGGTGTACAAATATTATGTGGAGCCTATAATCTATGACTCAGGGTACAATCCAGTCAACACGGTAACCTGGGCCATTCTTCTAGGAATTTGCATCCTGGGCCTGATCAGGATCTTCAAACGCCTGGACCTGAAGATGGACGAAAAGCTAGTGCTCTACACCCTTCCTTACGTCCTGGCTGGATCAAGCCTGAGAGTCATAGAGGATGCCGGCCTTGTCACGCCACCGGCCAGCTACCTGCTCATTACTCCCTTGATTTACTTCCTTGTATTCTTGGTTACAACTGCGTCTCTCATCTTGACCAGAAAGATCCTTGGAGAGAACTTTCACCGCGTCTATGCCACTATCGGATTGCTTTGGACTTTCGTAAATCTGGCAGCTCTTTCCACGATAGGCATTCAGAGGCCACTGGTCCCTGTTGCAGTACTATTCCTCGGCACTTTCTTGACAGGGATCATCTACCTTCTGCGGGTGCCTCTGCCCCAGCTTAATTTCTTAGACAACAGATACAATCTGGCAATCCTTTACTCTCACATGCTGGACGCCAGCTCAACCTACATCGGTGTGGACTGGTTCGGATACTACGAGAAGCACGTTGTACCAACTTACCTGATCGATCTCACAGGCACGGCAGCGATCATGTATCCTCTGAAGCTCCTCGTGCTGCTGCCCTTGCTCAGTATCATAGACAAGTACATCGAAGATAAATCTCTACTGAACTTGACAAAGCTGGCCCTAATTGTCCTTGGTCTGGCACCCGCAATCAGGAACACATTGCGTTTGACACTTGGCATCTAATCTTGGGGTCTAAATTCAGATAGAAAAAGAAATGAAAAATAGAGGATGCCAAACAAGAGAACGCCAAACACGAATGGAGAATAAAAGAGATTGTCAAGAGATTGTCGAGGCTTAAAAACCAAAAAGGCCTCAGCCCGGAAATTTCAGTCCTGGCCAGCCCTTCTAACCTCGATTCTCTCCCCGCGTTTTATCATCCTCAAGATGTGTTTGGCCATCTCTGAGGCTTTGGCGATCTTCAGGTCGCCCTTTCTGCCCACAGTAGCGGTGAATATCATGTCCCCACCTATGTAAATATCGACCGACTCTCCGGCACACTCATCCAGCCACAGGATCAGGTGCTTGGCTGTCTCTTCGATCCTGGGAGTTATAGAACTGGCTTCGTCCCTGGTCCTCACGTCTATATGCATCCCAAGGGTCTTTTCTATCTGCTCGATGTTCTTGCCCGACTTGCCTATGACTCTGGCTGCCTCATCATGAGGAACTCTTATGACGGCGCTAGAGTCTGTCAGCATCTCCACATCCACCGGCCCGCGCACATGATGGGACATCTCTTTCTCTATTTCACGGGAGGCGAGCTTCCATGAAGGCTTCTTGACGGCCTTGGTCACGGGCATGACGACTATCTCCTCGCCGTAGGTGTACATCTCGTACTCGACGACACCCGTTTCAAAGTCTCTTACCACTATGACCGGCCTGGCCAGGTCTGCCTCGACCATTCCTGAAGGAACCTTGACCACGAACTCCACGTCGTGGACCCTGGCCACCTCGCCCTTCTCTATGAAGACTACTGTGTCCACAACCTGGGGAATCATGCCCATCTCCACTCTTCCAAGAAGCCTCTGCAGTGCGTCGATGGGCTTGTTTGCGTGGACGACTCCGATCATGCCTACACCAGCCAGCCTCATGTCTGCGAAGACCATGAAGTCCTTGGTTTTCCTGACCTCGTCGTAGATAGTATAGTCAGGCCGAACCAGGAGGAGGATGTCCGCAGAGGCTTCCATGCTTCCCTCAAGAGGGCCGTATTGGGTTATCTCAGGCGGAACCTGGAGGTCTCGCGGAGACTCCAGAGTCTTGACTACGTAGTTGCACTTGAAAAGGTACTCGGCGATGCCCGCGGCGAACGTCGATTTTCCCGATCCCGGTGGGCCGGCTATCAGCAATCCTCTCTGGCCCTCTTTCAGCCTCTCCTTCAGCATGGCGCTGTGTTTATAGGAGTCAAAATCAACCTTGGCCACGGGCCGCACAGCCGTTATCTCCAGTCCGTCGGAGAAGGGCGGCTTGGCTATGGCAATCCGCATGGGCCCCAATTGGATCACTGTTGCACCTATCTTCTCCAGCTCTATGTAGCCCTCTGGATCGACCTTCACCCTATCGAAGATCTCCCTGGATATGTCTCGAAGGTCCCTTTCGGTCAAGGGTTTGTCAGCTATACGCACAAGGCTGAAATCACCCACCTTGCCCCGTTTGGCCATGGGGATGGTTCCCTCTTTGAGGTGGATGGACAGGGTATCGTCGGTGAAGTACTTCTCCAAAGATAGCTGCTTTATGGGATCCCGCTGAGGCCGGACGTACTCAACGTCTATGCCCATGGCCTGAGCCACCTTGAACTGGGTTCCATCGCTGGTGATGAAGGAGGCCCCGACCTCAAGGGCTACGTCCCTTATCATAGCGTCTATCTCTCCACCGCCTGCAAGCTTGATCTGGTCAAGATTCGGCCGGACGCCCACGTACTCCAGCTCGATCTTGCCGCTCTTGGCTAGCTCAGAGAGCCTGCGAAGCTCCTCAAGACCCTTTACACCGGTATCTCGGCCGTGGTTGGCCTGGGCCTCCAGTTCGGCCACTACGGCCTCGGGGATAACAATTCTCCTGCCTGCGAGGTCTCCCGATTTGACCCTGGCGGAGATTCTGCCGTCGATTACCACACTTGTATCTGGAACTAAATACTGCATCTTCTAAAACATCCTTGAATTATCAATCAAACTGTTAAATCTAAAATAGAGCTAAAGAATAAACTATATCCATCTTTCGCTTTTTGGCGGTATCTATCAGTCACATGGATGTACCTCAGGATGGTTCGTTTGGCTCTTGTGTCTCAGCAGTCCTTTCAAGAGCCTGGTATCCCATCCATTTAGCTACAAAAATGGAGCAGCGGTAAGCTGAATACAGGACGAGGCCAAGCGCATTCTTGCTTTAAGCGGTCAATCGCTATGAACGTTCGTCGAATTAGTAAAAGCATCCTGGACATTCTTCATAACCGTCAAAATCTTTGCCCCCTTGCGCGTAGTTATGTATAGCCTATCTTTTTTCTCGATCATTCCAATTCTGATCAACATCTCCAGGTATGAATTCGCAACTCTGGCATTCAAAGCTGCCTTATTGGCTACTGCGGACTTTTTGCTGCCTCCGCAGCATACTTCAAGGATTTGATAAATTATCTCTTCTCTGGTTCTTTTTTTCTCCCTCTGTACTATCGTTGTCAACCCCTCACTCCCAATGAGAGCTGAGAGTCCCTGACTGGAACAAAAAGTCGAGGAAGGATCTTGGATATGTGTCTCTGCGCTCATAATTGATCGATTTGGTTACGTCA
>PMNG01000004.1 GCA_003162615.1 Methanothrix sp. | reverse complement strand
ATTTTGAGGCTTGCCCTTAGCAAACATCTCCACGTTCTCGACTGTAACGTAGGTGCATTCGTCTATAGATTTCTCCGACAGGAAGGCTATATGCGGCGTAAGAACAACGTTTTCTAGCTCCAGAAGAGGGCTGTTTAAAGGCAGCGGCTCTTTCTCGAAAACATCAAGTCCCGCTCCCGCAATCTTCTTCGACCGGAGCGCTTCCACAAGAGCCGTCTCATCTATTATTTTGCCCCTTGCAGTGTTGATCAGAATGGAAGTTGGTTTCATCTTGGCCAGCTCAGAGGCACCTATCATGTGCTTGGTCTCAGGCGTGAGCGGAAGATGCAAAGTCACAATATCGCTTTCATGGAGAAGTGTGTCGAGGTCAACGAACTTGACTCCCAGCGTCTTTGCTTTCTCCGGGCTGGGGTGAGCGGTAGTTGAGAGCACACTCATGTTGAACCCGTGAGCGATCTGTATGACTCTCTTGCCTATGTCGCCGGTTCCAAGAACCCCAAGGGTCTTGCTCATAAGTTCATTGCCGATGAGGTTTCTCCAATCGAAGTTACCTTTTCGCAAATTCATATCTGCCAAATGGACCTTCCTAATAAGATTGAGGGCCAGAGCGAAGACGAATTCAGCAACGGAGTCAAAGGCGTAATCGGGCACATTGGATACGATCACGCCATGCTCATCTGCAGCCGCCAGATCGACGCTGTCGTAGCCGGTCTGCCAGAGAGAGATCATCTTCAGCTTGGGTGCTGATTGGAATGCATCGGCATTAAAGCCATATCTGCCTACAATTACTACTTCTGCATTCTTTACCCTCTCCACGAATTCATCGGTGGATGAAGGCACGGAATCGTTGATATCAAGATCGCCCAAGGCACTTAACCTTGCGCTGTACTTTTCTGGAAGGAAAATCGGATCTGCTACTACAATTCTCATTTTACCTCTCGATCATGACTCTATGTATTTCTTCGGATTATCTCAAACTTCTTCTTATCTGAGATATTTCAGAAGGAGTACCTCATTCTCTTGTACTCGGATTTATATGCGGCCCATTTATCCTCGATCCCCATCTGCATGCTGGATCTACAACCTTCACATCATCGCCTCTGTAGCATCGTATTTTCTTTTTACAAGTAGTTATAACTATCATTTCCACCCCCATCATCAGATCGAAATGTCGAAAAGTTTCGCACTAGCCTATTACGGATTTGCCCATTTCAGTCTGGCAGCAGTCATCGCCCACATCACTATGTTCTGAACTGATCTTAAAATTATGAGGCAGGTCGACCTACCTTCAGAGATCTATCTTACTGGAGTAAGGGAGCTACAAAGAAAGTTTCCAACCACAAAGTAGTATGCCTTTATAACAAATCTTCCAGATGGGGCAGTGAGGACTGATAGGTTCTTATTCTTAAGACAACAATAGTAATTGTAAAAGAATCGCATTGCATGAAAAGTGGTAATAAATTTATGGAGGATACCATGGCTGATAGTAAGCTGGCCGAAGGCGCGAGGCAGTTTGCCGTAAAGATGGACCTGGGTGCCTACCTGGAGGCGGCAAAGATCAAGTCCGACTTAGGTCTGCCAAATGATATGCTATTAGAGGCAGTTCGTAAAGCCTATGATGCCAATATGAAGAAAGGCGACTATTCCCTTGCCGCAGATCTGGCAAAGAAGTACGGCCTTCCCGCCGATCTACGCCTGGAGGCTGCCCAGAGATCATTCAATAGAAAAATCGACAACGAGTTTTACAGGGTTGCTGCCGAGTATGCCAAGGAATACGGGCTGCCCGAGAATATGGTCCGGGAGGCTGCGATCCAGGCCTTCAATAAGAGCACGAGCTTTGGTCTGATCAAGAACGCGGCCGAGATCGCCGAGGAATTCGATCTTCCGCAAGAGATGAAGCGGCAAGCGGCCATGAAGTCTTATGAGCAGCATATGCAAGCTGGCCTTTACCACATGGCCTTGAAGATCGCTCAAAAATACAAGCTGCCGGAAGAGATGGTGCAGGCGGCCGAGAAGAAGATCTCTTAATCGCCGGGGTAGAAAGTGAAGCGAATGCCACAATTCGTGCTTACCTTAGGCGGCTCGACTCGTGGAGGCAGGGCTGGAATCCAGGCGGATCGCCGGTACAATGCTGCCATTCCAGCCAGCCGTCCAGCAGCAAAGTGATTGGATAGCAAACCCTGCTTTAGCAGATAGTACATTCTGCTTTAGGTCCAATCTTATTGTCGTAGGTTCAGGGGCGGAGGCTCATGTGGCTTCATTGACAAAATCAATCCACTTTTGCCTCATCGCATGCTCCGAGCCAACCACCCCAAAAACCAGCCCGGCGAAGCCCCGTGACGAGATAGGCGCATTGACGCATGAGACGCCAGAGAAGGCCAGATCGGTAATTTTCGATCATCAAAACGATTGGCCCCTGGTTGAGACCATAGTGGAATGGGGATACCCACCATTGTGACGGATCGGATCTGTCGGCAAAAGTGGCGTTGAAGGTGGCTCTGAAGCCGTAGGGATCTTTCTCGCGCAGCTTCAGCTTCTCGAAGTATTGAAGCGTCGGCAGCACGATCTCGGGTGCAAAAGGGAGTGAAGCGGCCACCGCCCAGGGGGCGATGCTTCCATCGTCAGGGCCGGCTGGCACGCCGCGCGCTACGTAGTCAAAGAATTGCCGCTCGTGCCCCTTGATCATGCGCTTCGCCGGCCCGGGGCCGTCGCTTGCGGTGATGCCCCAGCACTTTGCGCCATAGCCGTTGAATTTAGCGGGATTGTCAATCGCATACTGCTGCTGAACATAGGTCGCTCGGCGGCTGTTCTCGAAATAATCAATGCTCTTGCGGCGCATATAGTCGTCCTGGATTCCGCGAAAATCGATCCAGATATGAGAGATCTGGTGTGTAAATAGCGGTCCAGAGTACAAGAACTCATGACCGTAGATCTTTCTCCACTCGTAAGTGGAGGTCCATTGGACATAACTTTCTTTCGGCAGCGGATGGGTCGGCGAACCGAGCCCGAGCAGATAAAGAAACAGAGCCTCATCATAGCCTTGCCAGCGGTATGGTAGAAAGCCGCTTTCGGGTTTCCAACCGTGGGTAACGGTTATCCCGCCGTTTTGGGCCCAATTCCAATCGGTGCGCTGGTATAGCTCATTGGCGAGCGCACGGATTTCGCGTTCGTCGGCGGTGCTGTCCGAGAAATATACTGCTGCAGTCAGCATGCCTGCCAGGAGAATAGCGGTATCGATCGTGGACAGTTCGCACTTCCATACGCGCTTTCCGCTGACCATGTCAAGAAAATGGTAATAGAAACCCCTGTAGCCGGTCGCATCGGGATCAGTGCTCTGGACGCTGTCGCGGAAAAAGCGCGAGGTCGCCAGGGTTTGCTCGATTGCTTGTGCGCGGTTGATGAAACCGCGCTCGACGCCGACGGGGTAAGACGACAACGCCAGCCCGATGGCCGCGATACTCGCCGGCGCTCCTGCCTGCGTCTTGTCCACAACCAGGCCGTTAAGCTGGTTTGATTCGTAAACGAAGTAGTCGAACGCCTTGCGTTGCAACGCCTTCATCACCTCGGGACTGACCTTTGGATCATTCATGTTTGAGAGTCTCCCTTAGTCGCTTCGGCGCCAACTCCACAGTGATGGCAGCGATCGCGTGCGGCGGGATTGCAAGCTCCAGGTGGAGAATTTCAGCTTCGTACTTCCACTGTAAGGGCTCGCGAACGATTTGGGATGCCGCATGCAACTGTTCGACTTCCCGCTTCGTGGGAAGGGAAGGCGAACCCATTTCAATCCAGAGCCGCTTCGCATTTGCGTGATTGTCATCGATGCGCTCGATATAGACGTTGCGTGGCGACAGAAGGCCTGTCAGTTGGATGTGAACAGACTCGGTCTCAATCGGATGCCGCGGCAGTGCATGGTTCGTCAGCAGAATCGTAACGGCGTTGCGACCGCGCACGACCCAGACATCCACCGTTTCGTGCACCCCGTCTACGGGTAATTCATCGACGCCGAGGCGGTGCAACAGCTCGAAGGCACGGTAAGAGGGTTTAGCGACCCCCTGCAGAGTAAGCAGGCCGAAGCCACCCTCGAACGCGGTCGCAGGCATGTAGTTCTCCTCGAAAATATCCGTGAACGTCCAGAAGCTGTAGCCTTGCACGAGCCCTCTGGCCTCCATCATTGTTTTGATGATGACTGCCGCAGTGTAAGGCTCATCGTGCAGATGGTCACGCGGGTTAGAGGACGAACTCCATTCCGTGTAGTATAGCGGTTTTCCGCGCGCCTTGCGGTGCGTCTCCTGCGCCCACTCGCGAAGAACGCTCCGTTGGCTGTGAGCAAGCTGCGTCTCGGTATCTTCGCCAATTGAGCCCAGCGCATCCGTAGGATAGTGGTGCGTGCTAATGAAATCCACCGGCACTTTGTTCTTCTCGCAGAAATTCAAAAACTCCGTGATCCATTCGTTATTCGCGGTCGCGGGCCCGCCCACCTGCAGTCGATCATCCACCTCTTTAATCGCCTGCGCGGTGAAGCGATAGAGCTTGAAATAATCGGCTTGCGTGCCTGTCCAGAATGCCTTGATGTTAGGTTCATTCCACACTTCGAAGAACCACGTCCTGACTTCGTCGATGCCGTAGCGCTCGACCCAATGCGTTGCCAGCTTGCCGATCAACTTTGCCCACTGGGCGTAATCTTTGGGCGGCGTCACGTTGGCACGATAATGGAACACAGTCTTGTTGCCGGAGGAGAGTGTCGACGGCATGAAACTCAGTTCGACGAACGGTTTCATCCCGATCGACAGGAGGAAATCACAGATTTGATCGGCGTTGAAGAACGAGTAGAGCAACAGGTCCCCTTCATCTATGAGCGTCCCCATATCGTCGCACAGCAACCCGTGAAAGCGAGTATGGAGAAAGCCAAGTTGCTCATGGCACTCCTGTAACTGCTGTTGCCAGTCTGCGCGGAGCGCCAGTGGGGCATGCCCACTGCCAACTGTATGCTCCCAAAAATGCGGCAGATCTGCTGACTTGTCCGATAGGCAACAGCTAAATTGGACATGATTCATGAGGCATACCTCCTTGTTTTCATAATTCCCGTGGATGCTTTCCCGCTCGCCAGTGGTCTTCAATCTGTTCAAGACTTTTTCCGTTGGTTTCCGGCACCAGCCGATAAAAGAAGACCCAGGCGACGACAGCTATTACGCCATATAACCAGAAAGTTCCCGCGTGCCCCAGAACCCCGACCAGGGTCAGGAAGGTCACGGCCACCACCAGATTCAATGCCCAGTTAGTGACCGTCACGGCGCTCATGGCCGCACCACGAATCTTCAGTGGATAGATCTCGGAAATCAGCAGCCAGAAGATCGGCCCGAGTCCAAAGGCGAAACACGCAACATAGAGCACCAGTCCGCCAATGGCGACATAACTTTTGAAACTCGCCAACTGCTGGAACTGGAAAGCCGCGCCCAAGATCGCCAGCCCAATAATCTGGCCGGCCACTCCGACCAGTAACAAAGGCCTCCGGCCGACACGGTCCAGCAGAAAGATGGACAGCACATGAAAAAGCCACATCACCATGGTCAAACCGGCTCCGGCCAGGATCGCAGGACCCACGGCGGTAATGCCGACGAACTTGAAAATGGTCGGGGCGTAATAGATCACCGTGTTAATTCCTGTTATCTGCTGAAATACGGCCAGCCCCAAGCCGACAATCATCGGCATCCTAAGTGAAGGCTGGAAGAGTCCCTTCATCCCGGCGACACCCTGTTTTTCCATGCTTTTCTGGATGTCCGTAATTTCCGGGCTTACATCTGACACCGTCCGCGCATGCTGTAAAACCCGCCTCGCCTCTTCCACCTTTGACTTGCTGATCAACCAGCGCGGGCTATCAGGTAACCGCCACATTGCAATAGACAGGATGAAAGATGGTATTGCCGCCAGGCCAAACATATATCTCCATCCCTGGATGCCGATGCCAGACAGTGAATAGTCCGCCAGGTAAGCAATAACGATGCCTGTGGTAATCGCAAGCATGTTGACAGCTACCAGGGCACCGCGGACTTTTGCCGGTACCAGTTCGGCAATGTACATCGGAGAGATGAATGAAGCAATCCCGATAGCGATTCCCGTAACGATCCTACCAGTAATCAACCATGTAACCGTTGGTGCCAGAGCCGTACCGATGGCGGTAACAGTAAAGATAATGCCAGCCAGTATTATCAGTCTGCGGCGCCCGAAGCGGTCAGCCAGAGCACCTCCAATAACTGCACCAATAACTGCGCCAATCAAAACGGCACTGACGACAATCTCCTCCATGGTGGTTGATAGAGAAAACTGCTTTGTAATGAACAGTATCGCCCCGGAGATAACGCCCGTATCGTAGCCGAAGAGCAGGCCACCGAGAGCCGCGACCCCTACAGCAACGTAGACAAAAGGCTTCACTTCCCTTTTAGCCTTATTCTCATTCTTCATTTTTATCCCTCCGTTCTGCAGAGAATGACATTCCATTAGAGGAGTATGTCAAATGTCTAACAATCTCATTTTTTTCTTTAGGTGCGATTTCAATTTCAAAATTGATGCCTTCCCACCTGCTTACCTCAGACCAGAAAAATGTAAAGACGACCTTGGACCCNNCATCACTCCAATGAACAAGGGCCTTGGCTAAAACCTCAATCCGGAGAATTTTTCCTTCTAGGATGAAGCGAGACTTATTGTTAAAACGCCAGCTTGAGAAAGGTGAAATGACATTCTTTTCCCGGTAACGCTGCGCGGATTCAATGGGCATATCAAAGACCTTTCCATCTCGAAGGGAACGCAGCAGCTTGATGTATTCCGCATGGGCCCATACTAGCGGCATAGCCGAACCCGATGGTTTCCCATTTGTTAGCCCTTTTCCGGGCTTATCCTCTGCATCCCACACCTGTTCAGGAATAAACCCTCCTGGGCTCATTTGCGCTTCAATCACCTTTAATAATCTTCTTGCCTCTGAAGAGTTTCCTGCAGCAAGCTCATAGTGGGCTCTTTCGCCTGCCAAAAGAGGCCATCCTCGGCCGATGCCGTTACCATCAAATGGGCTACCATCAGCATGTTCACCATAGACGTCATGATTGTAGCGGTGCCAGACAGGTCCGGTTGATGTCTCTGTCTTAAGAACTGAATCAATTACCTTCAGCGTGTTAATTATTCGTGGATCATGGGGAGACCGTAATCCGAAACGAACAAGAGCTAATGCATCCATGCTTATAATTCTTGTAGCAGGAGCTAGGGTAGTCCCAGGAGGCCGGTTCTTTATAGGTACAAAACCTTTTGCTGGAGAATTTGCAGATACGATATCAGGAGGCGTTATTCTCACCTAGTAACCATCTACTCCAACCTTTCTTGAAAGTTTCGTATCCTGGACATAGGTCCAACGTTCAATCCCTTCATTCCAGATATCTGCCGTCTCTTTTAGAAATTTAGCCACATCAGCATCACCGGCATCTTCAGCAAAATCAGCCGCGTTGATAAGTGCAGATACCTCAACTGCTAAGGTGAACGGTGAATATCCTGGTTCTTCCTCCCAGCGATCTTGCGGTGTCACCGGGCCGTTGCGGACTAGAAAGCTTGCGGCCTTCAGGACCATTGGCCATGGATCTATTTCCTTTAGCTCATCCATCCGCTTTAATGAGGCCGCAAGTAGTATCGGAAAGGCAGTCTCGTCCATCTGCAGGCCCCCCCAGTACGGCCTCCCGTCTAGCCACATGTTTTGAGGCCAATGGCCATCGGCATCCTGAGTACCGATGAGATAGAAAAGTACGCGGCGAGCATCTTCCCCATTGCCTGCTGCCAGCAAACCTCCCGCGCTTTCTACTAGGTCCCGCGGCCAGACCAAATGGTATCCTCCTATATCATTATCGCCCTGAGCTTCGCCCCAGGGAATAGATAGGCTAGCAATCATGGCTCCTTGAAATGACTTGGATTCGTGAGTTTTCAATACCGCTGTACTAACGCGGTAATAATCAAATCCGTTTGCTCCAATCTCGCCTAGGTTATTACATCTTAACTGAAATGTCTTCCATTCATTTATATATTTGTCCAAAATATCATCGAAATTCTGCAGCAAAGCAGCTTTGGCCTGTAGCCCTGCCTCCTCCGGGTTCTCACCAAAGGCTAACGTCAGGATAAAATTACCTCCGCTAGCATTCAGGTCCACTTCCCCTATAAGAGCGATATTTCCATCCCTTGCCTCGGGATAGTATGCAGTCATTTTTTTATGAGAATTGATATCCTGCCAACCATCGCTGATGCCAACATAACCACAGCTCATGCCAACAAAAGGTACAGAACAGGCAAGAGCCAACGATGTGCTTTCACGCTGAGCAAACAGCATTTTCATCCCCTTATAATCTCCCATCCATCCGCTATTCTCAAATCCGCGGTTATTGATATGCGGAGACAAGAGAACGTACAGATGATAGTCTGCCATGCTTCCACGAAGCGGCTCGAATTGTACCTTTTGCAGAAGTACATTTCTATGAGGATCGGTTAGAATCGTTTTAGCAATACGAAATCTTCCGTCCAAACATGTATTGGTCAGCTTATATGCTGGCGCTCCTTGCTCAATCGGAGAAATTTCATGTTTGGTCTGCAATTTCTCCTCGGAAAAGAAATCGCGTCCATCCGATACAAGAAACTGCAAATCCCTGGTATTTGCTTGATCTAGTTCTGGATAATATAGCTCGCTGACGATGCCCTGGGTGATAGTGAACCATATTCGGCTTTCACGGGCAATAGCTGTACCTACGCCGTTCTTTGCACTTGAAGCCCAGGTTGGAGGGATGCCCGGATGACCAGGTGGATATGCAACACTCAAAACGTTTCATCTCCTTCTGATATTTTCTTTTTCTTAACAGCACAAATCCTTCAGGTAATAGAGGCTCTCATCAGCAGCAAGCTATAATATTTTAGTTATGGAGTTCATTTTACTTAGACTTTATTAAGGAATCTCCAGGTCAACGAGCTATCTTCGCCTTTTCCTCATATTTTTCTGCCTTTGCGGCCCAGAAAGCCTTGAGTGTATCTGGAAAAGTTTTAGAAGCGAGGAAAGCTTCCGGAGATCTTTAACCCTTACAAGACCGAGCTGCAGAATTTTTTAGCGCCTCGATTCCTGGCAAGGTCTCGCCGGAGAGATAGGTTATGCT
>PMNG01000199.1 GCA_003162615.1 Methanothrix sp. | reverse complement strand
CTTGCAGAAGGACCGTTCACTATATTCGCTCCGAGCGATGACGCTTTCGCCAAAGTTCCGGCTGCTACCCTGAGCGCTATAACCGGTAACAAAGATGACCTGAGAACGCTGCTTAGCTATCACATTGTCAGCAGTGATAGTGCTGTCAACAGGACAAGGTTCAACTCAGTCAAGACTTTAGAGGGCTCCTCTCAGGCAGTTGACTTTAAAGCGGGGATTGTCGGTGGGGCAAAGATAATTGGGGCCAAAAGATACGCTAATGGCATTATCTACGAGATAGATCAGGTTCTTGTGCCTATGAAGCTCTCCATTAAGCTCTCAACGCAGAAATAGGGCAACCCAACGAAACAAATCTTCCAGGGCCGGGATAGTCTCTCGACTCTGGAACTCTCTCTTTTGGTGTCTCTATTGATGGTGTCATCTATAAACAGTGTTCTTCCATAGACAGTGTCCTCTATCGATGCGTCTTCATTCACTCTCGACTTCAGCCATGTTCTGATAATTTTCCATTGTGTTTTTTTTGACATGCCCAAGTACCTGAAGATCTGTTCGATGGGAACGTGAATTTGGATAGACTATTCTAGAAAAGTTTATTAGTGAATCCTGACATATTAACCAAGCACGGTTCGGAGTTCGAAAATTTATTAAATACTATTTTTGGGAGAGAGTTCATGGATAAGGACAGTTTAGAGTTGCCATTGAGTCCACTATTTGATGGAATTTACAGTGTGTTGGATGATATTCCCAATTTCAGGATGCTGATTGGGGGAAAGTGGAGAGGCGCAAAGGTAGGGTCGCAGTTCGACGTCCACACGCCCATCGATGGAAGCGTAATAGCTAGGGCCCAGATGGCATCCTTAATGGATGTGGACAGCGCCGTTACCGCTGCTAAAGAAAACAGAGGAATAAGGGACCTGCCGGGGATCGAGCGCATAGACATCTTCAACTGCGCAGCCGGATTGCTGGATCAGCACAAGGACGAGTTCGCCAGGGTTCTACAGCTTGAAGCGGGAAAGAGCATGAGGGATGCCACCGGCGAGGTTGAGGCCACTGCCCACAGGCTCCGGCTGACCATGGAAGAAGCCAAGAGGATCTTTGGTGATTATGTCCCGGGCGACTGGTCTCACGACGCCGTGGGAAAGATGGCCCTAGTCATCCGCGAGCCCATCGGGGTTGTGGCTGTGATCTCTCCCTTCAACTATCCACTGTACATAGCCTCAACAAAGATGATTCCTGCCCTACTGGCAGGTAACTCCGTCGTAGTCAAGCCGTCCAGCTCCAATCCCATATCAGCCCTTCTTTTGGTCAGAGTCCTGGAGGCATCCGGTGTGCCAGAAGGCTGCTTGAACGTGGTGACAGGCAAGGGTGAGGAAACAGGAGACGCCCTCATCAAACACGAAAAGGTGGGGATGATCAACTTCACCGGAAGCACGCCCGTAGGCAAAAGAATATCTCAGATGGCCAGCATGAAGAAGCTCCATCTGGAGCTTGGCGGAAAAGGATATGCGCTGGTGCTGGAGGACGCAGACCTTGACCTGGCAGCTCAGAAGTGCGTCTTCGGATCACTCAAGTTCTCAGGTCAGAGATGCGACGCCATCAGCGCAGTTCTTGCCGTAGAGGCAATAGCTGACGATCTATGCGATAAGATCGTCCGGGAGGTTGATCGATGGAAGTTCGGAGACCCCAGGGACGAGTCGGTAATGGCAGGGCCGGTGATTAATCAGTCGGCTGCAGAGAGAATCCACGGAATGGTGATGGATGCTGTTGAAAAAGGAGCCAGGCTGCTTCGAGGAGGCAAGTTCCACGACTCTTACTACGAGCCCACAGTCCTCGATGATGTGCCCGTCTCCTCAGTAATAGCTCACGAGGAGACCTTCGGGCCGGTCGTGACCATCCTGAGACCGAAAGACGAAGATGAAGCCCTGAAGATTGCCAGACAGTCGAAGTACGGCCTGGAGTCTTGCGTCTTTACGAGGGACTTTTATCGGATGTGGCGCGTTGCGAAAAGGCTGGAGTGCGGCGAAGTAACTGTGAATGACTACCCATCTCACGGAGTTGGCTACTTCCCCTTCGGAGGTATCAAGGACTCAGGAATGGGCAGAGAGGGCATCGGCTACAGCATCGACGAGATGACCAACATAAAGACCATAGTGTTCAACCTTGAGGCAGGCGGGCTTGGGAAGAAGGAACAGGCTGCTGCGGCGTGTAAGACCGGAGGCCTGAGGAAGGCCCGTACCGATCCTGAGAATGGGAAGTAATATGCCTCTTCATTTTGATATCGGGCACTTGATCGACTTCCAACCAGACATTCCGCCGAGTATTACCGCCAGGTTCTTCCATCCGTTGCGCTGTAGGAAGCTTGCTGCAATCATAGAACGCAAGCCACTGCCGCAGAAGACGTAAACCGAGGAGTCTTTTGGGACCTTCTTAAAGCTTTCCGGAATCTGAGTAACGTGGATGTGCTTTGAGCCGGAGATCTGCCCATCTCTCCTCAGTTCCTCGTCACTCCTGACGTCCAAAATTTGTACTGGCTCAATCTCTTTACTGTCGAACTGGCAGCAGAGTTCCTGGACGGTCAGGGTTTTTATGGAGGCACTGTTCTGCCCTGACATGTGCCAGCTCAGCATTCCCCCGGCCAAGAAACCTGCGATGTTGTCGTATCCTTCCCGGATGAGAATTCTGGTAGCGATCTCGGGATCACTCCTCCCTGTCACAAGCAGAATAGGCTTTTCGTACGGCACGTACCAGCCTACAAAGCTGGCCAGGCCATCCAGCCAAATCGATTGAGCGCCTGGAACATGAGCAGCTCCAAAGTTCAGCTCCATCCTGGTGTCCAGCACAAAGGCATCCTTGGCCCTGGCTGCGAAATCCTGGGGAGATAGAGGTTTAAGGTCTGGCAGGCGTGTCAGGTTTGCACCTTCCAGGTTGACCTTCTCCATGTGCGTGAAGTAAAGTGGTCTTTCTGGCTGGCTCTTCAGAAGATCGGCGATGAACGCCTCTCGATCTGTGTGCTGAAGTCGGGGGTTGTACTGCCGCTCCAGGCCAATGGTGGTCCACAGCCTCTCTGATATGGACTCGCCGCAGACCGAACCTGCCCCGTGAGCCGGGCAGACCAAGACCTGGTCGCCCAAAGGCAGCAATCTGCGGAAGATGCTGTCGTACAGAAGCCCGGCCATCAGAGGAGCTTTGTCTTTGCCCATAAGGTCAACGCGGCCCACTTCACCGGCGAAGAGGGCATCACCAGTAAAGACAACCCAGGGTAGACCGCCAGGATCACGAAGCAAGTAGCTCATCGAGCCGGGAGTGTGGCCTGGCGTATGAATAGCCTCTATCACCAGGCGGCCTGTCTTCCACCTCTGGCCTTCCTCGGCTGTCAGGCCATACTTGTAATCCAACTGGCTGTCGGCATGCCAGACTTGTGCTCCCGTCCGGCTGGCCAGCTCGGCTGAGCCGACGACGTAGTCCTCGTTCCGATGAGTCTCCAGGATATGGACGATCCTCATGTCCTCGGATGAAGCCTTCTCCACGTAGACTTCACAGTCCAGCCTTGGATCTATGACTGCGGCTTCGAACTTGTCGCCCACCAAATAAGAGTAATGAGCCAAGCCCCTGGACACAATCCTCTCGAAGAGCACGGAACGGACCTCCAATGAAGGATCAATACGGTTTCGAGCCCGTCACCGTTGGATTATCCTGGTGAGATGCCCATTCGGTGAAAGATCCTTCGAAGATCTTGATCTTGTCGTAACCTAAGTACCACTTCAAGATGCAGAACTCGTTGGTGGCCTCCCTGCCAGTTCCGCAGTAGATGAGAAGCGTCTTGTCCGGAGTTATCTCGAATTTGCCAACTATCTCCTTAAGCTCCTCGTCGCTCTTCAGAAGCCTCGCGTTGTCCTTTGTCATCAGGCTTCTCCAGGGGAGACTGAAGGCTCCCGGGATGTGGCCGAGCTTGGGCCATAGACCGCCCTGCTCGTAGATATCCGTCGGCCTGGCATCGAAGACTACGACATCCTTCCTGTCCTTCATCGCCCTGAACTCGTCGTAGGTGACGAAGTAGTCCTTCTGGACCTCGACCTTGAAATCCGACTCCTTACACTCCGGATAGACCTTGGTCAGCTCCTGGCCTTCCTCCTTCCACTTCTCTATGCCGCCGTCGAGGATGTAGAGCTTGTTATGGCCAAACCGAGCCAGGGAGTAGGCCATCATCGGCTGCTCAAGGCCTTCGCCCAAGCCCGCAGTGCATTTACTGTAGCGCCCCGCTCCGGAGTAAATCACCGTGGGTTTATTCGGGTCTAGACCGGTTCTGTCCAGGACAGGCTTTATCGATTCCGGAGGCACGTACATTGCCGGAAGGCCTTTCCAGGCCGATCTGAGGAGCCCCTCGTTCAGGTAGATTGCGTTTGGAATATGGCCCATGATGTAGTCGTGAATGTTGGGCTGGACGTCCAGGATCGTGAGGCCCTTGTCATCTATATGCTGAGCTAGCCACTCTGTGGAAATCCACTTAACCTTTCCATCGCCTGATGGATGCGGATACGTCTTCATAGATTTTTAACTCCATAGGATTCAGGACTGCATGAATTACGCTAGAGAAAATGCAGGCATTATGAGCTTATTTAGGAACTAATGATTTATCTATTTAACGCGGAATATGCCCTTGGAAAGATATCAATTGCAACTAGGGTTCCAGCGTCACACTGTTCCACAATTGGACCGTTTACCAGTCGGCTTTCCACGTTCCGCTCCAGGCGGACCCATTCCAGTTCCATGTGACACGGGCATTCCGCGAGTTTACAGACTACCGAAACCTTTTTCATCAGATCCGCAAATACTCATGATCTATAATGAGTAATTGTATGAGGTCAACCTATATCCTGATCTTGCTGGCTTTGCTGATGCCCCTGGCCATCTCAGCGCCAGCATCGGACACGAACCATGGAGGAGCGGCGATCGATGTCCAAAGCCCGAGCTTACAGAACGCTCCGAATGAAGTAACCAAAGCTCCAGAGTACGTCTTTGTAGGCTCAATAAAATCCGATAAGTATCATTACCCAAGCTGCAACGCAGCCAAAAAGATCAAGCCCGAGAATGAGATCTGGTTCACGAGCTCTGCGGATGCCCGGGCTCACGGCTACGTGCCCTGCGGGATCTGCAATCCACCGTGATTATCTCGTTTTTTTGGACAGCGTTCTGTGACAAGTGGCAAGATTTCTGAAAAATGTCATAGAACGCCCCACCTCCCTTCAGTGTTGTAATTCCGAGACAGTTATATAGCCAATAGGTGGAGAGGTATGGCTAAACACTGATGGCAGTTCTGGAGGAGAGGACGAGATGGATGCTGGTGTAATTGTAACTCTATTAGGTGTTATGGCAGGCGGTTTGATAGGTTTCTTCAGTGCTTGGTATTTGGATGTTAGAAGAAGACAATATGAGTTGAAAAGACAAATTTATCTTGAGGTTTTGGAAACACTCACAGAAGCTATAAAATTCTGGTTCGATAATGAAAATAAACTTATAGAATTAAATAAATTTAATAATATTGCTTACAAATTTCAATTAACTATATACAAATTAGTATTATGTGGTTGTTCCAAAGAAGTTTATGAAATAATTGACAAAAATCTCACTCATCCAGACACATTTAAGGATGCAAAGCGAGCACATAACATAATTTTTGAAGAATTAATACCTGCCTTAAGAAAAGATCTAAACGTGCAATGGCAGTTTTTGTGGAGGGAATGATACGTTTCTCAGCCGATTGCTAAACCTCATAGGGATAATCATCAATGCTCTCGGGACGCTGTTGATGTTGTTGGGTGGAATAGACGCTTTCGTTAAGATCAGACCTGATGACCCCTCATGGAGACCAGACCCGTCGCAAGCCATCTTTGGAGATCGGCATGGTGGCTACATTCAGGTTGGGACTAAAGGCGCATTCATTAAAGCGAGTAAAGCACTTCTTGAGTTTACTGGACCGGATGTTGAAAGGCACCGCTGCACATATCGATTGGGTTTAGCAGCACTATTTACAGGCTTTCTTATCCAACTGATCGCGTTGTTCTTAGAGCCCTAAATGTTTTATTAGCTCTTTTATGCAGAATCGAGCAACACCCCCCAAATTCTGCTCGAATCTCTTCACTGTTTTCCTGTAGCCGCCGTCAGCAAAGTTACATTGGACTTGCTGAAGAAGCCATCGAAATCTCCGTACCTGTGAATGTATTCGTTAACCAGCAGTGTGTTCCCGGAAGGCTCGGTGAACGTCTGCTTCAACCCCTCTTCAGGCGACCCCACCAGCTCAATCAGGAACTTCATTTCGTCTCTGACCAACGAATCGTACGTGTCTTCTATCTCTTCTGTCTGGAAGGCTATGTGGTGCACTCTGCTCCCGTAGTTGTGAATGAACTTCTCAGTTGGCCCTGATATCTCATCGCTGATGTAGGGCGATATTCCCGAGGTAAAGACCATGGCAAAATCCTTTGGGGAAAGCCTGGCTACGCTTGTTATGGAGTTTTGCGGTTTTACGTAAATAGCGAAGTCGAAGTTATAGTTGGTAAGCTTCATGAACTCGATTATGCCCTGATTTCTATCCTGGGCCTTCACCCTGGTGGCCGCATGATCAAGCCAGCTTACGTTCTTGAGGTGATCTAGCTTCGGCTTTTTCATATCCCAGTCCAATGTGCGACTCCCCGAGGTTTCGTAGCGCCCTTTCTCGCCTGCCCATTGGATAAAACCAAGAGAGTTTCCTGTGAACCTGGATGGCACCGTCTGAATGAATGAGTAGTTGTCCATGCGGACGATGTCATCGGTGAGAAACTGAAACCCTTGGGATTTTTGGATGGAAACGTACTCCTCGATGTCCTTCGTCTCGAAGACGAAGGTCTCCAGCCTCGTGTTTGGAAGGTGCCCGGATTTGGGAGCCGCATTGAGCTGATAAAATGGGTTCCCTCCTTTGATTCTGGACCTGATCAGAAAATCGGCTGAACGGAACTCATGGTAGCCGGGAGTCTTCAGCACACAGGTCCTGTATTCGTCATCCTGGAACGCCCCGTTGAACTCCAGACCCGTGTACCTAAGAAGCTCCTCGGCCGTTGCTCTTTGCCTTTCGGGTTCCGTGTTTATGATCACTGCCTGGAGGCCGCCAACTAGGCCTTCAAGCCCCAGCCGCTTTCTTTCGGCTATGATGCCAGGAGCTTTTTCCTTCAGGTACTCATCGCTATTTCTAAGATCCTTCAATAGATCGGCTTCATTCTTGGATTCGATTTTTTCTTTCATCTCTTTCATCTAAGATCCCTGATCTTAAGGCTATAAGATTACGATTCAAACTCCAAGGATTACTTCGTCTTCCTTTCTCCACATTGGATGGACTATGCCCAGGAATTTCAAATCATCGGTTCCCATATTCTGAATGTACTGCTTCGAGCCTGGCGGGATGTAAACGGCTTGACCTTGTGCGACAGCCGCTGATTCATTATCTATGTGCATCTCGCCTCGGCCCTCCAAAATATAGTAAACCTCCGAAGACTCTTTTAGAAGGTGAGGCAGCGATGTCATACCCGGCTTCAGCACTACATGGACAATGCTGTAGGGAAGGACTATGCTGCAATCCCTGGCAGGATGGATAAGTTCGCATAGAGTGGTGTTATCAAAGGCCTGGAAGTAATCGCCTTCCTGGATAGACTTTATGAACATGCGATAATGGTAATCGCTTCATCATTATTTAATCTCGTTGTTGACTAGAGATTTTAGGTCCGAGGCTGTCGCTTCGGGATGCTGAGAAAGGTATTCGGAAACAATCGGCCTGTGGACCAATCGGCAATCAATACAGGTCCATACCCTTTTTCCTCTTTTAGTTATCACAAACTTTCCCAGATCCGGATCCCGACAGGGATACAAGGGGCAGAAGCAGTGAGTGCAATCTTGACCCTCGAAGTTGTGGCAAGGGTAATAGTCACAGTTGCTTCTGGAGGTGTCCTTGACAGGCTGATTTGCCACACCTCTAATGAGGCATGGGTTGTCAGTGACCACGCCGTCGGACCCTAGCCTGAAGAGCCAGCTAGCTTCGTCCACACTGTTAATGGTCCAGGGNNCTTTTGGGGAATATTGCATCTGCCCTGGCCCACAATGCGAGCTCAACGGGACGTACAGGCAAAGATGATATTATTATCCCCGTCTTCAGGTTCGATATCTCCTTAACTTCAAGAAGGCTGGAGTGGTAGAAAGAAGTCACGATGGCATCTGAGCCCTTCAGCTCCTTCGACACTAGCTCTTCCAATCCTTCTTCCTTCATCTCCACGACCAATCCCAGTTTCAGCTCTTTTGTCAGTTCGGCCGCATCTCTAAGAGTTGGGACCCTCTTGTCCTTGCCCACGACCTCCTCGGATTGAAGCTCTGCCAAAAAGAGGTCCTCGACCTTGCCCTTGTCATTCGTTGTGCGGTCCACGGTCTCATCGTGCATCAGAACTAAGTTGCCGTCCTTGGAGAGCCTGACGTCCACTTCGACCATATCGGCTTTGCACTTGGCGGCGACACGAATGGCTTCAAGGGTGTTCTCAGCCGCTAGAGCCCTGGCACCTCGGTGGCCAATAACAATAGCCATTATTAGTCTTTCTAAGATTCGAGAATATATCACTTTTTGGGGGTGTTGATGGCGAGGCGAACGGTGGTTGCCTCCAAAAGATTAAACTTGAAGCTGGCTGATGCTTATAGGATGCTTGACAACCTTGAGAAGTTCACCTGTCTGAAAAGGGATATCGCAGAGATCAACATCGACCCTTTGCAGCGGGGGGGAATCCTCACTCCGGCTGCTCGCGAAGCATTGATCGAGTGGGGCGACGGCTACTCAGTGTGCGACTTCTGCAACGGGGCCATTGACCAGATAAAGAATCCGCCCATTGAGGAGTTCGTACATGAGGCATTGCCGGAGTTCTTAGGCATCGATGAGGTCAGAGTGACCCACGGCGCAAGGGAGGGCAAGTATGCAGCCATGCATGCGCTTTGCGAAAAAGGCGATTGGGTAGTGATGGACGGAAATGCCCACTACACAACTATCCTGGCTGCAGAGCGGGCAGGCCTGAACATAGAGTTTGTGCCGTCCAGCGGCGAGCCCGGCTATGCCATATCGGCCGAGGGATATTCAGATGCGATCATGCGGGCCTACGAGCGCAAGGGCAACGTCAGCATGGCCGTGCTGACCTACCCGGACGGTAGCTACGGAAACCTGACAGATGCGAAGGCAGTGGCAGAGGCCTGCCACGACAACGGCATTCCCCTTCTGCTCAATGGTGCCTATGCTGTCGGCAGGATGCCTGTGAACGCTCGAGATATCGGCGCGGACATAATAGTGGGTAGCGGCCACAAGTCTATGGCAGCCTGTGGGCCGGTCGGCCTTCTGGGAGCCACTGAGGAGTTGGCCAGGTCGATATTCAGACTCTCCTCGACAAAGAAGAACAAGGAAGTTGAGCTTCTGGGTTGCACAGTGCGCGGCGCTCCTCTGTTGACAATGATGGCCTCTTTTCCTACAGTAGTAGAGCGCGTCAAGCACTGGCCGGAAGAGGTGGAGAAAGCCAGACTATTCTCAAAGCGGATGGAGGCTATGGGAATTGAGCAACAAGGGGACAAGCCCCACAACCACGATCTGATGTTCTTCAAGGCTGAAAACCTGTACGAGATTTCCAAGACGGCCAAGAAAGGAAGGTTCTTCCTGTATCGGGACCTGAAAGAGAGAGGAATCTGCGGGATCAAGCCTGGTCTGACCAGGCAGTTCAAGCTGAGCACTTATCAGCTCCCGCAAGAAGATTTGGACAAAGTGATCAAGGCATTTGAGGAAATTATCGAGTCTTATAAGCGGCCGGCAAAGGTATAACCTAGATTCTATTTTACCTGTAAGTTTTTTGTAAGCATCCATATTCAAGACTTCCCAGAAGTACGGCGATATGGTCTTCCGGGGAGGATAGACCGGATCGACCTAAACTAACAAAAGATGGAAATCAAACGTCAGACGTCGATATAGGCATTCGTTCAGAGTTCATTTAAGGTTCGTTCGGGCTCGTTCGATCTCGTCCGGGTCTAGTTCGGTTATACATTTTTATATCGTTCGAAGAAGGGATGTTTGTAAAATGGACTCTAATCGATTATTGGAGCCAATCTCTAAACGAGGTGTAACGATGAATCGTGTTAAAATCTTAATGGTATTAGTTGCGTGCATTCTTACGATGTCGGCAATTTCAATTGCGCAAGAAGATCTTCAGAGAATTACCCCGCCCCAAGGACAGGTTACTCTGACAATCTTTGTTCATGAAGGGAACCTTAGCGGGCTACAGCTTCCAGGCGTCCAGGTCGCTGGCAAGGACGCATCAGGGACTAGCTTTAACCGGCTAACAACCTCAAATGGATCTGCAATCATCTATGGACAACCGGGAGCCTGGCAGTTTACATTCTCAAAAGAGGGTTATAAGCCTGTTAGCTTGAATTACAATGTCACGAAGACTCATGAGGCGGCTGCTTATCTTCAGAAAATTACCCAATCTCAAGGACAGGTTGCTCTGACAATCTTTGTTCATGAAGGGAACCTCAGTGGGTCGCAACTACCCGATGTTCAAATCACTGGAACAGATGCCGCCGAGAATAGCTTTGTTGGGATAACCGACTCAAATGGATCTGCGGTCATCAACGGACAACCAGGAGCCTGGCAGTTTACATTCTCAAAAGAGGGTTACAAACCCGTTAGCTTGAATTACAATGTTACGAAGACTCATGAGGCGGCTGCTTATCTTCAGAGAACAGTAGTTTAGGACGCCATTATTAATTTTTTTGTATTAAAAATGTATTGGCACATCACCGCCTTTCACTATCTCATCGATGTTTAGTGACTGCCTTGTTCATTTTGT
>PMNG01000078.1 GCA_003162615.1 Methanothrix sp. | reverse complement strand
CATCGGAAACAGCGAGGAGCCAAATATCAGATGAAGGACAGAATAATGGGCTTTTGAAATAGAGTTCTGAAAGTCTTACTAATTAGACGGTTGAAAGTGCCCTGCTTTGAGCATAATCGTTTGCAGGAAATGCCGGGCATCTAAGTAATTCCACACCTCAACATTGCCGCTTTGCTAAGATTTATATAAGAAATCACCAACAGGCATGTTGCCAATTGTGAGTGCCAAGGTGGCGGAACGGCCACGCAATTGCCTGCAGAGCAATACCAATCCGGTTCGACTCCGGACCTTGGCTTTGGTGAAGTTCTTAATATCGATTATCTGATGGGCATACTGCCTACGGAAATCTTGGGTCTGCAAATAGGCTATTTTTGAGGCTCAGACATGGAGATGAACGCCGAAATCAAGGCGTTGCTGGTTAGCATCGGCAGCGCAAACATCGACGAGGGGCTTCTACGAGAGGTTGCCGGGACCATTCCCAGCGCGGGCCCTGGAGCAGGCTTAGAATCCTTCTTTATAAAATCAGGTGGTCACAGAGTTAGGCTGTCCGTAAACAAGGACTCCCCCTTGAAAGTAGTGAGATGCCATTCTGGTGTGGCGGTGATAAAGGATGAAATAGAAATCGTTACAGGTCAGCTTGAGCCCGTTCTCAGCCACTGCCCCGAACAAGCTTACATAACTATAAGTGGCCGCTGCATCAATGACTGCAAGTTCTGCCCCGTGCCGCTTCTCAATGGAGATGTAAAGAGCCTGGATACTATCCTGCGGCTCGTAGAAGAGGCAAACCAAAAAGGGAACCTCCGAGCCATTTCCATCACTAGCGGCGTGGCGAAGTCGGCTGAAGATGAAGTCAAAAAGGCTGTAGATGTAGTCAAGGTTTTGAAGGCAAAATACAACGTGCCAATCGGTGTTTCAGTATATCCGACTGAGACATCGTCTGAGGAGCTTCACGCGGCCGGGGCAACGGAGACCAAGTACAATGTGGAGACCATGGACCCCGAGATCTTCGCCAGGTTCTGTCCAGGGTTATCGCTTGATTATATTCTGAAATCCCTTGAAAAGGCGGTAAAAATCTTCGGCAAGAACCGCGTCACGTCCAACTTCATCCTGGGACTGGGCGAGAGCGACGATTGCGTAATGTCCGGCGTTGACCAGCTTACGAAGATGGGGGTTATACCTAACCTGAGGCCAATATCGCCGCATCCGCTTCGCGCTGTGGAGGTCGGGGTGAAAAGGCCATCTCCGGAGAGACTACTCAAGCTTGCAAGGTATACCCGGAAGGCTCTGGAAGAGAACGGCCTGCGAGCAGATAATGCAGAGACGATGTGTCTTGCTTGCACCGGGTGCGATGTAACGCCCCAACGAGACGTCTGAACCCAGGAGATTAGGAAGTATTCAAGGAGATTGAATGAAAATAGTTCTCGATGACGGGATCGTAAAAGAGGTAGAGGTTGACAGAGCCCTAATCGAAGATATCTTGAACGACCTCAAGATAAATCCGGTTGAGGTCATAGTCTCCAAGAATGGCAAGATAACATCGGAGTATGATGAGGTTGGATCTGAAGATCAGATAAAGATCATTCGAATCATCCATGGCGGCTGAACATACGGCAAAGTTTAATCCCGAGTTTGCCCTTGGCTTTCGCCAGCTTTCTTATAGGATAAGGCACCTGAAGGACATTTATCGATCGCCTTCATTATGTCTTCAGAGGTAGCACCTTTCATATTTATCCATGGCCGTTCGTTGAGATTGAAAACCTTCGGTAGGCATCTGACGCAGTTTGCAGAATGGATACACTTCTCGGGGTTCCAATAAACAGTTATTTCCTTATTTGTGTATTCTTTCATAGTTGTAATCTGTCAATCTTCGACTTATAATTACCCACGAAAATCCTAAGCTTCACCTTTTTATTCATTCAACATTTTCTTACTTTCCAATAATTGTCGTTATGCCAATTCTATAGCTTAAATGGGTATTCATGGTCTACAATATGCTTCGGAGCTTTTTTTGGAATTGAGATACTCGATAAATAATTATAGGATAAAAGACTTTTATAACTTTTAGAAGCTCAGAATTTCTGAATGTATGCAGAATGAGCGCCATTCGCGCAGCTAAGAGATATTGAAACTGCCCGAACAAGTTATGAGCGAGGGTGTTGGACATGAAAATAACGTATTTATGCCTCCTGGTGGTCGCCATCGTGGGGATCGCAGGTTGTGCCGATGTGATCAAGAGCGTATCGCCAGTTAAGAATGAAACTGTGCAGATAGCTAGCGGGAACAGGAGTTATCCTGCTTATCTGGCAGCGCCAACGACTGAAGGAAAATGGCCAGGGGTTGTGCTGATCCATTCCTTTAACGGCCTGGAACCGGGTTACAAAACTTTGGTGGACAAGTTCGCGTCTGAGGGGTTCGCGGTGATAGCGCCGGAGTGGCAGACCTTCAACAATTCGCCGAGTGACGAAATTGTGGGTCAGCTCATCAGGGACTCTGTGTCCTATCTAAAGGCGATGAAGAACGTCGATGCCAACAACCTAGGGCTGACAGGCTTCTGCGCTGGAGGAAGGTACACCATGCTCTTCCTGCCCCAGATGAATTTTAAATCGGGAGTGGCCTTCTACGGGTTCCCGTACTCCGGGGGCTTCCAAAACGAGTCTAAACCAGCTGACTTCATTGGCCAGCTCAAGGTGCCGATGCTTATGATCCACGGAACCTACGACCAGGCAAGCAAGATCACAGACATCTACCGATACGCCACGGAACTAAACGCTTCTGGCAAGTACTTTGAGCTTAAGGTCTATTATGGTCAGCCTCACGGATTCATGGTGCAGAACGGAACGCTGTCTCAGAGCTTCCCGGCAAAAGACGCCTACTGGCAGATGGTGACCTTCTTCAACAGAACGCTGGGCTGAATCCTGTAAGTGGCCCCTCCATTTTTTCCCGCCGATAATAGAACCAAAGCTATTGACCCGGACCGCTAGATCGCTATTTGTCTTGAGCTTGTCGAGAGTTCCATGCTATTTATATCGATGAAGATTTTTGTGCTGAGATCGCAGTATCTATAGGTCGACTAAAATGAGCTTTGGATGTCCGTATACGATTAAGAGCTCCACCAAGAGCAAGAAAGATGGTGAAGCAGACCGGGAAAGAATTCTTATTTTCCCATGAGAAACCTTC
>PMNG01000107.1 GCA_003162615.1 Methanothrix sp. | reverse complement strand
CCTCGGATGCCCCGTAGCTTGCTGCGGGGTGCGCCTCCGCCGTTTCACTCTCGGCGCCGCAGGAAGAGACCTTCACGATTTCAACGTCTTCTTCCGCAGCAGGCCTCAGTACGAGATAGTTGGATTCACCGGCGATCAGATTCCCGAGATCTCCTGCCGCCTCTATTCACCCGAGCTGAGCGGCGAACTCTATCCTGATGGCCTGTCCATTTGGCCAGAGGACTCACTGGAGGAGATAATCAAATCTTACATGATAAACAGGTGTATTCTGGCCTATAGCGACTTAAGCAATCAGGCCGTGATGGACCTGGCGTCCAGAGTTCTTGCAACCGGAACTGACTTTGGCTTCTCGGTGGCTGGCATACGATGCTGGAGTCTAAGAAGCCAGTTGTGGCCGTTTTGTGCAGTCAGAACCGGAGCTGGCAAAAGCCAGACTGTCAGGTACGTCGCAGACTGAATCCGGTCGGCTGGAATCAAGGCAGGCGTGGTGAGGCACCCCATGCCCTATGGAGACCTGGCAAAAGAGGCCGTCCAGAGGTTTTTTACCCTGCAGGCTGAAGGTTGTAATCCTGACCGATGTGCCCCATGTTTCGACCGGCTTTGGAACCAAATCTGAGAAGCCCTTAAACTGTATGGATGTTGCTACCTCCTTGGAACTGCTAGCTTCTGGAGAGTTTCCTTCGGGCTCAATGGGGCCAAAGGTGGAGGCGGCATCTATGTATGCCGAGTCCACAGGTTATCCCGCTCTGATAACGAATGTGGAACGTCTTTCCGATGCCCTTGAAGGCGAGGCAGGAACCTGGATCGAACCATGACTTCCTCGTGGGAGAGACATTTGATCCAAATCCTTTTGATGATGGAAGTAAACTCTAGATTAGCATTATGCGTTAAATGATGCTGCATCAGATCGTGCTAGATTAAGAGGATGATAATAAGAATGAAAATGAGAAAATCCGTGTTCCTTTCAGTCGCAATCTTTTTAGCCATTGCATCGTTTGCCTCAGTTCCATCTGCTGCAGATAACGTAGCTAACCAGACCCAGTCAAGTCAAACTCCCGTTTACGGCTACAAAATAATCAACGTTTATCACCACGACAAGACCGCCTTTACTGAAGGGTTGGTATACGATGGCAAAACACTGTACGAAAGTACAGGACTTTACGACAACTCAACCCTCCGTCAGGTTGATCTTACCACAGGACGAATTCTGAAACTGTACAGATTGCCCGATGAGTTTTTTGGTGAGGGATTAACCCTCTGGGCGGATCAACTGATCCAACTCACATGGCAATCGAGAATAGGATTCGTCTACAATAAGAAAAGCTTCAACCAGACTAGATCTTTTAGTTATCCAAGGGAAGGCTGGGGAATCACTAGCGATGGCCAGCGACTGATAATGAGTGATGGCTCAGACACACTTTACTTTCTGAATCCGGATACTTTCGCGGATACAGGATCGATAAGAGTAATGGAGAATGGCAACCCAGTCAATCAGCTCAACGAGCTTGAGTACATCAAAGGCAAGGTTTACGCTAATATCTATTTAACCAGCAGGATCGCCATCATCTCGCCATCGACCGGGGAGGTCACCGGCTGGATCGATCTCCAGGGGCTCGTGGACAGGGAGAATGGATTGGGCGATGTTGATATCCTCAACGGAATAGCCTATGAAGCAGATAGAGATCTTCTTATAGTAACAGGAAAATTCTGGCCGGAACTATTCGAGATCAAAATACAGTCAAAAGCGTAAAGGAGTGAATGGTCACAAGGTCATAGCATAGGGAAGCTGGCCGGAGCCATTTGTATCGAAATTCATGCGAAAGAGACCCGAGTAGCTGCTAAATTAAGATCTGGAACCTTATTATGGAATTCCCATTATCTCCAGAAAGGTGCTGGGATCAAAAAAGAATCCTTCCTATCACTGGCTTTCGGAAGGATTGATTCAACCCTGCGCTTAGCAGCTAATTCGAGACCGCGGCTAAATCCCGAAGAGATTTTCGAGACGGTTCTGGAACGGTTTGTTTACACGAATCCTAGTCTTTTTCATGTTGGTACTTGAACGATAGCCTGACCTTCGCCCTGTACTCGGCTATTTTTCCGTTCTCCAGCCTCACATCAAGTTCCTTTACCTCTGCTATCCTTAGGTCTTTAAGAGACTTCGAAGCAGTGTCAACTACAGTCCTTACTGCCTCTTCCCAGCTCGTGGCAGAGGTTCCAACCAACTCTATTATTTTGTAGACATCTCCCATGCTCAACCACTCCTAAAATTTATAGTATCATTTGTCTTGCAGGTTGATATATTTTACTAAGTCAGAGTTCGAGATGAAGAATCAGAAGAAGAGAGAAATAGAGGAGAACTGAAATAATCAGTGAAGAATTAGAAGTAGATAGGGATTGGATCTTCGACAAAACCCTGAAATAATATGATTGGACTCCTGGACCAGAGTTCGAAGGAGGTTAGTTCAGTGATCAAATTCGCCAGCGACCCAGTGGGAATTGACGATCTATCGGTGTACGTACCTAAGCTCTTCTTGCCCACGACGGGAGAGTTTGCCACCTCCAGGTCAATCGATCCGGCAAAACTGACCAAAGGGATAGGTATCGAGAGTATGAGCATACCAGACGCCCATGAAGATGCCGCCACCATGGGAGCCATGTCGATGCTAGACCTAATGAAAAGGAACGATCTGTTGCCGGATCAGATTGGCAAGGTCTACGTAGGCACAGAGTCTGGAGTGGACGAGGCCAAAGCCATAGGTACCTATATAATAGGCATGCTAGAGAAAATTTACGGTGCTGGCTCCTTCGAGGATTGCTCCACTGTTGAGCTAAAGTCCGCCTGCATTGGCGCTACCTATGCACTAGAGAACCTGTGCAACTGGGCGGCCTTGAACGACGAAGACCAGGCTGGTGTAGTCATCGCCTCCGACATAGCCAGGTACAGCCTGAACTCGCCTGGCGAGTATACGCAGGGCGCGGGGTCGGTCTCCCTGCTGGTCAGAAAGAACCCTCGTCTCATGGCCATTGATGGATTCACAGGCTCCTTCACCAGGGACGAAGACGACTTCTTCCGGCCTATAGGTGCAAGCACCGCTGTGGTTCATGGCAAGAAGAGCAACGACTGTTATTTAACTGCCGTAGACAGGGCCTTTGCCTCCTACAGGATAAAAGCCTTGAGAAAGGGTACGATCAAGCTTAACGACGGTGAATGCTTCACAGATCACCTCGCTCACCTTCTTTTTCATATACCATATCCAAGGATGGCAGAGTATGCCTCAGCTTCCATCTTCAGAGCAGAGTGGAGAGATCTACCCAGGTGGAATGACGTCGAATCGAAGATCGGAGAGGAGCCGCTGCCTGACGCCTTTAGCGATATAAACGAGTATCTGGCAAAGGATGCAGCGTTTGGAAAGAAGTTCTCAAAAACGAAGCAATTCCTGGATGCCTACGACTCCAAGGTTAAGGACTCTACAACAATCTCAAGACAGGTGGGGAACATTTACACAGGGTCTCTTTACCTCGGTCTGGCCAGCCTGGCTGAACTGCATAAGCTGTTTCCTGGAGAGAGGGTTTGCTTCTGCTCCTACGGAAGCGGATGCTCGGCAATGGTCTTCTCGGGGATAGTCCAGCCTGATGTAGAGTCATTGCCTCCT
>PMNG01000195.1 GCA_003162615.1 Methanothrix sp. | reverse complement strand
CTAGGGGAGCTAAACACATACTTGGATTATACATTTTTGTCTCTACATTCAAAGAGAACCCGAATACAATAAGTATGCATAACCTGTAGCGAAAACAGTCTTTTCTTAGTGTAAGCGAAATTACAGCACAATTTCCCATGAAAGTGGTGCCAGATGATATCACTTTCATTTTTCGGGCGTGAGCCTCTGTCCTGATCTTTAGGCTCATGTGGGTTTTATAAATACATTTTTGATCAACAACATACTTTGCATTTGCAGTATAGATTCTATATCATCAGAATCGCTATGCTTTGCCACAAAAGGACCGATGACAAGAGAGCTGGCAGATTCGTACATATAGGTTGTGGAATGGATCATGGGCGTGACTGGCCAGGCCTGCTCTATGAGGGCATGATTTCAGGCCGCCTCAAATAGAACCTGTTGCCGCCGTATTCAGTCTCCACAAGCTGACCTGCGTCTATTAACCTCTGAATTACATCCCAGCTCTTCCCTGCCTGCTCCAGAAATTTGTCCACGGCCTCTTTTCTCATGGGATGCACGGCGGTGATGCTCAGAAGGTCTCGCTCCACGTCGCCCGCGAAGTCAAAGATGTTGCCCTCGTATCCCACTAGAAGCTCCACCTGCCCCATTTCCCTGCTGAAAATCTGATAAGCACGGTTGATGCTCTCTTCCGAGGGAGGCAGCACCCACACCTCGGCAGGCGGCCTGGTGGGTACGGAGATGTATGCCTTCGCAGGACGGACTTGCGCTAGAAAGTCTGCGATCAACTCCAGGGGTCTTTCGCCATCATTGACATCTCTAACCAGCATGGTCTCAGTGGCCAGTACGCCCTTGTAGCTCCGGGTGAAGTCGAGGATGCCTTCAAGGATTGACTCCAGCTTCAGATTGCTGTGGGGCCGGTTGATCCTGCGCCAAGCAAGCTCATCAACTGTGTCCACTTTCAGAGAGACCCAATCCGCCTTACTCAGCTCTTCCCTGACCCCTTCATCCCAGATCAAGGAGGCATTGCTTATAACCGCTATCCTGATCCCAAGGGGCTTTAGCATCTCGATCTCTTGACCCAAATTTACGTCCAGAGTGGGCTCGCCGTCGGGCACGAAGGTGATGTAGTCCACGGCCTTTCCCATCTTCGCAGCCGTCTCCAGCTTTTCCTTGACCTCCTTTAAGATCCCCTCCGGCCGATAAAAGGGACAGCGTTCGACCTCCATCTGCATTGTCCTGCCCACCTGACAGTAGGCGCAGGAATAAGTGCATACCTTGGGAGTTATGTTGTTTATCCCCAGGCTACGCCCCAGCCGCCGAGAAGGGACGGGTCCGAAAGCGATCATTTTATCACTATTCTCACAGATCGATGGCATCTCCGCAAGCAAGCAGCTGGCATCTATCGCCCAGAACCTCCTGCAAACGGGAGATGGCTCTCTGTCCGGTGCAGTGTCCCGGCCGGACGACCTTAGGATCGAACCTCTGCAGGGACTTTGCTGTGGCCTCTACCCGCTCAGGGCTTGCGCTGTAGAGATGAAATCCGCCAATTATTGCGTAGATCTCTTTTGCGCTGGTAATTCTTTGTGCCTGCCGGACAGTGTTGATTATCCCGGCATGGGCACAGCCCGAGATCACAACCAATCCTTTGCCTTCGACGTGGGCTACCAGGGACTGGTCGTCAAGAATACTGTCCAGGCAATACTGGTCTTCCCGGATCGTCCAAAATCCTTCCACTGTCTCCAGAGGCTCATCGCGCTTCACCTCACCCGTTGTGGTCAGGCCTTCCGCCAGGAGCGCAGGACTTCGGGAAGGGAGAAAGACGGCTCCCGCAGCTTCTGCCTCCGCCCGAGAGAAGGGCAGGCCTATGTATTTCAGGAAGGGACTGATCTTAAGCTTGGGAGAGAAGATCTGGGGGTGAGCAAGGACGGGAATCCTCCGATGCACATTCCTAAGAACGCCCACAAGACCGCCTGTGTGGTCATAGTGGCCGTGGCTGAGAATGATCATGTGCAGATCAGCCGGATCGATCTCAAGGAGAGCAAAGTTATGCAGTGTAACCTCCGGGGAAGCGCCAGTGTCCATGAGAATTCTCATCTTCTCCGGCCCAATATCAACCTCCAGGAAGAAAGAGAGGCCATGCTGGGACCAGAGCCGGGCATCGACCTGGGAGTCAGAGTCCTCCACCACCACTCTGATCTTCAATCCCTTGATCATGATATTCCTATAGGCTGGCCGGAGCTTAAATGTGACTGTTCGCTGCCACTGAAAAGATCCTTGACACAATCCGGAAAACATTAGATTTTTTCTGATAGGACTTATCATCCGGATGCTCACGGGTCAAGTCCTTTGGGAGCCTTCAGAAGGTTTTAAATACAATGTCGCATAATGGCGTAATTACTCTCAAGTGGGTAATTGTAGCATTCAACAGTCACAGAAGTGGAAATAAGCTGATTTTGACGCATAGAAGAGCAGGCAAAAGAATGCTGGTGAAGAGAACAGAAGATAGTGTGTATGAATTTCAGGAAAATAGTGAGGCTTTTTGATGAAGATATGTGTTACAGCAGGAGCATCAGGCCTTGATGCTCCCGTAGATCCCAGGTTCGGACGATGCCCCTTTTTCGTGGTTGTTGATTTGGACAGCATGAATGAGAATTCAGTACCCAACTCCGACGCCGGAGCATCCAGTGGTGCTGGGATACAGGCGGCCCAGGTCGTGGCCAAGCTGGGTGTTTCAGTCCTGATCACAGGAAACGTCGGCCCTAATGCTCTGCAGACCCTCTCCGCAGCAAAGATCGAGGTTTATAAGCAACAAGGCGGAAGCGTCAGAGATGTCGTGGACAAATTCAAAAAAGGAGAACTTATGAAAATCACCAGCCCTTCCGTGCCACTCCATGCCGGCATGGGCCAGGGGGCAGGAAGCGGATCAGGAGTTGGCGGGACTAAAGGAGGTCGAGGACAATGAAGGTCTGTATTCCCACCATGGGCAACGGAGGCATGGAAGAAGCCATATGCCAGCATTTCGGCCAGGCTCCTACCTTTACGCTGGTAGATCTTGATACCAAAGAGGTGCAAATCCTGACCAACGTAAGCGAACACGTGGGCGGCAGCGGCCTGCCAACGGATCAGCTCAAAGACCAGGGAGTTAAGGTCATGATCGTGGGCGGCCTGGGACCCAAGGCGATCCAGAACTTTGCTGAGCAGTGCGTGGAGGTTTTCATCGGAGCGACAGGCACGGTCAAGGATGCCATAGAGGACTGGAAAGAAGGGCTCCTGACAAAGGCCAGCTCTGATAACGCATGCAAAGACCATAGACATTAGAAAAAAGCATGCTTCAGTGGTTTTGATCAATCGACCCTTGAGCGTCATCAGGTCAAAAGTGCATCTGCTCCTGCTGCCTTTTCAGGCATCAGGTGCGGCATCGCAACCTGGCCATCAACCTCAAGCATGAGTATGCCCATGTGCCCATAGCTTGATGGTAATAACTTTAGGAAAGCATAACAGCCCCGAATCAAATACCGGTTATATCCAAGGCATTCAGCCGGACGGTGCAGAGATTGAAGCCTCTATCTCCGTTGTAGATGTAAAGATTAATTTAAGTCGGGTCAAGGTGATTATTGAATGGCACAATTAGGTTACAGCAAGAAGGTTATGGAGCACTTCATGAACCCCCGGAACGTGGGGGTGATCGAGAACCCAGACTGCTACGGGAAGGTCGGCAACCCGGTCTGCGGCGATCTCGTGGAGATCTTCATCACGGTCAAGGAAAACAAGATAGATGACATAAAGTTCAGGACCTTTGGCTGTGGTCCGGCCATAGCCGTGAGCAGCATGGTCACGGAGATGGCCAAGGGCAAGCCGCTTGAGGAGGCCATGAAGATCACGAGGACGAATGTGGCTGACGCGCTGGAAGGTCTACCTCCCCAGAAGATGCATTGCTCCAACCTGGGCGCGGATGCGCTACATGCGGCCATCAAGAACTATTGGGTAAAAACTGGGAAGATAAAGCCGGAAGAGGCAAAGGCTGAGGAAGGACACGAAGGCGAGGTGTTCGTCGAGCATACCGATTGAGAACAAGCTATGCCACAAAGGGAGTTACATTTTCATGTACCGTGTCCTGTTTGTCCAATAATCAATCCAATTCCTACAAATAGTGGGATTATTGATATTATGACCAATGGCTAACTTCTTCATCTAATTCCAGAACATACTGACCATCTAGTGCCAAGTATATTAAAAGATAATTGGTAGAAATTGTAAACATGCAGTTAAACTATAGAAAAAGCTATACATAAACAGCCTATAAAATATAAGAAATAATAAGTAGTAACAGGTGGAATAAAATGAAAGAAGAAGTGTTCTTTGGCGAAGGAATGCCTAATTACCAAAAAGAATATCCCGACATTTACAAAGCGATTGTGGGATTAAATGCTACCTACACAGGGAAAGTTATTGACTACAGAACCCAGAAATTAATTGCACTAGGCATTAATGCAGCAGCTTCCGATGATAGGGCAACCAAAAAACAGATGATCAGCGCCATGAAGGAGTTCAATATTACCAAAGACGAAATAGTAGATGTTTTAAGAGTGGTTCTTCTAACGTCTGGAATGCCTCCATTTACCAAGGGCATGAAAATATTGTATGAATTGCATGCGTCATCGGTTAAGATCGGCATGCATAGAATTAGAATTGATTGTTATACAATGCCCTTGTATCAAGAAGGTACGCAGGTCTGCAAGCGATCGATTTCAATTCGCCCTCTAAATTTGCATATTCACAAATTGTAAAATTTACTCATCATTATATTATCATTAATTCCTTAACTGAAGACGTATGGTATGAATTGATAAAATAGATAACAAGAAAGAAATGCTGGAGGGACGAATATGGTCTCCCAGGCACGGGAAAATTGGCCACCACTATCCACTCAATAGGGGAGTCCTGACCCCGTCCGTCTTTTTCCTGCTTTAGGTGCCATGAAATTCATATGATCCGGCTGCTCATGCCCGAAGCATGTAACATATTTTGGCTTGCTGCTTGGATTACAGCGAACTTTGTTGTGCAAAACGGGTCCTTTCGGCACTTCTCAATATCTTCTTCGGACATGCATTTAGGAGCTCATAGGAGTAAATATTCAATTTCTTTTTGCATTCAAGTTCCGGATGTCAGCCTGTTGCCATAACTTCAAGTCATGAGGGGATGCTCAAGAGAAAACGGCTTATCCAACGAACAGGAGTGATGGATCCAGAGTTGAGTTAACTTAAAATATAACGTCGCATTCTGACATAATTGTTCCAAAAGAACAGAGAGGCGTTCAATGAAGATATGCTTTACTGCAGGGGCATACGGCCTTGATGCACCTGTTGATACCAGGCATGGTCTGTGCCCATTTTTCCCAGTCGTTGAGATGACTGCAAAATCATCTCCCAACTCCAGCGTCGGATTCTTGGGCAGAGCTGGGATACAGGCTGCTCAGGCCGAGGCCGGGCTAGACGTGACTGGCCTGATTACAGAAAACATCAGCCAAATCCTGCTTAGCAATTCAAGCGATAGCGCAAAGAATACTGCTTCACGCTCAATCCATGGGGTATGATAGTTTGGCACCTTTCATCGAGATCCGGGATCTGACAGTTCGTTTTGGTGATGTAAAAGCCCTCAACAAAATCAATCTGGACATAGGGGAGGGCGAGTCGGTTGGCTTTCTCGGCAAGAGTGGCTCGGGAAAAAGCGTTTTAATGCACATGCTCCGAGGTGTGGAGACATTCCCGGACACCAGTGGCAGTGTTATCTACCATGTGGCCAGATGCAACGCCTGTCGGCAAGTAGAACCTCCCAGCCACGCCGGACAAAAATGTAGATGTGGAGGAATTTTAGAGCCCAAAGATGCAGACTTGGTGGCTCTGGACGTCAATGACCCTCTGAGAAGAGACATTGTGAGAAGAGTCGCCATAATGCTTCAGAGAACCTTTGCCCTTTACGGCGACGAGCGGGTTATAGTCAACGTCATGAGAGCGGTGGAAGAATCAGGAGACAATATAAGCATCCAACAGGCCGCCGACCTCCTAGACGAGGTCAACCTTTCCCACAGGATGATGCACGTTGCCAGGGAACTCTCCGGGGGAGAAAAACAGCGCGTAGTGCTGGCACGACAGTTGGCCAAGTCGCCAATGCTGCTTTTGGCCGACGAACCCACAGGAACCCTCGACCCCTCGACCGCTGAGGTCGTCCATGAGTCAATAAGAAGAGCAGTCAAGGATTTCAAAATGACACTGATCATCACCAGCCACTGGGAAGATGTGATGATCGATCTAACCGATAGGGCGGTGCTTCTGGACCAGGGCGAGATCAAGTGCATGGGAGATCCCAAGGATGTAGCCGCTGAGTTCCTTTTGATGGCAGGCGAGCTGGGTCATCGAGAACTTGTAAAGGTTGGAGAACCGATAATTAAGGTAAAAGATCTGGCCAAGAGGTACATCAGTATAGACCGGGGAGTGGTCAAGGCAGTGGATTCTGTTTGCTTTGATGTGAAAGAAGGCGAGATCTTCGGCCTTGTCGGAATGAGCGGCGGAGGAAAAACCACCCTGTCCAAGATGATAAGCGGAATCATCACCCCCACTTCTGGGAACGCCTGGGTCAGAGTGGGAGACGAGTGGGTGGACATGAACATCCTGGGGTCCAATGGTCGGGGCAAGAACCGTAATCGACAACCTCACAGAGGCTATCGGTCTGGCTCTGCCTTTCGAGCTAGCAGAAAGAAAGGCCATTCACACCCTGACAACAGTCGGCTTCACGGATGAGCAAGCTGAGGCGGTTCTGGACAAGATGCCTGATGAGCTTTCCGAGGGAGAGCGACACAGGATCGCCATGGCCCAGGTCCTAATCAAAGAGCCAAGCATTGTGATTCTCGACGAGCCCACCGGCACCATGGACCCTATAACCAAAATTGAGGTCACCAAATCCATACTCAATGCCAGAGAGGAATTGGGAGAAACCTTTGTCATAGTCAGCCATGACTTGGACTTCGTAAAGAACGTCTGCGACAGGGCACTGCTCATGCGTAACGGTAAGGCGATCTTCGCTGGGTTCCCGGATGAAGTTCTAGCCAAGATCACTGAAGAAGAACAAAAAGAGATGCTGGGGAATTCGCATTAAAGGTTCTTATCGGGAAATTGGCTTGAGAGCGCACCTCTAATTTTCCAAATTATGTCTTTGCAGTATGTTCTTACCCTTGAAAGTCCCATATATTATCGAAAAGACTCTTGAGTTTAAATTATGAATTATACACGAAGTACTCTAAAAGAATCTGCTCAAAGATTCGAAAAATCCATGGAGTTTGAAATAGGCTCGCTTTATCAAGCAAAAGCAGTTGAGAAAATTCCAAATGTACAGGATGGTGGTGTTGTAACAAGCCTTTTGGGATATGCTCTGGATAAGGGTATAATAAACGGAGCGGTAGTTGTGGGGAAGGATGTTCATTGGAATACTTTTCCTGTCCTCGCGACCGATTCGCACGAGCTGAAAAAATATGTAGGAAGCGTTTATTTTCCTATAAATAACAGAGACTATCGAGCGATGGTCAGAAAAGCAATAGATGCCGTCAGGAATATTGGAATAGTAGTCACACCAGGTGAACTAAAAGTTCTCGACTCGGGATCCAATATGGTAAAACTTGATGAGGTTTACCTGAAAATAGGGCTTTTTTGTCTTGGCAGTTTCAATCCAGAGAAATTCTGGAATTATGTAGGCGAAGGAATAAAAAAAGAAGACGTTAAGAGATTTGAAGTTGACAAGGAACTCAGGCTCATAGATAAAGTCGAGAAAACCGTTTTCCAAAGGCCGGTCAAGGAAGTGCACGAATATTCAATTCCTTGGTGCAAGAAGTGCCGTGACTTCATACCCGGCGCTGCAGACTTGTCTGTTGGGGCTGGACCTGAAAAAGGTACATGCGCTGTATACCTACAAACAGCAAGAGGCTTGGAAATATTTGGGGAGGCGTATGAAAACGGCCAGCTAATTGTAGCAGAAGTACCGACTAAGTTCAAGGAAAAGTTCGAAAAAACAATGCTTCAGAAGCTAAGATTATACCTAGATAAGCATTAGCCCAAAGAATCATGCTCAAAAATGAAAACCGGTATGGATAAAAAATACTCTCATGAGAAATAGTTGCACTAGCTCAGTGGCAACAATGGTGCTCATGATGATGTTCTTCATCATGACAATGCTCATGAGAATGTTCTTCTCCAGACCCATGCTTATGCTTGTGCTCGTGTTTATCGCTATTATGACAACACATTTGTGTTTACCTCCGGTTGAAATTTAAGTGCCGAAAGATTTCAAAATACTTGGTTTCTATAATCTAAATACTTTTTGGAGGCTAATGCTGTAATCTATACTATGATTAGGGATAACATAACTATCGGAGAAAGAGCATAGATCATGAATCGAGGAAAAGGCAATCTCAATGACGCTTATTATAGTCCCCTCGCTTTCTTTGATCTTGCCAGAAACTTATATGGTTGATGCACTTTGATTTATACGACATATCTCTTGCCCTGAAGAAAAGACGTTGAGGAAAATCATGAACAAGTTCTGGAATGGGTTCAGTAGAAGCGAATCTGCAATACGCCGAGTAGCCTTATATTCTCTGATTTTAAACATATCTCTAGTATTTGCTAAGCTGGCCCTCTCCGTGGTTACAGGGAGCCTAGCTCTGCGTGCCGATGCTATACACTCTTTGGTTGATGTCTTTGGGTCTCTAGCCCTGATAATGGGCTTGATCATATCTAACTGGAAGAGCAGTAGCTTCCCATACGGCTTTTACAAAGTAGAGAATTTGGTCTCAATTCTCATATCTTTATTACTTTTCTTGACGGCCTACGAGATCGTACGGGAAGCATTGACTACGGAGAGCCTAATAAATCCCTACGGCGGATGGGTTCTATTAGCGGTTGGTCTCATGATCCCAGCCCCGCTTCTGTTCGGCCGCTTTGAGGCGAGGGTGGGAAAAATAGCAAATTCTCCAAGCCTGATTGCAGATGGCAGCCAGTTCAAAGTGGATGCCCTTACTGCATCCATAGTTCTTTTCGCTTTGCTTGGTCAGCGATATGGCGTTCCTCTGGATAGAATCGCCGCATTAGTTATCGCTATTTTCGTAATCAAAGCAGGATGGAACATCCTGGTTGACGGGATGCGGGTGCTCCTGGATGCCTCTGTGGACGCTCAGACCTTGATGAAAATCCGGGCCATAGTCGAGGCTGAACCGACTGTTAGTGCTGTAAAGGCGGTCACAGCCCGCAACTCAGGACGGTATCTCTTTGTTGAGGTTGATGTGACGCTGCGTATCACAGACCTGAAGAGAGCGCACCAGGCAAGCGAGCTTATGGAGAAAAAGATACGGGAAGCGGTGCCCCATGTGGATCGAGTTCTAATACATTACGAACCACAGATCAGGACAAAAATTCGCTACGTTCTTCCATTGGCCAATGCCAAAGGCGAGATTAGCATCCACTTCGGAGAGGCTCCTTTCTTTAGTCTAGTGGAGATAGATCTGCAACGCAAGGCCGTCTCTCGACGAGATGTGCTGGCCAACCCCTACAGAGACCTGACCAAGGGTCGAGGTCTGAGGGTGGCGGAGTTTCTGCTCGGCCATAAGCCGGACGTGGTCCTGACCAGAGAGAATCTCTCCGGAAAAGGCCCAGGATATGCCTTTGCTGATGCAGGCGTGGAGACGGTGCAGATAGAGGCCGAATCGCTTGATAAGATAGTCAAAGATCTGCTGACAGAAATTAAAAAAGATTCTGCAAATCAATCAAGCGTGAGATTCATATAGAATTTGTGATTGTCAATATTGAAAATCGGTTTACCATCATTCAAGATGAAGTGGTACGGATTTTTGAGTTAACGCTTTAACCTTAAATATAAAGTCGCATTTTGACATAATTATTCTCAACCTAGAGAGGCGTTTAATGATGATATGCGTTACTGCAGGAGCATCCGCCTGGAGTGGGACACATTCTTTTTTACCCTCAGCTCTTTTTCACAATGGCATCTACTTCACGGGTCGAGCGCAAAGGAGAAATGTCGATTTGCACAATACTCTCTTTAGGAGGTTATAAATGAACCTTAATGAAATATCCAATGTTTTAAAGGCTTCACTTGGGATAAAGGATAGCCCAGTTGGTATATCTCTATTCAAACGAGAGGAAGACATACCCAAAGGAATAATGGTTTCAGAGAGGCCCCTTAACTACTGCCAGATGGTCCAAGGAGCTAGACTGAATGGTGAGAGCTTCCTTGCACATGCTGATTATCATAAGTGCAAGGGTGGGGCAGCTGGCCTCGGCCTATTGGAATGCCCGGAGAATATTTCCTCAGGAACGCTCTACTTTGAGAAGCTTCACAAGTGCGCATCGAAGAAGGCTGGGTGCCAGATCTCCGCTAACATGCCCCGCCTGCCCTCCGGTTCTACTGTAGCGACGTATGTCGCTCCTCTGGATAAGATGGTGTTCGACCCAGATGTCGTCATCGTAGTGGGCACTCCCCTCGCAGCCAGGAGAGTCACCCAGGCTCAGATGTACGCTAAAGGCGGAAGGGCGAACTTCAGCACCGCAGGAATCCAGTCTTTCTGTGTCGATGCCACCGCTACACCCTACCTCAAGGGCGAGGTCAATATATCTCTCGGATGCGATGGATCGGCCAGGAATGCAAACCTGGAGGATGAAAGCGTGGTCATAGGCATACCCTTCGATGTGCTGAAACAGATCGTCCCGGTGCTCAAGGAGCATCACGAGGAATGGAATGCCTTCATGAGGAGCAAGCCGAGCTAGCTCCTCTGCACAGCTTTTGCCTTAATACAATGTCGTTAGCTCACCCTGCCAATTTCAACCAAGGATGATCTAGACGAGTGATCTACAAAATAGTCAAGTTTCATGAGCATATATGTCCTAGTTAAGTACGAGATTTATATAAAACATTAATTGCAATATTGACACTTGGTTATCTCATTCAAGAGGCGTGATAAGGAATTCAAGTTGAGTTAACCTTAAATATAAAGTCTCACATTGACATAATTAAGATAGAGAGGCCAAAAGGATGATGTTGAAAATGAGATACAACAAATTTTTGCTTTGTACGATAGTAACCGTACTCTTTTGCCTTGCGTTTCAGGCATACGCACAGTCGGACTACCTAGGCGAAGGTTCCAGTAGCAGCACAATGGGATCAAGCGGAGATTATATTAGTCCAAACATGGGCCAAGGGTCCGGCCCAAATCCTGATGAGGGGCTGGCGAGTATGGAGCAGTGGCTCAATCAGCCAACCAACTACTTCCCCTGGTACAGCTCGAGTGGATCTCCCTTCTACAGCCAAGGAGTTCCTGACACGACTTTCTCGCCGTTCAGAGGGTTTTATGCAACCTCAGGTACGCCTGTAGTTGGCGGGATAATAAGCAACCCAGCCAAGTTCGATATAGCACAGAAAACGCCATCCCAGATAATCTACGGTAACGGCCAAGCGTTGCCATATACTCAATATGTATCCTCAGTGCCATCCAAGACCAATGACCTCTGGATCCAGGGAGCAACAAACTGGACACAGTATGTGGTAAGCCCGGTCGGAACCTGGTTACAGCTTGTCGNNTGATTCAGACCAGCACAACCAGTCCGAAGTACAAGACCTATCAGTTCAACCCAGGATATAATACCATGAACTTCTATGCCGACCAGGTTGGAAGACACACGCTATACTTCGTGGTGAACAACCAGCCTAGCAACGTGGTCGTTGTGGATGTGTTTGCCCAAACAACTAAGCCTGTACATACGATATCTTGAAGATAGCCGATAAAAGTAGATCCCAGGAACACTACTCAAGGGTGTTCTGGTTGCGGAAGCATTGTGAAGAAGGATCCCTCGGACAGGGTACACGAGTGCCCTTATTGTGGGTTCTCATGTGATCGAGACTACAATGCTTCCAGAAACATACCCATCGCAGGGATGGAACAGCCCGTAGTGCCCATGAACCAAAACCGCTACATCATATCGCAGTGATGCAAGTTTTGGCGATGAAATGGGAAGCCCTACCCTTCAGGGTAGGGTAGTTCACGCTAAACCTAAATATGTTGGAGATAACCTATGGTAAGGTGTATTATTAATGATGATCAAATACCTTTGTCTTATCTTCACCAGCCTGCTAATTGGCAACTCATATGGACAGGATTGGCTTGACGGGGGATACGTCGGTAGTTCAGGTGGCGGCGACATAGCTCAATACTTCACAGACCCGATCTTCTACTCAAACCCAATAAGTTATCAGTTCAGGCCTGGCCCTTATCCGGGACCGTATGGAGTGTATCCCTTCAACCCGGAGCCTTACTACTCAGACTTTAGATTGAAATCTCTGGCGGGCTTGTATTGGGATCCGTTTCAAAAAAGCAATTGGTCCGAGATGATGAATTATGCAAAAACAAGATCATCCATGAAGGTGTATCAGAACGGCGTGTGGATATCTCCGTAAAAATTATGAAAACTATGTAGAGTAGTGTACCAAAACGGGAATATCCGTGGGGACACTCTTGGTCCTTACAACCATTTAGTCGTTAACTTTTTCAATTAGCCTGAAAGCCAAAGATTACCTAATTTCTGGGATTACCAAGAAAGATGCCACTCCGATTATCATAAGCAGCACATTGACCATCCAACCATGACCTACCCGCCAGCGCACGAGGTAAATTTTGTGCTAATCAATGTATGCATAACGAAGAAGAAAACTAGGTAAGTATCAAGCTGGCTATGTATATGTCTGGCCAGTTGCCGAGTGATGATTATCCCTTTCCACCATGTATATCCCGAAACAATGAAGACGATCATGAATATCAAAAGCAACCTGGCGCAAATTCTGTTAATCTTGATGAGGAATTGGCCGGAGTTCAATTATGCTTCACCGATGGATCTTTGAATTTATATAATATCTAAAATGAAAACTTGAGTTCAACTACCACAATACCTAGTAATATTCAATAATAATAATCAGAAGAAAGATAATTAGAAGTTCTATTTGGGCCTCTTCCCATTTCTGTCTATTTGCTTAAGAACTTCTCCGGCGTCTCATCAAATGCCTTCTTGCACCCTGGTGCGCAGAAGTAGTACTTTTTACCCTTATATTCGCTCTTGAGCTTGGCCGTCTTTTCGTCCACAGTCATCTTGCATACCGGATCTATCGCCATATCAATCACTTCCGTTTCTTATTATCATTTTTGCAGGAGGTATATATCTCTTTAGCCAGAGGGATAGACTCACCACAGTCACCGAGCTCAAAGCCATAGTTAACCCTGCCAGCTCAGGCCGGAAGGTTATCCCAAAGAATGGATAAAGTGCTCCGGCAGCCAAAGGCACCAATGCGACGTTATAGGCAAAGGCCCAGAAGATATTCTGCTTTATCCGCGAGATCACTTTTCGACTGAGCTGCAATGCAGCCACAGCATCCAAAAGATCGTCTCTCATGAGCACAATCTCACCGGTCTCGATGGCCACATCCGTGCCGCTTCCAATGGCTATTCCAACATCCGCCTGGGCTAGGGCTGGAGCATCGTTGATGCCATCTCCCACAAAAGCCACTACGCTGCCCTTTTCCTGGAGCTTCTTCACCTCATTGGCCTTCTCCTCAGGCAGCACCTGGGAGAAAACATCCTCGATGCCTATTTGGCCGGCTATTACAGACGCACTCCTCGCGTTATCTCCGGTGATCATGACCACACGCAATTTCATCTTCTTCAGCTCAGCTACGGCATCCTTTGCAGTAGCCTTCAGCTTATCAGCGATGGCAAGGATGCCAGCAATTTTGCCATCCAAGCTTACCATGATGACTGTCTTGCCTTGCGCCTCAAACTTAGCCTGTGCGGACACTATATTTTCAGGCACGTCGATGCCTCGGTCTTCGAAGATCATCCGGTTGCCGGCAACTACCTCCCGATTATCAACCATAGCAAAAACACCTTTTCCGGGATCGGCATAGAAGTTCTTGGCATCGGCCAAATCTATCCCATCAGACTTGGCCTTTCTGACCACTGCCTCGGCCAGGGGATGCTCAGAGTCTTTTTCTACGCTGGCGGCCAGCCTGATTAGCTCTTTTTCGTCAATGCCGAAGGTTACTATGTCCGTTACATCCGGCCTACCCACAGTTAAAGTGCCAGTTTTATCGAAGGCGATAGCATCGAGCCTCTCCGATACCTCCAGGGCTTCGCCGCTTTTTATCAGAACGCCTAGCTCCGCTCCCCGACCTATGCCTACGGTGACCGCGGTAGGCGTCGCCAGCCCCAGGGCACAAGGGCAGGCCACAACCAGCACCGAAATGAGCCTGGTCAGGGAGAACAAAAGCGTCTCTCCAATGACGAAGTACCAGATGGCGAAGGAGGCAAAGGCTATGGTGAGGATGGTGGGTATGAAATAGCTCACCGCCCTGTCGGCGATCCTCTGGATGGGCGGTCTAGACCCCTGTGCCTGCTCCACTAGAGATATAATCTGGGCCAGCATAGTATCTTTTCCCACTTTGGTGGCCTTGAACTTGAGGACACTATTCTTGTTCAGGGTGCCTCCAACTACGCTTTGACCAGAGGACTTGAGAACTGGGATGGGCTCGCCTGTAATCATGGACTCATCGATGTAGCTTTCTCCTTCAATGATCAGCCCGTCCACAGGGACCTTTTCTCCAGGCTTGACAGCAATTATGTCGTCTACCTGGACGTCCTCAATTGCCACCTGCACCTCCTGGCCAGCTCGAAGCACAGTGGCGGCCTTGGGCTTGAGTCCTACCAGCTTCTTAATGGCCTCTGAAGTCCGGCCTTTAGCGCCTGCCTCAAGATATCTTCCTAAAGTCAGGAAGGAAGCCAGCATTACTGCGGTCTCGTAGAACATGAAGTCCGGGGTGAGCACAATTCTGAAGGTTCCCAGAATGCTCGAGCCGTAGGCTACGCCTATGCCCATGGCATACATTACATCCATGTTCAGATTTCTGTTTCGCACAGCGCGAAGAGCTGCCTTGAATATGGGATAGCTGACATAAACAAAGACGGGTGCTGAGATGATGAGCATCAGATAAGTCATGGGAATGGCCATGAGCACATCCATGGGGATGACGCGATCTAGTGGCAGGTACATCAAACCCATCAAAAAGAAGCTGGTCGCAAATCCGATAATGATGCGGCGACGTTTATCCATCAGATCTTTGGCGCGCGCCTCTTTCTCGAGGTCTACGGCGGTCTCTTCTCCGGACACGCCCAGATATTGGTAGCCTGTGTCCTCGACGGCCTTTTTCATGTCTTGGATGGAGACCATCTTCGGGTTGTAGGTGACGTATGCCTTCTCGGCAGCGAGATTGACATTGACCTCTACAACTCCGTCCAGCTTCTTGAGGGCAATCTCCAGAGCCCCGACACACATGGCGCAGACCATACCGCCAATCTTCAGCACGACTTTCTCGTCTATTACATCGTAGCCGGCATCTTTTACCGCCTTCTCCAGGTCAGAGAGTTTCAGTTTTCCTGGATCGTACTCCACAGATGCGATCTCCGTCGCTAAATTGACCTTGGCCACAGAGACTCCGTCCAGAGTCCGAAGGGATTTCTCAATGGCGGAAGTACAGACTGCACAAACCATTCCCGTTACCTTAAGCTCGGCCCTTTTATCCTCGGTCATGTTTGGAATATCTCTTACCGGATTTTTCTAATATTCCTTCGCCACAGAATCAAAAAAAAATTACTATAGGTAGGCACACACATTCTCATGTAACGTTCCTTTTACGTCCAAAAGTGAAAACCAATTGTCCATTTGTAAATGATGTCCGTCAAGAGACTCAGACTCGATCTACCATAGCACCAGGTAAACTTTGTCGCCTTCCTTCTTCCCTTTCAGAAGTTGGCAGTGCCTGAGAATTGCGAATTCGTTCTCCAGCTCACCTGGCTTGAGCGCGAACTCCTTTGCCAGATCTTCCCTTGTGACCTTACCTCTAGTTTTTATGAATTCGTAAATTCGCTT